>NZ_NKUG01000156.1 GCF_014845095.1 Methylobacterium bullatum | reverse complement strand
GCCCTCCCCCCGTGGACACCGCGAGTGGCGCCTCGCGACGCCCGACCTGGGCCGCCCTGCCGACGCGGGCACGCCTCGTCGTCCTCGTCCTCGCCATCGACCTCCTGGCCGCCCTCGTCTCCTTCAGCCTGATCGTGGTGAACGCCCGCTCGGCGGTGGAGGTGGAGATGAAGGCGGCTTTGGCCAATATCGAGCTGATCGTCTCCGATACGATCGGTCTCGCCCAGTCCGATTCGCCCGCGCGCCTGCTCCAGACCCTGGAACTGCGCGTCCAGGGGCTTCGCCACGTCCGGGTCGCGGTCTTCGATGCGGAGGGCCGCAAGGTGGCCCTCGCCAATCCCCGCCCCCGCCGCGAGACCCATCTGGCGCCGCGCTGGTTCGCCGAGCTGATCGCCCCGACGCCGCAGCGGGACGACCTGCCCATCGTGGCGCAGGAGCATCGGATCGGCACCGCCCTCATCACCACGGAGCCCCTCGACGAGATCGACGAGGTCTGGGGCTATACCGTCTCCCTCTCGCTGGCGAGCCTGTGCCTCAATCTCGGCCTGCTCGGCGCCCTCTACATCGCCTTCGGCCGGGTCCTCGCCCCCCTGACCCAGCTCGCCGACGGGCTGACCCAACTGGAGCGGCACGATTACACCGCGCGGCTCGACCCGCCGGCCTCGCGGGAACTCGCCGTCATCGCCGAGCGCTTCAACAGCGTGGCCGGGGCGCTCGCCGAGGCCCGCGCCGCGAACGGCCGCCTCAACCGGCAGCTTCTCACCGCCCAGGACGACGAGCGGCGCCGCACGGCCCTGGAGCTCCACGACGAGTTCGGCCCCTGCCTCTTCGCCCTGGAGGCGAACGCCGCCTCGGTGACGCGGATGGCGCAGGGCGCCACCGAGCCCGACCGCAGCAAGCTCGCCGCCCGCGCCGAGGAGATCAGCACCATCGTCGGTCAGGTCCAGGGCCTCAACCGCGACCTCCTCAACCGCCTGCGCCCGCACGCCCTCGGGCAGGTGCCGCTCGCCGAGTGCCTGCAGCTGCTCCTGCGCAACTTCCGCAGCCGCCATCCGGGGACGACGTTCTCGGGGACGTTCACCGATCTCGCCCGCGGCTACGGCGACCTCATCGATCTCACGGTGTTCCGCTGCATCCAGGAGAGCATGACCAACGCCGTGCGCCATGGCGCGGCCCGCACCGTGACGGTGGAGGCGAGCGAGCGCGCGGTCGCCGACGAACTGCGCCTCGTCATCCGCGACGACGGCACCGGCCTGCCCGCCGACCACGGCACCCCATCCGCCAGCCTCGATGGCGGGTTTCGCGGCGGAATGGGTTTATCGGGGATGCGGGAGCGCGTGGAAGCGCTCAGCGGCACATTTCGGCTTGACAATGCGGCGCCGGGGACGGTTGTCCGGATAGCGATACCGCTCGATCCCGAGCGGGCCGAGGACACGAGCCCGATCGTTCCCGCATGAACGCGTTCACACCGACATCGACCCAGGCGCCCGTCCTCGTGATCGACGATCATCCGATCGTCCTCCAGGGCTGCCGCCGCGTCCTCGAAGACGCCGGAATCGAGCGGATCGCCGAGGCCACCAGCACAGTGGCCGGCTATCGCCTGTTCTTCCGCCTGCGCCCCTCGATGGTGATCTGCGACCTGACCTTCCAGGGCAGCGGGCTCGCGGGTCTCGATCTCATCCGCCGGATGCGCAGCGCCTCGCCCGGCATCCGCATCCTCGTCTTCAGCATGCACAACGACCCGGTGATCGTCTCGCGGGCTCTGGAGGCCGGGGCGCTGGGCTACGTGCTGAAGGACCACGCCTCGGTGGAATTGTTCGAGGCGTTCGAGAAGGTCCGTTCCGGCCAGGTCTATCTCGACCGGCGTCTGGCCACCGAGGTCGCCATGCTGCGCACCGATCCGCGCCGCACGCCCGAAAGCCAGTTGACCCCGCGCGAGCAGCAGATCCTCACCCGCCTCGCCCAGGGCAAGTCCTACGGCGCCATCGCGAGCGACCTGTCGGTGAGCTACAAGACCGTCACCAACGCCTGCTCGCAGATGCGCCAGAAGCTCGGCGTGCGGACGCTGGCCGAACTCATCCACGTGGCGGTGACCCAGGCGCAGCGGCAGGGCTGAACCGCGTCGCCGTCGTGACGGCGCGGGTGCCGGATGGTCAGCCCAGCCCACCCATCTCCCGCACGATCCTCCATTCCTCCTCCGTCACCGGCTGCACCGACAGGCGGGAATTGTTGGCGAGCACCATCGCCTTCAGGCGGGGCTCGGCCTTGATCGCCTCCAGGGTCACCGGACGCGCCAGAGGCTCGACGGCCCGCAGGTCGACCATGCCGAACCGGCCGGTCGGGTCGGTGTCGTCCGGGTAATAGGGGCGGATCACCTCGACGACCCCCACCACCGCCTTGCCCTCGTTGGAATGGTAGAAGAACCCGCGCTCGCCCACCTGCATCGCCATGAGGTTGAGCTTGGCCACGTGGTTGCGCACCCCGTTCCAGGGCGTGCCGTGCTCCCCCGCCTCGACCTGCTGGTCCCAGGACCAGGTCTTGGGTTCGGATTTGTAGAGCCAGTGCGCCATCGGTCGCCTTTTCGATCGTCGCGCCTCCTTAGCGCGGGAAAGCGTGGCCGTCAGGCGTCGCGGAGGGCCGATCCCCAGTAGCGCAGGCTGTCCTGGTTGATGGGCGAGCCGGCTTGTGCGTTGCGCGCGGTCACGAAGGCGTGGAACGCCTCCGCCTCGTCCGGACCGAGGAGGAGGCGGGTCGCGGTGAGGATCCGGGTGATGCGAAGGTGGTTGTGGTCGTAGGGGCGGAGCCAGCCGTCGGTGCGGGTATAGAAGAGCCGCATCCGCGCCAGCGCCGAGCGCAGGCCTTCTCGCGCGGCCTCGTCGGCGCGGATCGCCTCGGCCTCGTCGCGCCCGAGCACCGGGGCGCCCGGCACCGCGCGGCTGGCCTCGGCCAGGGGAAAGCACCATTGGATGTAGTCGTGGACGCCCTCGATCCGCGCATCGTCGAAGGCGAGGATGTCGGCGAGGCTGCGACGCGCGCCGTCGCGTCCGTGACCGGCAAGGTAAGCGTGGATCGGCCCCGTGCTCATTCGGCTTCCCGCTTGAGGGGGCGGGCGAGGAGGCCCGCCACCACGGCGTCGACGCTCGCTTCCCCGGAGACGATGGCGGCCACGGCCTCGGCCACCGGCATCTCCACCGCGTTGCGGCGCGCCAGGGCGATGAGGGCGGCGGCGGTGAAGGCGCCTTCCGCGAGCTTGCCGCCGGAGGCTTCCTCCGGGGTGGCCCCGGCGCCGAGGCGCTGGCCGAAGGCGAAGTTGCGCGATTGCGGCGAGGAGGCGGTCAATACGAGGTCGCCGAGACCGGAGAGGCCCATCAGGGTCTCGGGCCGCCCGCCATAGGCGCGGGCGAAGCGCATCAACTCGGCGAAGGCCCGTGCGATGAGGGCGGCACGGGCGCTCTCGCCGAGGCCGCGCCCCGCGACGATGCCGGAGGCGATGGCGAGGACGTTCTTGCCCGCCCCGCCGATCTCGACGCCGCGCACGTCGTCGGTGTGGTAGACGCGCAGAGCCGGACCGGACAGGGCGGCGGCGAGGCGGCCGGCCAGATCGCCGTCCCCGGCGGCCAGGGTCACGGCGGTGGGCAGGTTGCGGGCGACATCCGCCGCGAAGCTCGGGCCGGACAGGACCGCCACCGACGCGCCGGGCATCGCTTCGGCAGCCACCGCGCTCATGAAGGCGTCGCTGCCGCGCTCGATCCCCTTGGCGCAGAGCACGATGGCCGCCTGCGGATCGATGGACGAGCGGAGATTTTCCAGAACGCCGCGCAGGGTCTGGGCCGGCGTCACCAGCAGGACGATGCCCGCCCCGGCGAGATCGCGCGCTTCGCCGGTGGCGCGGATGCCGTCGTGCAGCGTCACGCCGGGCAGGTAGCGGGCGTTCTCGCGGCTGGCCTGAAGCCGAGCGGCGGCCTCCCCGTCGCGCAGCCACAGGGTCACGGGCCGCCCCGTGGCCGCCGCCGCGTTGGCCAGCGCCGTTCCCCAGGCGCCGCCGCCCACCACCGCAATCCGGTCGCTCATGATCGATGATCCTCTGGCGCTTTGTCCGTTGGCGCCTGGCCCCCCTCGGCGAACGCCCCCTCCGCCCTCAGGCGATAGAGCACGTGCGGCTGGAGGGGGTGGTCCGCCGGCAGGGCGGGATGGAGGAAGTCCTCCGAGAAAGCCATGCCGAGCCGCTCCATGACCCGACGGGAGGGTGTGTTGCCGGTGGCCGTGAAGGCCACCACCGCCGGCACGCCGCAGCGCCCGAACAGGTCGGCGAGGGCGAGCGTGGCGGCTCTCGTGGCGAGACCGCGCCCCCAGGCCGAACGGGCGAGGCGCCAGCCGATCTCCACGTTCGCCCCCGCGGTCTCCCCGCCGGCGAACGGCATCGGGCGGATCAACCGCATGGCGCCGACGAAGCCGACGAACCCCTCCCCCGGCACCTCCACCGCCCAGGGACCGAACCCATCGGACTCGAAGCGCCGGTCGATGGCCCGCGCCTCGATCAGGCTCTCGCTCCGGTTCTTGGTGGAGGGGAAATGCCGCATCACCTCCGGATCGGCATTGAGCGCGGCGAAGGGCGCGTCGTCGGCCCTGATCCAGCGCCGGAGGACGAAACCCTGCCCCGTGAGCGAGGCGGGGGTCGAGGTGGGGACCGCGCGCCCGATCTTGCCGCGCCAGGCGAGGGAGCGCCGGTTCAGGAGCCCGAGATCGGCCTTCGCCGCCAGCACCGCCTCGCCGAGATCGATGGCGAAGGCCAGTCGGTCGGGCGGCATGTTGGCCCAGGCCGGCGGGGCGACGCTCTCGCGCCAGGGGCCGCCGCAGGCATTGTCGAGAAGGATGCGCGCGAAACAATGATCGACGCGCACCGGCCATTCCGGCCGGGCACGGGCGGCCTGGGGGAGACGCCGGTCGACGAGGTCGCGCCAGCGCCTCTGCAGGGCGACGGGTGGCACGGTCCCTGTCAAAAGACCCTTAGGCAACCGCCGCCGCCTCGGCGAAGGGCCAGCGGGCGCGGGCGGGCGCGGTGAGATCGTCCACGAGGCCGAGGCGCAGGCGCTCGATCCCCGCCCAGGCGATCATCGCGCCGTTATCGCCGCAGAGGGAGAGGGGCGGGGCCACGAAAGTGAGACCGGCCTCGTTGGCCTGGGTCGTCAGCGCCCGCCGGATCGCGCCATTGGCGGCGACCCCGCCGGCGGCGACGAGGGCGGTCGGATGGCCCGCGATGGAGCCGAATTCGCGCAAGGCGACACGGACCCTGTCCACCACCACATCCACCACCGCCGCCTGGAAACTGGCGCAGAGATCGGCCACATCGGCGCCGGAGAGCGGGGCCAGCCGCTCGGCCTCGATCCGCAGGGCGGTCTTGAGGCCGGAGAGGGAGAAGTTCGGCTCGCGGCGGCCGAGCATGGGCCGCGGCAGGGCGAACCGCTCGGGATTGCCGGTCTCGGCCATGCGCTCCACCTCGGGGCCGCCCGGATAGCCGAGGCCCAGGAGCTTGGCCACCTTGTCGAACGCTTCGCCGATGGCATCGTCCACGGTGGTGCCGAGGCGGACGTAATCGCCGACCCCCTTCACCGCCACGAGCTGCGTGTGCCCGCCGGAGGCGAGCAGCAGCAGGTAGGGAAAGCCGATGCCGTCGGTGAGCCGGGCCGTCAGCGCATGCGCCTCCAGATGGTTCACCGCGATGAGGGGCTTTCGCGCCACCAGCGACAGGGTCTTGGCGGTGACGAGGCCGATCAGTACCCCGCCGATCAGGCCCGGCCCCGCCGCCACGGCGATGCCGTCCACCTGCGACAGCGTCATCCCGGCCGTGTCGAGGGCGCGGGCCACGAGGCGGTCGAGGACCTCCACATGGGCGCGGGCCGCGATCTCGGGCACGACGCCGCCATAGGCCGCGTGCTCGGCGATCTGGCTCAGCACCTCGTTGGAGAGGATGCGGCCGCGCCCGTCCTCGCCCGGCATGACGATCGAGGCGGCCGTCTCGTCGCAGGTCGTTTCGATGCCGAGGACGTTCATGGCGATGCTTTGGACTTTACGGAAACGGAGGTCTCCACCCTAGCCGGGCATAGCGCCCGAGGGCAACGATGGGCACCCGCCGAAAGGACGTGTCATCGAAGCGGCTTGCCAACGCCGCGGCGAAGGGCGAATCCGGGGTGATGGTGGCGATGCGGATATGGATCGCGCGGCCCGAGCCGGGGGCCACGCGCACGGCCGGGCGGCTCGCCGCTTTGGGCTACGAGCCCTTGGTGGCGCCGGTCCTCGTGGTGGAGGCGACCGGGGCGCCCCCGCCTCCGGGCGTCTTCGACGGCGTTCTCGTCACCAGCGCGAACGCGCTTCGGCAAGCCTCGCAGTGGCGGCCGATACACCACCTCCCGGTCTTCGCCGTTGGCGCGCGCACGGCGGTATTGGCGCGCGAATGCGGGTTCGTCTCCGTGAAGACGGCGGATGGAAACGCCGCCGATCTCGTCGACCTCGTGGTGCGGGAGGTCTCTCCGGGAGCATCGCTCCTGCATCTGGCCGGAGAGGACCGCAAGGCGGAGCCGGCGGCATCCCTGACCCGAGCGGGGTTCCGGGTGACGACCCACATCGCCTATGGCGCGCGACCCGTCGCTTCGCTGCCCGCCGTCGTGGCGACGGCGCTCGGCCCCCCCTCCACCCTGACAGGCGTGCTGCACTACTCACGAAGAAGCGCGGCCACGGCTTGCGAACTCGCTTGGCAAGCGGGATATGGCGGAGCTTTCGCGGCGCTCAGGCATTACTGCTTGTCGGCGGACGTGGCGGTTCCCCTGGCCCAGGCCGGGATCGCCCCCCATTTCGTCGCGGAACAGGCCAACGAGGAATCACTTCTCGCGGGTCTGACATCAGGTTTCCGACAAGCGGTCTCGCCGAGGCCGCGGCCTCGGTGTTAGGACGAACGCATACGCTGTGACCGCAGGGCGGCAGACCGAGCGCGACACGCGCCGGGGGTGCTTCATGCGGCAGACGCAAGTCGGGAAGGGAGCAAGACGCCCGTGAATCCATCCAACAGCGACGGAAAAGGTCCGGGAACTCCGACGGGGCCGAACGGCCCCAAGCCAGAAGCAGGCAAGCCCGAGGCGGCCAAGCCTGAGACGGCCAAGCCCGTCACGACGACTCCCGGCTCCACGACGCTCGGTGCCACGCCCCCCGGCGCGACCAATCCCGGTGCGGTCAAGCCGTCGACGCAGCCTGCGGCATCGCCGTCTCAGCCGGCCAGGACCGATGCACCCAAGCCCGCCGTGCCACCGGTCTCGACGGCTCCCAAGCCTCCCGAAGGCAAGCCTCTCGAAGCCAAGCCCCCGGAAGCAAAGCCGGTCGATACGAAGCCCGATGCCGCGAAGGCGGCTGCTCTCCAGAACGAGCCCGTCAAATCCGAGCCGCCCAAGCCGGCGGCATCGCCCTTCGACGCCGGCAAGGCCGGTGGTCTCAAATCCGAGCCTCCCAAGGCCGCCGGTCCGGGCGCTGCGGGCGCAAATCCGTCTTCCATGAGGACCGACCCGCCGAAGACCGGCGCATCCGGCAGCGGCGCTCAGTCCATGTCGTCGAAGGCGGATCTCACCGATGGGCCGATCATCGACCTGAAGGCCAAGCGGGTTCCCGATCCGGCCGAGGCCGCGAAGACCGGCTCCGCGTCGAGCGCGACGAAGCCCTCCGGCTCGGGCACCTTCACCACGAGCGCGGACAAGGCCTCCTCCCCGTCGGATGCCAAGCCCACTGGCTCCGATACCAAGCCCACTGGCTCCGATGCCAAGCCCGCAGGCTCCGATACCAAGCCCGCCGGCTCGACGACGCCCAAGATCGGACCGGCCGTTGCCGCGACCGAACCCAAGCGCGGCGGGGCCGGCTTCGGCTCGGTAGCGGCGGCTGGGCTCCTCGGCGGCGTGATCGGCGCGGGCCTGCTCTTTGCCGTCGAGCGTTCCGGTGCCCTTGGGGTCGCTGACGACGGGCGCATCGCCGCCCTCGACCAGAAGATCGCGACGCTCGCGCCGAAGGACGCTCTTGCCGCCCTCGACAGGCGGATCGGGGCCAACGAGGCCACCCTGAAGCCGCTGCCGGAGGCCATCCGCTCCGCCGATGCGGCCGCCAAGGACGCGTTGCAGAAGGCGGGTTCCGTCTCGGCGAGCCCGCCGGCCGAGGGGTCCGCCCCCGCGGCGGCCCTGCCGCAGGATCTCGTCGCCCGCCTCGACGGGCTCGACCAGCGCGTGGCCGCCCTGCAGGAAGAGCCCGGCCGCGACCAGTCCGGCAACGCCGCCCTCACCGCGATCTCGCCCCAGGCGCTGTCCGGCCTCGACGACAGGCTTAAGGCCGTCGAGGGCAAGGTGGAGAATGCGGCCAAGCCCGCGTCCGACGATGCCCTGGCGAGCCAGGTCACCGCTCTGAAGGGCGACCTCGAGAAGAGGACCAAGGCGAGTTCGGAGGCGGACGAGGCCCTGACCCAGAAGCTCGCCAGTCTCCAGCAGACCCTGGAAGCGCGGGTGAAGGCGGCCACGGAAGCGGTCCAGGCAGCGACGCAGGCGAGCCAGCAGGCGGTCGACGCCAACAAGACGCAGGCGGCGGAAGCGGCCAAGGGCGTCGAGCGTCTCCTCCAGGCTCAATCCGAGAAGATCGCCGGCCTCGACAAGGCCGTGGCCACCCGTGCGGAGGCCTCCACCGTCCAGGCCGCCATGCGGGTCGTGGCGGCGGATCGCATCGTCGGCGCGCTGAACACCGGCTCGCCCTATGCCGATGCGCTGGCGGCCCTGCGCAGTTCCGAGCCGGGTGATCCGGCGCGGCTTACCGCCGTCGCGGCCTTCGCCGACAAGGGCGCCCCGACGGCGCGGAGTCTGGCGGCCGAGTTCCGCCCCATCGCCGAGCGGATCGCCGCGATCCGCAAGGCGGCCCAGGCGAAGTCGGTGGCCGAGACCGGCGACATCAAGCAGCGCCTGATGAGCATGGCCGAATCCATCGTCCAGGTCCGCAAGGTCGACGCTCCCGCCGCCCCCGGCGAGGCCGCGGCCGAGGACGCCGTGCCGAAGGTGCAGGACGCCCTGGATCGCGGCGCCATCGCCGAGGCGGCCAAGGCTTTCGCCGGCCTGCCCGAGGATGTGCGCGCGCAGTTCGGCGAGTTCGGCACCAAGCTCGCCTCGCGCGCCGCGGCGGGTGACGCTGCGCAGGCATTGCTGGCGGATGCGTTCAAGGCGCTGCCCTCCACCGGCGCCGGCCGGTGAGGATCGCCCCTCCGGTTCGGCCGTCCGGCATGCCGGGCGAGGCCAACTCGATCATCATCTGTGGGCGCGGCGCGCCCACCCTTCCCGATACGCGCGTCCCCTCCCCGGCCGACGCCACCTTCCGGAGTTCGTGATCCCATGTGGCGCGCCCTCGCCTTCCTAGCCCTTCTCGCCCTCGCCGCCTTCGGGGCGACGTGGATCGCCGACCGCCCCGGCACGGTCACCATCGTCTGGAACGGCTACGAGCTCGCCACCAGCCTCGCCATCGCCCTGATCGGCGTGTTCATCGCCGCCATCGTCATCGGCTTCATCTGGGCCATCGTGCGGGGCATCATCACCCTGCCGGAGACCCTGGTCCGCGGCTCCAAGGAGCGGCGCCGGGCCAAGGGATTCTCGGCCCTCTCGCGCGGCATGGTCGCGGTCGGCTCGGGCGACCCGCTCGCGGCACGGCGCCATGCCAGCGATGCCGAGCGCCTGCTCGGCGCGGAGCCCCTGGCGCTCCTGCTGAAGGCGCAGGCGGCGCAGATTTCCGGCGACCGCGAAGCGGCGGAACACGCGTTCCAGCGCATGGCCAACGACCCCGAAACGCGGGTGCTGGGCCTGCGCGGTCTCTTCGTCGAAGCCCGCCGCCGCGAGGACGACGTCGCCGCCCGCGCCTATGCCGCCGAGGCCGCACGCCTCGCCCCCAGCGTCACCTGGGCCAACGAGGCCATGCTCGAAGCGCAGTGCGCCGATGGCGATTGGAGCGGTGCCGTCCAGACGGTGGAGCGCCGCGCCTCCTTGGGCCTCATCGAGAAGGGGCTCGCCCGCCGCCAGCGCGCCGTGCTCCTCACCGCCGCCGCCCAGACCCGCGAGGCGGGTGAACCCGAGGCGGCGACGCAGCGCGCCCTCGACGCGGTGAAGCTGGCGCCGGACCTCGTCCCCGCCGCCTGCGTCGCCGGACGCCTCCTGGCGCGGCGCGGCGACCTGAAGAAAGCCGCCAAGATCGTCGAGGCGGCCTGGCGCGCCAATCCCCACCCGGATCTCGCCAAGGTCTATCTCGGCCTGCGGGTCGGCGATTCCGTGCGCGACCGGCTCGCCCGGGCGGAAAACCTGGCGCGGATCTCCACCTGGCATCCCGAAGCCCGCCTCGCTCTGGCGCAGGCGGCCCTGGAAGCGCAGGAATTCGGCAAGGCCCGCGAGGCCCTGTCGCCTCTCATGGCGGACCGCCCCACGGTGCGCGCCTGCCTGACCATGGCGAAGGTCGAGGAAGCCGAGCACGGTGCCGGCTCCGGCCGGGCGCGCGAATGGCTGGCCCGCGCCGCCCATGCCCCGCGCGATCCGATGTGGATCGCCGACGGGGTCGCCTCGGAGCGCTGGGCGCCGGTCTCGCCGGTCACCGGCCATCTCGACGCCTTCGTCTGGAAGGCACCGACCGAACTGCTCGAAGGCCCGTCGGACAACGACGTGACCGGCGACCTCGACGACGGGGACGACCGCAGCCAGCCGGCGCTCGCGACCTCGATTCCGGGCACGGAAATGCCGGCCCCGGTGAGTGCACCCGTGGCCGCGCCGACGAAGCTTGCCGAACCGACGGCCGTGAACGGGGCCAAGATGGCCTCGGCCCCCTCCGCGCCGTCCACCGGACCGATGGCGCCGGGCGCCGCGACACCGGTGGTGTTCCCGCCGCCGAAGGGGCCCGATTCCACGGCCGAGACCAAGGCCCGGCTGGTCGGCTGATCCCGCAATGGGGCAAGAAGGGCGCCGCCGCGGCGGCGCCCTTTAAAGGTCGGTTCACGCAAGCTCGCTAAAGCTGTGTCCAGCGAGTTCTGCGTAAACGAAGTGCCATGTCCCCATCTCTCGACGATGCGCCGGACTTCTCCGGCCTGATCGAACTGTCGCGTCTCGGTGACCTCGATCTGAAACCTGTCATCCTCCGGGTGCAGACCGATCTGTTCCTCACCGCCTCGGTGCGGGACCGGAAGACGGTGGAGGCGTTCGAATCCCTCGCCGGCGGTCTCATCCCCACCGTCGACGACGAGACGGCGGAGATCGTGGCGCGCAAGCTGGCGCCCTTCCCCGCGACCCCGCAATCCGTACTCGCGGCGCTCGCCGCGCGCGGCGGCGAGATCCGGGATCTCATCATCGCGCAGGCGCCGGACCTCTCGGCCCGCGTGATCGAAGCCGCCCTCGCCGACGGCTCCGACATCGCCGCCGCCATCGCCCGCAGGGCCGATCTGAGCCGCAGCCTCATCGAGGAAATGGCCTCGCGCGACGTGGCCGCCATCGATCTCGCTCTCGCCGAGAACTGGCAGCTCGCCCTTCAGGGCACCACCATCGCCCTCCTCGTCGGCCGCGCGCGGACGAAGCCCGACCTGGCCCAGGCGCTTCTCGCTCGACCGGATCTCGCCCCGGGGGACCTGGCACCGCTGTTCCTCTTCGCCGACGAAGAATTGCGCGAGGCGATCGGCCGGGCGGTCGGTTCGCGCGCGGCCCTTCGGCCGTCGCCCCCCATGCCGCGCGAGGCGGGCGCCGTCCTCACCGGCTTCTCGGGCAGAAACGATGTGGCCGGTTTCGTCGCGGCCCTCGCCGAGATGCTCGGTCTCCAGCGCAACTTCCTTGGCGCGACGCCGGACCCGAGCCAGCGCTACGAACTCCTCACCCTCGCCCTTCGCGCGGCCGGACTGCACGAAGAGGAGGCGGTGTATGTCTTCCTCACCCTCAACGAGACCGTGGCTCGTTCGGTGGACCGGGTCTACGACCTGGTGAAACTGTTCCGCACCATCCCCAGCGGCGCGGCCCGCGACCTTCTCAGCGCGGTCCTCGACAAGCCACTGCCCGAGCGGCTCAACGGCGGCACTGCCCACCAGCCCTACACCGCCCCCGATGCGGTCCGCCCGCGCATGGCGCCGGCCGCCGCAGAGCGTGCGCCGCTTCGTCCCGCCCTCCCCGGCCGCGTGAGGCAATCGGCGTCGAACTGACCCTCGCCGGGGCCTCGCCTCGTCCTACTCGGCGAGATCGAGGTGGTGGCGGCCCGCGCGGTCGTCGATCTCGACGATCCAGAGATCGTCGTCGAAGCGCAGTTCCTTGCCGAGGCGGAGCTCGACATCGGGCGGCGAGGCTTCGCTCATCAAGCATACGAAGCTGCGGTCGGCCCCGTCCCCGGTATCGACGAGGGATTGCGGGGCCGGACCATAGAGATCGGCCCGCCCGTCCAGGCGATCGACCTTCACGAAGATCGCCCCCGCCTCGGGCGCGCCGCGCCGACGCTGCACCGCGTCGATCCCCTCGACGGCAAGACGGCGGAGATGGGCGGAGACCCAGAAATCGGAGCGCAGGCGAGGCATGGCCCGCCTATAACACCGAAGGCGTGGCGCGGGGACCGGCCTGACGGATGCCCGCCGGAGAAGGCACTCAGAACCGGAAGGTATTCCGGCCGGCGGCTTTGGCACGATAGAGCGCCCGGTCGGCGGCGGACAGCAGGACGTCCGGAGACGTACCATCGCGCGGCGCGCGGGCGATGCCGACGCTCAATCCGACACGGAACTCCTGGCCGCCATGAGGGATCGGCGCGCCGACCGCGGATACGAGGCGCTGGGCCAGCTCGGGCAGTTCCGATTCATCGGCGGTCAGGATGGCCGTGAACTCGTCACCTCCCAGGCGGGCAACGAAATCGTCCTGCCTCAGCTCGGCGCGCAGACGGGCCGCGCAGACCCGCAGGACGCTGTCGCCGGCCGCATGACCCATCGTGTCGTTGATGCCTTTGAAGTTGTCGAGGTCCATGTAGAAGAGCGCAACACTCTCTCCGGTGCCGCTCGAGCGGTCGAGCGCGCTTTGAAGGCGTTGGCTGAACTGCGACCGGTTGGGCAGGCCGGTGAGCGGATCGAAAGACGCAAGCTGTTCCAGCCGCTCTTCGAGCAGCTTGCGCCGCCCGACGTCGCGAACAGAGACGACATAGCCGTTCGGCACCTGCGAATCGGGATCGCGGCTCAAGCGCAGGGATGCTTCCATCCAGACCCACGCACCGTTCTTGTGCTGGAGACGCAGTTCGATGACTGCGACGTCGATATGGCCGTCGCGCACGTTCTGCATGAAGCGCCCGAAGTTCGGGATGTCGTCCGGGTGGGCAATGTCGATCGCCTTGCGTCCCACCAGTTCCTCCGGCTCGTATCCGAGGAGCGTCCGGATGGAGGGTGAGACGTAGAGGCGGATACCGTCGAGATTGCCGCGAATGATCGTATCGGTGGACATTTCCGCGAGGTGACGGAACTCCGCCTCCCGCTCCGTGGCCCCGCGCACGGCACGGGCCAGATCGTAGATTTGCCCGGCCATGGCGGCGAGGTCGGTGAGGAGCCTGCTCTTCTCTGGCGAGCCGGCTTGCGGACGGGCATCCAGCACCGACAGACGGCCGACCTGATCCGGGCCGAACGGGGCGCTCGCAAAGAAACCGACGTCGCCGTTACCGGCCGGCAGCCATCCGGTGAAGGCCGGGTCGGTTCGCGTGTCGCCGCACCAGAGGGCGGGCCACTCCCAATCGGGCCTCCCATCGGCCATCTCAGCGGCATTCCTCAGCTGGGGGCCGGCGTCGGGGCCAAGATCCGTCCAGGTCCGGGGCTCGCCACGAAGACAGACGGTGGCGGCCGACGCATTGAAGAGCGCCCGCGCGATCCGGCAGCATTCCGAGAATTCAGGTGCCGGCAGGATCGGCAGTGCAAGGCCGCCGATCGATCCCACCTTTTCGTATCCCGTCATACCGCGGATGCCGATCTCTGCGTGACCAAGGCATTGTCAACAGCAAATGGGTTAATATGCGATGATTGGGAAAAGCTTCGCGCCAGTAGATCGGGTGCTCGATGCAATCGGCACCGGACGGCGATGACCGCGGCGAGCGCGAGGGCGGAGGTATTCTTGCGCGTCGGCTCGTCGTGGCGGGTGGCGAGACGACGCAAGCGTTCGACATGGCGCCCGGCTCCCTCGCCCTTCGTTGAGCTCTGAGCTTCGGCGGTCTATGCAGACCCCATGGACCTCCAAGTTTCCGCGAGTCGCTCACCGGCTCCCATCGCCTGCAAGCTGCCGCTTTACGGGAAGGCGGCGCCGTTCCTGCCCATGAGCCGCGCCGAGATGGACGCGCTCGGGTGGGATGCCTGCGACATCGTCCTGGTGACGGGTGACGCCTATGTCGATCATCCGAGCTTCGGGATGGCGATCATCGGCCGGCTGCTCGAATCGCAAGGGTTCCGGGTCGGCATCATCGCCCAGCCCGACTGGCAATCGGCGGAGCCGTTCAAGGCGCTCGGCCGGCCGAGGGTGTTCTTCGGCGTCACAGGCGGCAATCTCGATTCGATGGTGAACCGCTACACGGCGGATCGTCGCCTGCGAAGCGACGACGCCTACACGGCGGGCGGACAAGGCGGCGCCCGCCCGGACCGCTGCACCATCGTCTACACGCAGCGCTGCCGCGAGGCCTACAAGGACGTGCCGATCGTCCTGGGCGGCATCGAGGCGTCCCTGCGCCGCATCGCCCATTACGATTACTGGTCCGACAAGGTGCGCCGCTCGATCCTGGCGGACGCGAAGGCCGACCTGCTGCTCTACGGCAATGCCGAGCGCGCCGTGGTCGAGGTGGCGAACCGCCTCGCCGCCGGCGCAGCGCCGAACGAACTCGACTCGGTCCGGGGCGTGGCCCTGTTCCGCCGCGTGCCCGAGCATTACACCGAGCTGCCCGCCGACGATCTCGATTCGGCCGACGAGGCCGCTTCCCGCCGCCCCGGCGAGACCGTGATCCGGCTCCCCGCCTACGACGAGGTCAAGGACGACAAGGAGGCCTATGCCCGCGCCTCGCGGGTGCTGCACCGGGAGGCCAATCCCGGCAACGCCCGCCCCCTCGTCCAGCGCCACGGCGACCGCGACCTGTGGCTGAACCCGCCGCCGATCCCGCTCTCCAGCGACGAGATGGATGCGGTCTACGACCTGCCCTACGCCCGCGCGCCCCATCCCTCCTACGGCGACGCGAAGATCCCCGCCTGGGACATGATCAAGTTCTCGGTGACGATCATGCGCGGCTGCTTTGGCGGCTGCACCTTCTGCTCCATCACCGAGCACGAAGGCCGCGTCATCCAGAACCGCTCGGAGGGCTCGATCCTGCGCGAGATCGAACTGATCCGCGACAAGACGCCGGGTTTCACGGGGGTGATCTCCGACGTTGGTGGCCCCACGGCCAACATGTACCGGATGGCGTGCAAGGACCCGAAGATCGAGGCGGCCTGCCGCCTGCCGTCCTGCGTCTTCCCGGACATCTGCCCGAACCTGAACACTTCGCACGACGACCTGATCCGGCTCTATCGCAAGGTCCGCGAGGTGGAGGGCGTCAAGAAGGTGATGGTCGCCTCCGGCGTGCGCTACGATCTGGCGGTGCGAAGCCCCGAATACGTCGAGGAGCTCGTGACCCACCATGTCGGCGGCCGTCTCAAGATCGCCCCCGAGCACACCGAGCGCGGCCCCCTCGACCTGATGATGAAGCCGGGAATCGGCACCTACGACCGCTTCAAGGAGATGTTCGACGCCGCCGCCAAGAAAGCAGGCAAGAAATACTACCTGATCCCGTATTTCATCGCGGCGCATCCGGGCACGACCGACGAGGACATGATGAACCTCGCCGTCTGGCTCAAGAAGAACGACTATCGCGCCGATCAGGTCCAGACGTTCCTGCCCTCGCCCATGGCGACGGCCACGACCATGTATCACACCGAGATCAACCCGTTGCAGGGCGTGCGGCGCGGCGGCAGCGAGCCGGTGGACGCGATCAAGGGGATGCGGCAGCGCCGGCTGCACAAGGCGTTCCTGCGCTACCACGATCCCGAGAACTGGCCCCTGTTGCGCGAGGCGCTGCGGGCCATGGGCCGGGCGGACCTCATCGGGCCGAGGCCGGACCAGCTCATTCCGTCCTCGCAGCCGCCGGGAACGGGCTCGGGTAAGCCGGGAGGCCAGCCACGCCCCATGCGCCATCCGGGCGCGCCGCGCTTCACCACCAAGGGCGTGCCGCTGCGGAAATGACGGTCTCGCCCGTGCGATAGCCGGATGCGTTGAAAGGCTTTCGGGGTTCTGCGCGCTGAGGCGGACACACGGAAAGCCACTCGTCGTGGGCCTACGATATTCACGCATCTCGCGGACACCGCGGGTCCCCTCTCCTGGAAGGAGAGGGAGCCCGTCGCGCTTCACGTCGAACCCTCTTGGATAGGGGGAACCAGCATCGACCAGATGTGTGTGTCCGGTAGCCTCACGGAGGCCGCGAGCCGCCTCCGAATGCCGGATTCCTTGCCCTACCCCTTGGTCGAACCGGCGCGCGAGGCGAGTTCGCGCAAGGTGCGACCGGCGGCGACGCCCTTGACCGGCAGCTTGCGGTCGCGCTCGAACTTCTCGATGGCCGCCCGTGTACCGGGGCCGAGGACACCGTCGGCGACGAGCGGTCCGTATCCGAGCTTCACCAGCGCCCGCTGCGCCTGCGCCACGGCCTGATCGGGTTTCGGCGTCACCGAGGCCGTGGTCTCCCCGGCCTTGATGATGTCGGCGATGACGTCGCGCTTGGTGGAGGGCGCGGCAGCCGCCGGCTTAGGCACGGGTCTCGCCGCGTCGGTGGCCGGGGCGGCCTTCGGTTCGGGAACCGTCTCCACCTTCGGCGCCTCGATCCTGCGCGGCGGGGCCTCCGCGACCTTGACCGGCTCGGGCGACGGGCCGGTCGTGGACTTGGCGGCGGCGGTGCCTTTACCGAGGGTCGGGAAGAGCGGCGCGGGGTGGCGTCCCCCCTGGTAGCCCAGCGCATTCATGGCCACGGCCGCCACCGCGCCGATGGCCACC
>NZ_NKUG01000155.1 GCF_014845095.1 Methylobacterium bullatum | reverse complement strand
TCACCGGGGCGGGTCTCGTCTGGACGGGGTTCGGCGCCGCCCTCGTGATCGATGCCCTCGACGGGGCCACGCATATTCCCGACCGCTGGTTCGGCCTCCTCCTCGTGGTCGAGGCTGTGGGCGCGTTCCTGCGCGGCCTCGTCGCCACGGGCGCCGCGCGCCGGTTGCGCCTCCTCAAGGCGGCGCTCCTCCTCGTGGTGGCGGTGCTGACGATGCTGGCCTCGTCCTCGAGCACGTTCCTCCTCGCCATGCTGTTCGGGACGGCCTTCCTGTTCGACGGCCTGTCGCGCTTCGCGCTCTCCTATGTGCTCCGCTTTCCGGGCTGGCGCCTGTCGGCGGCGCATGGGGCGCTGGGCGTGGCGCTGGGCATCATCACCCTGCAGCCCTGGCCCACCTGGTACGCCGGCACGGTGGGGTTCTGCATCGGCGCCTTCCTGATGCTGGCGGGGATCAAGGTGGCGATCCTCGGGCTGCGGTTGCGGCGCCCTCCGGCGGCAGCCGGACCGCGCGCCGACGGGGCCGGCACGGACACGCTCACCGTCTATGTCTGGACGCCGACGGGAACGGCCTCGATCCCGGCCCGGCAGCGCCTGGTCCATCGCTACGTCATCTCCGTGAACGGGTCCGGCCACATCTCCACCGGGCACGCGGCCCTGGAACTGGGCGATGGCAGCGGGACGCACGGGAGCCCGCTCTATGTGAGCCATTACCCCGCCGTGGAGATCGACCGCTCCCCCGACAACCTGCGCGCCACCCTGCGGGCCGGCCCGGAGAACAACGTGCCGGGCCGCTTCCTGCCGAGCTACCGCGAGGAGGCGGACGATTGGTGCGAGGCCACCGTCACGGTCACCTTGCACGGCATCGACGGGGCGGGCTTGACGCGCTTCTGGGCCGGCTATCGCCGCGACGCGACCTACAATCTCGTGGGCCGGAACTGCTCCACGGCGGTCGCCCGCGCCCTCGACGCCGCCGTGGAGGGCGCGTTCAGCCGGGCCGGCAAGCCGTGGCGCAGGCTCGCCCAGGCCGCCCTGAGCCCGGAATTCTGGGCGGCCGCCCTCCTGCGCAACGGGGCCGGCGCGATGACCTGGACGCCCGGTCTCGTGCTCGATTACTCGCGGGCGCTCAGCGCCCTCATCGATCCCGTCTCGCCGGTCCCGGCCATCAGCTGGGACGGCGTGAGGCGGCGGCTCCTGCGCAACTGGCGGGCCGAGGCGGTGGCGCGGATGCGGAGCCTCGCCCGGCGGCGGTCTCCGGCCGCGTAGGCGGCGGGACGGCAGTGGGTCGGTCTGGGATCCGATGGGGTCGCCCCGACCTTGGAGGGTTCGGGCGACCGTGCCATGATGGCGAGATGCAGATTCCCACCTTGCCCAACCACAGCGTCGCCGTGTCAGCGTGCCGGAGCGACAAGACCCGCTTCCGCTGGTCGGTGACGACGGCCGGGTTCCATGCCTGCCGTTCGACGACCTCCTCTTCGTCCGCCGCCATGGCAATGGCCGCCGGCATTTCTCACGCCCACGTCCTGGCGGAGCCGTATCGGATCAGGGCGCGGATCAACGATGGCGGGTGGATCTAGTCGGCGCACCTGCGTGTTTTTGGGATGTCGTTGATCGCGTGGTCGCCATCTGACGGATGGTCCCCGCGCCTTGAGCGTCCGAAATGGGCGGATTGCGGACCCTGCGCCGTTGGTCATGATCACCCCTATGACCGACTGGATCCAGCACTTCCGCACGGCGGCTTGTGGGTTGGCCGTAGCACATGTCTGGCGTGGGCATGGCTCGGCGCTGTTCGTGGAGCTTGGCGCGCTGACATCAACCACGCGCCGTAATGGCTTCCCCGGTCAGCCAGAGGGCGAGATCGGCCTGATGATTGAGTGGAGTTGGCGAATCGAGGAGGGAAGGTCCATCGCCTGCGGTAGTTGGAGCGACGAGAACCTGTGGTCCCCGACCTTTGCGCTCCTCCTCGGCCGCACGGTCCAAGACCTCTCGATGTTTGGCCATCTACCGGAGGTGGTTCTATCGGTGACAGGCGATCTGCGGCTGGCATCGTTCATGACGGCGGGAGGCGATCCGGCATGGACGCTGTTCGACCGGCGTGGCCCTCGCCCCGTCGCCGTAGGCTGTCGGTCGGGAGTGGTCTGCGTCGAGCCGTATGACTGTAAAGAATGAGATGCGGACCTTATGCGTGAGGCGCGCTGGGCTCATCCACCTTGAAGGTGATCGCGACTGAGCGGGCACGGATCGGGCCGTCCCAAGGCTTAAGTTCGATCTCGATGTCCTGCGGGAACGGGCCGACCGTAATGCATGACGGGCGATAGGAGGTTATCGAGAGTGAACGACTCTGAACGGAAGCTCGTCGATGCCATTCGAGCTATGACGAATCAGTACGTGAGCACAAAGGCATCAAAGAACTTGGCTCTCCCTGGCGCCGAAGGTAGGAGCTTCGAGGCGCGCGAGCCGGAACTAGTAAAGTTGTTGGCTGCGATGTGCTCGAAGTACCTTGAGCGGACGGACACGGGCGAGGTCGTTCTAGACAATGGAGCTATATCGGCCGGTGAGCATGCCTACGAGCAATTGGAAGCACGAGGACTGATCGTCATTGAACCGACCGGATATCGGTTCGCCCGTTGGACCGAGGCGGGAAGCAAGCTCATTGCCAAGCGCGCCCTATAGTCGGAGTTTGACTGTTCCGGCGCCACAATGATTCACTAAGGATAGATATATGGCTGGCAGTTGCAAGGCATGAAAAGCCTGAACATGTCTCGGGTCGGCATACCTTTATCCTGCGCGATTGCTGCAGCTGGGCTGGGGTGGGGCTGGATGATGGTCGAAGGGTTCTCTTGTACCGTTGGAGACCCTCCCTACGAGCAGGGATGTCCTGATATCGATTTCCGGCTCGTCTGGCTCAAATCCTCAGTCTATGTTTTTGTCGTACTATACGCGATCTACTACTTTGCTCTGGTGGCTTCATACGCAATCGGTAAGGCGGCCCGCGCATTGGCGAAATCGCGTAGACAGCAGAGCACCCCGCGTAACGAGCCAAAGGTCCATTAAGGGTGGCAAGCGGACCTTAGCTTTTTGTCCTGAAGCGGACGTTCCGCATCCAGTCTAAAAGTATATGCTTGGTATTTTTAGAGAAAGATTATGAGTTGGCAATTTCTAAAGACGTAACACAATTAGCGTATCGCTATTAAGATCAGCCACATGGTTCCAAATAAAAAAAGCATCCAAGATACTCCGTATTCCCATCTCATGATGCGACGAAACCGAACCGGATCGTCACGTTTCGAAACAGGGACCAATCCTTTTATATAAACAAATCCTTTTATATCACGCTTTAATGAGTAATAGTATCCAAAAATACTGAGCGCGATTGAAACAAATCCGATTGTCATGTTTCCGATTGAGGTCATGGAGTTGCTTTGCAAAAAATCTATCGTCCGCCTTATCTTCTAATATCTCATTGTCCGCTTACCACCCAACCCAGTCTTAGGTCATCGACCACCAAGCCGCCGCGAAGCGGACGTTCCGAAGGTCGCTGAAGGATCGAAAGCAGCCCCGGCAGCGGGTGTCAAACGTCAGATTTTCACCACTCGATCGATATAGTCCTATTCAAGTTGTTCTTCCCAACGCTTTACCTCATCCTGAGGTGCCGCGGAGCGGCCTCGAAGGAGGGCTCCAGGGATCGCGCGACCACTGGAGGGCTCCTTCGAGGCCCGCTGATGCGGGCACCTCAGGATGAGGTGGTCTGATGGGATGATCGGACTGAGCATGAAAATCCGCTGATACATCCACTCCAACACGCCCTCGGCACACGCATCAAGGCTGAAGATGCCTCTGTGCAAATCCATGCCGAACACCTGAGCTTGCGTATCGTCGGCCTATACCCTTGGCTCCGACGACGGAGAGAGCCGTGTGTTCCCGCCGCCCGGCCCTTCGCCTCAGCGCGCCGACCGTGAGCCAGCGAGCTCCCGCGAGATCGCCAGCATCACCGCCAACGTGTCCGCCTCGTCCTGCTCGGCGCCGTGATCGCTGAGCTTGACGATGACCGTGCCGGTGTCGCGGTTGATGTAGATGTACTGGCCGTAGACGCCGATGGCGGAGATGTCGTCGTCCCCTTCCGGCACGTGCCACCATTGCGCCGAGTAGGGCCAGCCGTCGACATCCCGGCGCGCCGGGGTCTCGATCCGCTCGATCCAGCGTGCCGGAACGATGTGCGTGCCGCCGACGCGGCCATGGTCGGCCACCATCAGCCCCAGGCGGGCAAAATCCCGCGCCACGGCATTGATGCAGCAGAAGGCCTTCTCCGTTCCCCCCGGCCGGTCGAGATTCCAGGTCGCCTTCGCCTCCGCGCCCATGGGCTTCCAGATCGCCTCCGAGAGGAGGTCGGCCAGGGGCTTCTTCTGGACCTCCGCGAGGATCAGGCCGAGGATCTCGGTGTCGATGCTGCGGTATTGCCCCGTGCTGCCGGGCTTCGACGACAGGGTGGCGTGGTCGCGCACGAACTCCCGGATGTCGCGGGTGAGGTATAGGCCGGCGGTGCCCGTGAGCGGGTCCCACGGGTCGTAATTCTCCGGCACCGCGAGTCCGCTCGTCATGTCGAGGAGGTCGCGGACGGTGATGCGGCCGAAGGCCGGCTCGTCCCGCAGATACGGCAGCAGGGCCGCCACGTGGTCGGTCTCGGCGAGTTTCCCCTCGGCGATCGTCTGTCCGACCAGCAGCGAGACCACCGATTTCGCCACCGACCAGGATGGGAACAGCGTCGCCGGCCCCGAGCCGGGGCGATACCATTCGTGGACGAGGACGCCGTCCTGGGTCACCAGCAGGGCGTTGGTATGGGTCGCCCGCAGCATCTCCGCCAGGGGAACGCTCCGTCCCTTCCAGGGAACCCGGTCGGGAATCGCGTGGAGCCGGACGGGCAGGGGGCGGGACGAGGGCGCCGCCGCCACCACCCGGCTCGCGAACCAGGTGCCGACGGAGGAGGGCTCGACGATGGCGAGGGCGGCGAGCGTGATCGGGTTCGGCACGCCGAGCAGCGGCCCGATGGCGGCCGCCAGCCCGCCCAGCGCCAAGGCGCAGATCAGCGCCCCGGCGAGCCGGGGGCGGCGAAAGCGGGGCCGGAGGCGGGCAAATCGCGACATCGCCCCTCAGTGATGCGCGGTCTGGCCCGAGGCGAGGATCGTCACGCCGACGGCGATCACCGCGATCCCGATCATCATCGGCAGGGTGATCGGCTCCTGAAACAGCAGCGCGCCGCCGACCGCCGCGCCGACCATGCCGACCCCGGCCCAGATCGCGTAGACGATCCCGATCGGCAGCATGTTCATGCTGTTCGACATCAGCCAGAACGCCGTGCCGTAGCCCAGCACCACGATGATCGTCGGCACCGGCTTGGTGAGACCGTCGGCCGCCTTGAGGGCGAGGGTCGCCGTCACTTCGGCGCCGATGGCCAGGGCGAGGAGGAGATAGGGGTTCATCCGTGGGTCGTCCGTGCGGTCGGCGGGCTGAAGGCGGGTCGGGCGGCCATCCGCATGGCGATGGCCGCGTCATGGCCGATACCGGGGGAAATCCACCGGTACGGCTCCGGATTTCCAAGAGCACGCCGGCCGTTAATGTCCCGTGTGGATGGCGCATGAAAGGCCGCCCGATGGCGGTCGAAACAGGGTGCGCGTGGCGGTGGCGATCCGGCTCGGGCGGCGCGCACCGGATTCGAAGTCCGCCCGTCGATGGCGTCTTGCCCCGGTCGGGGTCTCACGGCACAGATCGGAGACGGATCGCGCGAGATTCTCTTTCGTCCTTTCGGCGCCGGCGAGTCCGCAGGGGGAGGGGGCTCCCGGCACGATCCTCGTCACCACCGAGACCCTTCCCCTCCCTATGTCCCTCTCCCCGCGACGGAATCCGACACCATGCGCACGACCCTGACCGCCTTTCTCCTCATCGCTTTCACGGGTGCCGCCCTCGCGCAGCAGGTGAACGAGCCGCCGATCCAGAGCCCGCAGGACGCCGCCTGTCGCGAACAGGCCAGGGCGCAGGTGTTCAGCGCCGCCAACCCGAACAACCTCAGCCTCTACGACCTCGGCTCGCAGATCTATCACGCCTGCATGGCCAGCTATCACACCAGCGGCCCGAACCCGGACCGCAAGGACCGCCGCTTCTGAGGAGAGCCAAGCCCTTCCGTCTCAACGATAATCGGTGGGCGTCAGGCCGTGCCGGGCGATCTTGTCGTAGAGGGTCTTGCGCGGTGTGCCGAGGGATTCGGCGGCGATGCGGACGTCCCCGCCGGCCATGATCAGCTCCTCGCGGATCAGGCCGCGCTCGAACCGGTCGACCTGTTCGGCCAGGGTTCCGGCGGTGGCGGCCTCGGGCGGCGAGACCTCGTTCTGCCCAAGGCCCAGGGCGTGACGCTCGGCGAAATGGCCGAGTTCGCGCACGTTGCCGGGCCAGTCGTGCCGGCGCAGGTGCTCCCGCACGGCCGGCGTGATCGGCGCGGGCTCGCGGCCGAAGCGCGTCGCCGCCCGGGTCAGGAACTCCTGGAACAGCAGCATCACGTCCTCGCGCCGGTCGCGCAGGGGCGGGATCGCGATCGTGATGACGTTGAGCCGGTGGTAGAGGTCGTCGCGGAAGGTGCCCTGCGCCGCCGCCTGGCCGAGATCGACCTTGGTCGCCGCCACCACGCGCATGTCGATGGGGCGGATCTCGTTGGTGCCCAGCGGCTCCACCGCCCGTTCCTGCAGCACGCGCAAGAGCTTGACCTGGAGACCGAGCGGCATGCTCTCGATCTCGTCGAGGAACAGCGTGCCCCCCTGCGCGTGCTCGATCCGGCCGACGCGGCGCTTGAGGGCCCCGGTGAAGGCGCCCGCTTCGTGGCCGAAGAGCTCGCTCTCGACGACGCTGTCGGGCAGCGCCCCGCAATTCATGGCGACGAAATTCCGGCCGGCCCGCCGGCTCCAGCGGTGCAGGGCGCTCGCCACCACCTCCTTGCCCGATCCGGTCTCGCCGAAGACGAGCACGTCCACATCGGCCTGGGCGACCTCGCGCACGAGGCGGCGCAGGCGCACCATCTCGGGTGAGATGCCGAGGAAGGCCGGGTCCTCCTCCACCGCCGCGTCCAGCCGGGCGCGCAGGGTGCGGTTCTCGAGGACGAGCCGGCGCCGCTCCAGGGCGCGGCGCGCCGAGGCGACGAGGGATTCGGCCGGATAGGGCTTGGCCAGGAAATCGTAGGCCCCGTCGCGCATGGCGCCCACCGCCATGCGGATGTCGCCATGCCCGGTGATCAGGATCACGGGCAGTTCCGGATCGATCGCCTTGATCCGCCCGAGCAGGGCGATGCCGTCGAGATCGGGCAGGCGCACGTCGGTGACCACGAGGCCGGGCGGATCGGCGAGGATGGCAGCCAGCGCCGGTCCGGCGGCCCCGAAGGTCTCCACCGTGAACCCGTCGAGCTCCAGGCTCTGGCGGTTGGCGCGGCAGACATCCGTCTCGTCGTCGATGAAGACGACCCGTTCGGCCGACCCGCCCGCACCCTCTTCAACGCTCACGGTGTCGTCTCCACGGGGGCTTTGGCCAGTTCCATCCGAAACACCGCGCCGCCGGCCGGATCGTCCATGGCGTTCAGGCTGCCGCCGCAATCCTCGACGATTCCGCGCGCGATGGCGAGCCCGAGACCGAGCCCATCGGATTTGGTGGTGAAGAAGGCATCGAAGACCTGCGCCCGGATGGTCTCGGGGAGGCCCGGCCCGGTATCGCGGACCTCGATGGCCACGCGATTATCGGGCACGTCCCGCACCAGAAGGGAGACCCGTGGATCGGTGCTCCCCGCCGCCGCGTCGAGGGCGTTCTGGAGCAGGTTCACCACGACCTGTTCGAGGCGCGGCCCGTCGCCGAGGACGTAGAGGCCGGGAGCCGGCCTCTCCGCCGAGATCGCAATCCGGGCCGCCTGTGCCCGTGCTTCCACCAGTTCCAGGCTGTTGGCGAGGATATCGGCGAGCGCCACGGGCTCGCGACGGGGCGACGAGCGCCGGGCGAACCCCTTGAGCTGCCGCGTCAGCCCGCCGATGCGGTCGGTGAGGCGGCCGATGGCGAAGGCGTTCTCCGCCGCCTCCTCGCCCCGGCCCCGCCGGACCAGGATCGCCGCATTGTCGGCGTAGGAGCGGATGGCGGCCAGCGGCTGGTTGATCTCATGCGCCATGCTGGCGGCGAACTGGCCCAACGCCGCGAGCCGTCCGGCCTGGGCGAGTTCGCGGCCCAAGCGCTCCCGCTCGGCTTCCGCCTGCCGTCGCTCCTCCTCCGCCCTCCGTCGCTCCTCGATCTCCAGCCGGAGCAGCCTGTTGGCGTCGGTGAGTTCCAGCGTCCGCTCGCGGACGCTCCTCTCCAATTCTTCCCGGCGTGCCGCGGCCTGAGCGAGGTGCCGGCGGGTCCGCCGACGACGGCCCGCCAGGGTCGCGATCCCGATACAGGCCAGGCCGGTGCCGAGGGCAGCGATGATCCAGGCCTGCATCCGCTCGCGGTCCACGGCGGGGCCCACGGGCGTCAGGGTATGGAGCCGCCAGTCGGTGCCCGGAATGGGGGCGTCCAGGGCGAGCACCGTCCGCGCCGTCCGCGATCCCCGGCCGACGCGGACGAGATCCTGCATCCCCCCGACCGGATGGAGCGGGAGCGCCGAGAGCGGCGCCTCGCCGAATTCCAGCGCCGCGCGGATGCGCTTCCGCTCGTCGTCGCCGACCTCGCGCAGGGTGGCGAAGCTCCAGGCGGGATCGCTCGCCACGAGGACGATGCCCCGCGCATCGGCCACGAACACCCCGTCTCCCGATTGCCGCCACGCGGCCTCGACCCCATCGAACTCGATCTTCACCACAACGACGCCGCCAGCCTCGCCGATCCGCCGCGACAGGTAGAGCCCCGCCCGGCCGCTCACTGTGCCCAAGGCGAATTGCGACCCGGCGCCATCGGCCATGGCCTGCCGGAAGTAGGGTCTGAACGCGTAGTCCCGGCCGACGAAGCTGCGCTCGGCCTCCGCGTTGCTCGCGGCCACGGTGATGCCGTCGGGGCGAATGACGTAGATCACCGCCGAGCCCGTGGCGGCCGCCACCTGGGCGAGGCGCTTGCTCACCTGCTCGACCATGGCCGGCGTCGGATCCGGCCCCGCCACGGCGGCGATTTCCGGGTCCGCCGCGAGGGCAAGGGGGAGCGAGGCCTGCTTCTGCATCTCCGCCCGCAAGGCGCCGACCTGCAGCGCCAGGGTCGACTGTGCCGTGCGGCGCAGGTCGGACAGCGCCCAGCGTTCGGCGGCCTGCCCAGCCAGCCACGCCGCGACCCATACGAGGACGAGGCTGGCGGCGAGGGCGAGGCTCCGGCGCGACCGTTTCAGAAATCCGCGATCGGTTCCCTCGCGAGGCGGGACATTCGAATTCAAGGGGCTCGCTCCAGTGCGGAATTCCGGACGGAATTTCGCGGCGGGGTGCGGATAACCGCATTCGACGTGAGGAGGAGATTGGCGACCATCTGAAAAATATGTCTCAAATCAATGTTTTAACGAATTATTTCAGGAGTTCCCGATCTGGCACGGCGGTTGCCATTCTCAGACCGAAACGCAGGCCTGCGTTCATCGCAGAGCTGTGCGCCGAAGGGGTCTAGCCCCGGACGCCAAGACCAAAAGACGACGAGGCCCGGACACCCCGGCGCTTCGATCCGAACCGATCTATTCCCAAGGGAGAAGCCCGCCATGGCCGCCATACCGTCACCGCTCACCGCGCCGCACGCGCCGGCAAAGCCCAAGCCCCTCTATCGCACGCTGTATTTCCAGGTTCTCGTCGCCGTGGCGATCGGCATCACCCTCGGTCACTTCTACCCGCAGGTCGGCGCGGACATGAAGCCGCTCGGCGATGCCTTCATCAAGCTCGTCAAGATGATCATCGCGCCGGTGATTTTCCTCACGGTCGTCTCCGGCATCGCCGGCATGACCAATCTCGAGAAGGTCGGGCGCGTCGGCGGCAAGGCGCTCATCTACTTCATCACCTTTTCGACCCTGGCTCTCATCGTCGGCCTGATCGTGGCGAACCTCGTCCAGCCGGGCGCGGGCATGCACATCGATCCGAAGTCCCTCGATCCGAAGTCGATCGCGATGTACGCCGACAAGGCGAAGACGCAGTCGATCACCGACTTCCTCATGAACATCATCCCGACCACGGCGGTGGGTGCGTTCTCGGGCGGCGAGATCCTTCAGGTCCTGTTCTTCTCCGTGCTGTTCGGCTTCGGCCTCGCCTTCCTGGGCGATCGCGGCAAGCCGGTCCTCGACATCATCAAGGTGCTGTCGGAAGCCATCTTCGGCGTCGTCAACATCATCATGAAGGTCGCGCCCATCGGCGCCTTCGGCGCCATGGCCTTCACCATCGGCAAGTACGGCATCGCCTCGCTCGCCAACCTCGCCTACCTCGTCGGCGCCTTTTACCTGACCTCGGCGATCTTCGTGCTCGGCGTGCTCGGCCTCGTCGCCCGCTACAACGGCTTCTCGATCATCAAGCTCATCCGCTACATCAAGGAGGAGCTCATGCTTGTCCTCGGTACCTCGTCCTCCGAGTCGGCCCTGCCTTCGCTGCTCGAGAAGATGGAGCGCGCCGGCTGCTCGAAGCCCGTCGTCGGCCTCGTGGTCCCCACCGGCTACTCGTTCAACCTCGACGGCACCAACATCTACATGACCATGGCGGCGCTCTTCATCGCGCAGGCCACGGACACGCCGCTCACCTACGACGCTCAGGCGCTCCTCTCCCTCGGGCCAAGGTGTTCCCACAGCGAGGAGG
>NZ_NKUG01000154.1 GCF_014845095.1 Methylobacterium bullatum | reverse complement strand
CTCTCCCCCTTGTGGGGAGAGGTCAGGGGTGGGGGTGGTTGGGTGACCCGCAGGCCGCGGAGGCCAGCGGAGCCACGCCCACCTCCGGCTCCTCTCCACAAGGGGGAGGAGAGGCGCGCACACTGACAACGAGTGTTGAACGACGCCGCCTTTCGCGCGCTACTCACGACGACCGACGACGAGGAGTTTTTGCATGAACCCGCTCAAGGCTCTCTTCCCTGAACAGGGCCAGGCCGTGTGGCTGGATTTCGTGGCCCGCGGTTTCATCGCCGATGGACGCCTCAAGAAGCTGGTGGACGAGGACGGCCTGCGGGGCGTGACCTCGAACCCCTCGATCTTCGAGAAGGCGATCGGCGATTCCACGGAATATGACGGTGCGCTGAAGGAGGTCATGGATGCGGGCGATGCCCGCGTCATCGATCTCTACGAGGGCTGTGCCATCGCCGACATCCAGGCGGCGGCCGACGTGCTGCGCCCCGTCTACGAGGAGAGCGACGGCGCCGACGGCTATGTCAGCCTCGAAGTCTCGCCCTACCTCGCCCTCGACACCGAGGAGACCCTCGACGAGGCCCGCCGCCTGCACAAGACCGTGGCCCGCGACAACCTGATGGTGAAGGTGCCCGCCACCCCGGCCGGCATCCCGGCGATCCGCGCCCTCACCGCCGACGGGATCAGCATCAACGTCACCCTGCTCTTCGGCCAGGATTCCTACGAGGAGGTGGCGCGCGCCTTCATCGACGGCCTGGAGGAGTTCGGCGCCAAGGGCGGCGACGTCTCGAAGGTCGCCAGCGTCGCGAGCTTCTTCATCAGCCGTATCGACGTCACCGTGGACAAGGCCCTCGACGCCAAGATCGCGGAAGCCAACGATCCCGATGAGAAGGCGGAGCTGGAAGCCCTCAAGGGCAAGGTGGCCATCGCCAACGCCAAGCTCGCCTACCAGCGCTACAAGCGCATCTTCGCCGAGCCGAAATGGCAGGCGCTCGCGCAGAAGGGCGCCAAGGCGCAGCGCCTGCTCTGGGCCTCCACGGGGACCAAGAACAAGGCCTATTCCGACGTGCTCTACGTCGAAGAGTTGATCGGCCGCGATACCGTCAACACCATGCCGCCGGCCACGATGGATGCGTTCCGCGACCACGGCACGGTCAAGCCCGCCATCGAGGAGAACCTCGGCGACGCCGAAGCGGTGATGGCCCGTCTGGCCAGGGCCGGCATCGACATCGGTGCGGTGGCCAAGCAACTCGTGGAGGAGGGCGTCCAGCTCTTCATCGACGCCGCCGACAAGCTGCTCGGTGCGGTGGCGGGCAAGCGCGCCGATTTCCTCGGCGCCAAGCTCGACGGCCAGACCCTGATCCTCGGCGATGCCATCGGCGCGGAGGCGAAGAAGGCCGTCGAATCCTGGCGCGCCTCGGGCTCGATCCGCCGGCTCTGGGCGCATGACAAGACGGTCTGGTCGAATGCCGACGAGGACCAGTGGCTCGGCTGGCTCCGCATCGTCGAGGACGAACTCACCCGTGTCTCCGAATACCAGGCCTTCGCCGAGGATGTCCGGCAGACCGGCTTCACCGACGTCGTCGTCCTCGGCATGGGCGGGTCGAGCCTCGGCCCGGAAGTGCTGGCCGAGACCTACGGCACCCGCGACGGTTTCCCGACGCTGCGCATCCTCGATTCCACCGATCCCGACCAGGTCCGCGCCACGGAAGGCGCGGTGAACCTCGAGACGACCCTGTTCATCGTCGCCTCGAAATCCGGCTCCACCCTCGAGCCCAACGTGTTCCGCGACTATTTCCTCGGCCGGATGAAGGCGTTGGTCGGCGAGCGGGCCGGCGCGCATTTCGTGGCCGTCACCGATCCCGGCTCGGCCATGGAGGCGGCGGCCAAGGCGGACAATTTCCGCAGGATCTTCTACGGGGTGAAGCAGATCGGCGGCCGCTATTCGGTGCTCTCGGCCTTCGGCCTGGTCCCGGCGGCGGCGTCCGGCATCGACGTGAAGCAGTTCCTCGACACGGCGCGGACCATGGTCCGCTCCTGCGGCCCGGCCGTGCCGCCGGCCCAGAATCCCGGCGTTCTGCTGGGCACCGCCATGGCGGCGGCGGCGCTGCATGACGGTCGCGACAAGGTGACGTTCATCGCCTCGCCGGGCATCGACACGTTCGGGGCCTGGGCCGAGCAGCTCATCGCCGAATCCACCGGCAAGGACGGCAAGGGTCTCATCCCCGTCGACGGCGAGCCGGTGGGCGTGCCGGCGGTCTATGGCCGCGACCGCTTCTTCGTCTATCTGCGCCTCGACAACCGGGCGGACGCGCAGCAGGACGAGGCGGTGCGCAGTCTGGAGCGCGAAGGGCACCCCGTCGCCCACGTCACCATGGCGAACGAGGAGCAGCTGCCGCAGGAATTCTTCCGCTTCGAGATCGCCACGGCGGTGGCCGGCGCGCTGCTCGGCATCAACCCGTTCGACCAGCCGGACGTGGAAGCGAGCAAGATCGAGACGAAGAAGCTGTTCGACGCCGCCGAGAAGAGCGGTTCGCTGCCCTCCGAAACGCCGCTCTTCGACGGCGAGACCATCGCCCTCTACGCCGACCCGACCAATGCCGGGGCTCTGCCGCAGACGGCGGACGGGTTCGAGGCGGCCCTGAAGGCCCATCTCGCGCGGATCAAGGACGGCGACTACGCCGCCTTGCTGGCCTACGTCGCCCGCAACGAGGCGCACCACGCCATCCTGCAGGAGGCGCGCATCGCTCTGCGCGACAAGCGCAAGGTCGCGACCTGCCTCGAATTCGGGCCGCGCTTCCTCCACTCCACCGGCCAGGCCTACAAGGGCGGGCCGGATACCGGAGTGTTCCTGCAGATCACCGCCGACCCGTCAGAGGATCTCGCGATCCCCGGCCGGGCGCTGGGCTTCGGCACCGTGGTGGCGGCCCAGGCGCGCGGCGATTTCGCGGTCCTGGCCGAGCGCGGCCGCCGGGCCCTACGCGTCCACATCAAGGGTGGCGACGTGGAAGCCGGGCTCAAGCGCATCGCGGCGGCGATCAAGGCGGCGGTGGTGTGAGGACAGCGGGATGACCCGGAACCGCCGGATCATTCCAACCTACTACCTCATCCTGAGGTGCCCGCTCCTGCGGGCCTCGAAGGAGGACTCCAGAGATCACCGTGCCGGCTGGAGGGCTCCTTCGAGGCCTCCGCTGCGCTGCGGCGCCTCAGGATGAGGTGGGTTGATAGGACCACGCATCGGTGCTCGGGCTGACGAGGCCCCCTCAATCAGGAGATCCCCAATGCAACTCGGCATGATCGGCCTCGGCCGAATGGGCGGCAACATCGTCCGCCGCCTCCTGCGGGACGGACACACGGCGGTGGTGTTCGACCAGAACCCGGAGGCCGTGGCGGCCCTGGTCGCCGAGGGCGCCACCGGGGCGGCGAGCTTGGAAGAGTTCGTCTCCAAACTCGACGTGCCGCGCGCGGCCTGGGTGATGCTTCCGGCGGGCGCGATCACCGAGGCCACCGTGGCGCAGCTCGGCGACCTGATGCAGGCGGACGACGTCATCATCGACGGCGGTAACTCGTTCTACAAGGACGACATCCGGCGGGCGGCCACCCTGAAGCCGAAGGGCATCCACTACGTCGATGTCGGCACGTCGGGCGGCGTCTGGGGCCTGGAACGCGGCTATTGCATGATGATCGGGGGGAGCAACGACGCCCTCGACAGGCTCGACCCGATCTTCAAGACCCTGGCGCCGGGCGTCGGCACCATCCCGAAGACGCCGGGCCGTGAGGGCCGCGATACCCGCGCCGAGGAGGGCTACATCCATGCCGGGCCGAGCGGGGCCGGGCATTTCGTCAAGATGGTCCATAACGGCATCGAGTACGGGCTGATGCAGGCCTATGCCGAGGGATTCGACATCCTGAAACACGCCAATTCGAAGGATCTGGCCGAGGACCAGCGCTTCGACCTCAATATCGGTGACATCGCCGAAGTCTGGCGGCGCGGCAGCGTGGTCTCGTCCTGGCTCCTCGACCTGACGGCCGGGGCGCTGGCGGGCAACGAAGCCCTGGACGGTTTCTCCGGCTTCGTCGCCGATTCCGGCGAGGGGCGCTGGACGTTGAACGCGGCCATCGAGGAATCGGTACCGGCCAATGTGCTCTCGGCCGCCCTCTACGCCCGCTTCCGCTCGCGCGAGGACGCCTCCTACGCGGACAAGCTGCTCTCGGCCATGCGCAAGGGCTTCGGCGGCCACGTCGAACCGAAATAGCCTGTCGTGCAGGCGATCGAGGACCAGACCAGGAGGAGGCATCTCCGCATGATCCCGCTACCGAACAACGCGGAAATCTTTCCCGATGGCGAGAGCGTCGCCCGCGCGGCGGCCGACCGCCTCGTGACCCTCTGCGTCGAGAGCAAGCAGGAGCGCATCGCCATCTGCCTCTCGGGCGGGTCCACGCCGAAGCGGCTCTACACCCTGCTGGGCGGACCCGACTATGTCGGTGCCCTCCCCTGGGACCGGCTGCACTGGTTCTTCGGCGACGACCGGTTCGTGCCTTGGACCGATGAGGCCAGCAACATGCACATGGCCCGCGTGGCGTTCGGGGACGCCCCGATCCCCGAGGGCCATCTCCACGGCATTCCCACCGACGGGACGCTGGACTCGGCGGTCTCCGCCTATGCGGCGACCCTGAGCGACTTCTACGGCGCCGATAGCCTCGACCCGGCGCGCCCGCTCTTCGATCTCGTGCTTCTCGGCCTCGGCGAGGACGGGCACACCGCCTCCCTGTTTCCGGGCAAGCCCGCCGTGAACGAACGCGAATCCTGGGTCGCCGCCGTGCCCGAGGCAGGGCTCACGCCATTCGTGCCGCGCGTCACCCTCACCTTTCCGGCGCTCGCCTCCTCGCGGCAGCTTCTCGTTCTGGTCACGGGGGCGGGCAAGCGCGATCCCCTTGCCCGGATCGCCGAGGGCGAGGATTTGCCCGCGCGCCACATCTCGAGCACCGGCACCCTGACATGGTTGCTCGACCGCGCGGCGGCGGATTTCGGCTGAGACCGAGGACCGGCGGTCCGTCACCGTCCTGGCGCCTTGGCATCGTCGCATGCGGAGCCTACGTTACATGTAACGCCTCGGGAAAGGTCTCGTCATGTCGGCAACTGTCGGTCAGCGCGTCAGCAAGCGTCGTGATGCGCTCCGGGCGGCCGGCCTGCGGCCCATCCAGATCTGGGTGCCCGACACCCGGAGGGCGGGCTTTGCCGAAGAATGCGCGCGGCAGGCTCGAGTCGTAGCGGCGATAGATGCAGCCGATCGGGAACTGGATGCCTTCATGGAGGCGGCGCTCCTCGATATGCTCCCTGAGCGCGAGGCATGAAGCGGGGCGATCTCGTCACCATCGCCATGCCCGGCGATTTCGGCAAACCTCGTCCGGCGCTCATCATCCAATCTGACGCGTTCGTCGAGACCGGCACGGTCACGGTGCTGCTCATATCCGGCACGCTGGCCGAGGCTCCCCTGATCCGCACGACCGTCGAGCCGAGAGAGGCCAATGGCTTGAAGAAACGCTGACAGGTCATGGTGGACAAGGCCATGTCGGTGAAGCGTGAGAAGATCGGCGCACGGATCGGGCATCTCGATGCCGAGACGATGCTGGCGGTGACGCGGGCGCTGGCCGTGTTTTTTGGCATTGCCTGAACGCGGATCGCTGCCGAGGCGATCGCACGAAGGCGATCAGAGACCGTCCGGGACCGACGGCTACGACTTCAGCACCGGCTCCGAGATATCGCCGCTGCCGCGCCGGGCCAGGTATTCCGGTTGGAACAGGCACATGCGTACCGCGTCGCGGTACTTGCCGTTGACGAAGAACTCGTCCTTCAGGATGCCCTCCGGCACGAAGCCGCAACGCTCGTAGATGCGCACGGCACGGGCATTGTCCTTGTCCACGTGCAGGTAGAGCTTGTGGATGTTGAGGACGCTGAAGGCGTAATCCATGGCGATGCGGGTGGCGCGCGGGGCGTAGCCCTGGCCCTGGAAGGCCGGGTGGATCGCGATCTGGAATTCGCAGCGTCGGTGCAGGTGGTTGATCTCCACGAGCTCCACGAGGCCGGCCGGCGCGCCCTCCGAATTGGCGATGATGAAGCGCCGCTCGGTCTGGTTGTGGATGTTGCGCTCGTAGAGCTGCGCCAGTTCGGCGAAGGACTCGTAGGCCTCCTCGAACCAGTAGCGCATGATGCTGTCGTTGTTGTTGAGCTGATGCACGAACATCAGGTCTTCGCGCTCCAGCGGGCGGAGCTTCACCGGGCCGTCGGCCGCGATGGTGCGGGGAGCGAACTTGCTCATGGAGTCACGACGCATTCCGTGATGAGACGGCGCATGAACGCCTCGCCGGCCTCGAGGGCGGCGAGGGTGATGTACTCGTCCGGCTGGTGGGCCTGGTCGATGGAGCCGGGTCCGCAGACTACGGTGGGGATGCCCGCCCCTTGGAACCGCCCGGCCTCGGTGGCGTAGGGCACGGAGACGGTGTGGTTGCGCCCCGCCACCCGCAGAGTCAGGCGCTCGGCCTCGGAACCCGGCTCGGGGGCGAGGCCCGGCACCGCCACCTCCTCGACGGTCTCGATCCGCCCGTAATCGCCGTAGCGGTTGAGCCGGTCCTTCAGCACCGTCTCGACCTTGGCGGCGAACAGGGCCGGGATCTCGGCCATGTCGAGATCGGGCAGGCCGCGGAACTCCCAATGGAAGGTGCAGATCTTGGGTAGGATGTTGCGCGCCGTGCCGCCGGAGATCGTGCCCACATGCACGGTGGTGGAGGGCGGGTCGAAGCGGCCCGATGCGTCGCCCCGCTCGATCATCGCATCGGCGATGCGGTTCAATTCGGAGACGAGCTCGGCCGCCGCCATCACCGCGTTGGCGCCGAGCATGGGTTTGGCCGAATGCGCCTCGTGGCCGTGGACGGTGGTGAAATAGGTGACGATGCTCTTATGGGCGTCGGCCACCTCGAGATCGGTGGGCTCGCCCACGATCACCGCGCCTGGGCGGGGCAGGTCCTTGCCGAAGCGGGCGATGGTGTCGGCGACGCCGAGGCACGTGGTCTCCTCGTCGTAGGAGAGCAGGATATGGATCGGCCGCTTGAGGTCGGCGGCGAGCATGTCCGGCACGGCGGAGAGCGCCAGGGCGCAGAAGCCCTTCATGTCCACGGAGCCGCGCCCATAGGCGCGCCCATCCGCGATCCGCAGGGTGAAGGGGTCGCTGCTCCAGGCCTGTCCCGTCACCGGCACCACGTCGGTATGGCCGGAGAGGACGATACCGCCATCCACCATCGGGCCGATCGTCGCGAAGATCGCCGCCTTGTCGCCCGCTTCATTGGGGATGCGCACATGGCTCACGCCCCAGCCGTCGAGATAGGCGCAGACGCTGTCGATCAGCGCGAGGTTGGAGCGCGAACTCTCCGTGTCGAAGGCGACGAGGCGCGCCAGCAGGTCGAGCGTGCTCAACCGTTCTCCGCCGCCCGACATGGGCCTCAGCAGGTTTCGCAAAAGTGGCCCCCGGTTTTGCGGCAAAAACCTGCGTCAGAGCAAGAACCCAAGCAGGGTGAAGCGTTGGCCTGCCAACGTGAACCCGCTTAGTGGACGCTACGGCGGACGTGCGGCGAATCGAGGGAGAAGGCGGGGATCTCGGCCTCGAAGCTTTCGCCGGCGGTGGTCGACATGGTGTAGCTGCCGGCCATCAGCCCGTCGGGCGTGGTGAGCGGGCAGCCGCTCGTGTAGCTGAACGACTCGCCGGGGCCGAGCACCGGCTGCTTGCCGACCACGCCGGCGCCGCGCACCTCCTGGGTCTCGCCGCGGCCATCGACGATGCGCCAGTGGCGCGAGCGCAGCTGCACCTGCTCGGAACCGTTATTCACGATCTCGACAGTGTAGGCGAAGAAGTAGCGGCTCTCGTCGGGCGAGGATTCCTCCTCGACGAAGCGGGGCTGGACGGTCACGCTGATGCCGCGCGTCTGGGCCTTGTACATCGCCTTCAAAGCCTCCCGTGCCGTCGCCCACCCATAAGCGACATAGCCTTTTCGCCGTGGTACGTCCCGGGCGAAATCGCGTCAATCGTGCTGAATGCGGGGCTGCCCGCTCCAATGGGAAGGTCGTGCACCGTGGTCGAGGAGACCGTCTCGCCCCTGCCCGCTCCGTTTCCAGGTCGGGCCGTGCTCGCCAGCCTCGCCATCGCTGTCCTGGCCGGTGCCTTCGCCTGGAACGCGCCCGAGCGGAACGGCTGGGCCGCGCTCGCCCTGGGGGGAGCGCTGGTGCTCGACGGTCTCGCCCTGCTGGCAGGCGCATTGCTGGCCCGGCGCGGCCCGGCGCCCCGGATCGCCGGGCTGCCCTCGCTGGTCCTGGCTTTCGGCCCGGCGGCCGGGCTCGGCGCCGTGCTCTTCGCGGTGGCGCTCCTGCTCTGGCCCGCCGGGTTTCCCCCCGTGGCGAGCGCGCTGGCGGGCCTGATCGCCATGGGCGCCATCGCCCGTCTCGTGGTCGCCTGGATCGTGCTGCGGACCCGGCGGGAGGACGAGGAGGGTTAAGGGACCCTTAGAGGATACGCGAGAGACTGTGCGAAACCATGCGGCAGTCGCGATCCCCAGCCGGGGGCGGTGGCCCAGTTCGGAGCGGGCGACGCGAGACCATGCCGGATACCAAGCAGGACACGGCACGACCGGGCCTCCTCTCTTCTACAAACCCGCGTTCCGGGGGCATTCTGGCGGCGCAAGGGATCCAGGCCCTGCATGCGGCCGGTGCCATCCTCCCCGAAACCCCCTTCGCGGCCGATCAGGTTCAGCCGGCGAGCCTCGACCTGCGCCTCGGGTCCCGCGCCTTCCGGGTCCGCACGAGCTTCCTGCCCGGTGCCCGCCCGGTCTCAGCCTGTATCGCGGCCTTCGCCCTTCATGAGATCGACCTGACCGCCGGCGCGGTGCTGGAGACCGGCTGCGTCTACATCGCCGAATTGCAGGAGACCCTGGCGCTTCCGGCGGATGTGGCGGCCAGCGCCAACCCGAAAAGCTCCACCGGCCGCATCGACGTGTTCACCCGCGTCATCACCGACCGGGGGCAGGCCTTCGATCAGGTGGAGGCGGGCTACCGGGGCCGGCTCTATGCCGAGATTTCGCCGCGCACCTTCCCGGTCCGCGTCCGTACCGGGTCGCGCCTGTCGCAGATCCGGTTCCGCCGGGGCGAGCCGCGCCTCACCGACACCGAACTCGCCTCGCTTCATGCGGCCACGCCGCTCGTGGCCTCGGCCACCCCGTCCTTCCAGGGCGGCATCGCCGTGTCGGTGGATCTCGCCGGCTTCGAGGGGCTCATCGGTTACCGCGCCAAGCGCCATACCGGCCTCGTCGATGTGGACGCGCCGGGCCGGCACCGCACCGCGGATTTCTGGGAGCCGCTGGCCGCCGACGGCTCGGGCGCGCTGATCCTCGATCCCGGCCAGTTCTACATCCTCGCCTCCAAGGAAGCGGTGCAGGTGCCGCCGGATTTCGCCGCCGAGATGGTTCCGTTCGATCCGCTGGTGGGCGAGTTCCGGGTCCATTACGCCGGCTTCTTCGATCCCGGCTTCGGCTTTGCCGGGGCGGGGGGAGCCGGCGCGCGGGCGGTGCTCGAAGTGCGCTCGCGCGACGTTCCGTTCCTGCTGGAAGACGGCCAGATCGTCGGCCGCCTCGTCTACGAGCGCATGGCCGAGCGCCCCGCCGCCCTCTACGGCGCCGATGCCGGGTCGAACTATCAGGCGCAGGGGCTGAAACTGTCGAAACACTTCGCCTGAGGTCGAAGGCGCCCTACCCCGCCGGATCGATCTCCGCCTCGGCCGGGTCGATGTCGTAGCGGCGCGAGCAGAACTCGCAGGTGATGCCGATGCGCCCGTCCTCGGCGATCATGTCCCGACGTTCCTCGGGCGAGAATGAGCGGATCATCCCCATCACGCGCTCGGGCGAACAGCGGCAGCGCTCGTGGATGGCCTGTGGCTCGAACACCCGCACGCCGCGCTCGTGGAAGAGCCGGTAGAGCAGGCGCTCGGAGGAGACCTCCGGATCGACCAGTTCGTGGTCCTCCACCGTGTTGACGAGGCTGCGCGCCTCGACCCAGGCATCGTCCTCCGGCGCCGCGCCCGCATCGAAATGAGCGTGGCCCTCGGGGATGTCGCCGGGGGGGAGGTCGGCAAGGCGGGCGCGGTCGATGGATTGCGGCAGGAACTGGATCAGGAGTCCGCCGGCACGATAGCTGTTGGTGCCGTTGGCGAATTGCTCGGCCACCGCGAGGCGGACCTGAGTCGGGATCTGTTCGGATTGGCGGAAATACTGATGGGCCGCCTCTTCCAGGCTCTGGCCTTCCAGGGCCACAACACCCTGGTAGCGGCTGAAATCGTTGCCCTGGTCGATGGTCATGGCGAGGTGGCCCTGCCCGATCAGATCGGCATCCTTGAGAGGGGCGCTCCCCAGAGCTTCGATCCGCGCGGCGTCGAATCGTGCCGTGGCGCGCAGGCGGTCGGGCGCCTCGAAATCCACCACGATCATCTCCACCGGACCATCGGTCTTGGTCTGGAGCTGGAACCGGCCCTCGAACTTCAGGGACGAGCCCAGCAGCACGGTGAGCGCCGCCGCCTCACCCAGCAGACGCGCCACCGGGTCGGGATAGCCGTGGCGGCGCAGGATGGTGTCGACGCTGGGGCCGAGCCGGACCACGCGGCCGCGCACGTCCAGCGCTTCCACCGAGAACGGCAGGGCGACGTCGTCGGCGCCGTCGATGATCGTGGGGGAAATCTCGTGTCCGGAGGTCATGGCCTCTCCATGTCTTTTGTCCATTCGGTCCGCGGACCGAACGCATTGGCCCGATTCTCGATCTCGACCTCATCCTGAGGCGCCGTAGCAAAGCGAAGGCCTCGAAGGAGGCCTCCAGTTCGCGCGACGAACACTGGAGACCTCCTTCGAGGCCGCATCGCGGCACCTCAGGGTGACGTCGCGCGGGGGATGAGCAACCCTGCTAGGATCGCGACTGTCTGCATCGTCGAGTATGGGACTCGACCGCCTACCGTGCATCCAGGACCGGATATAGGGATGAGCTCGCCGTTTCACACGGCCTTCCGCCCCGCGCGAACACCACATCCGCCACCGGCCCAGTCGGAAGGTCTCGACCGAGATCGTCGTCAGCGGATATGGGCGAGCGCGTCCGGGCCGTTCCTCACGCCCCCAGGCACCACGCCAGAATGCCCTTCTGCGCGTGGAGCCGGTTCTCGGCCTCGTCGAACACCACCGAGCGCGGGCCGTCCATGATCTCGGCCGTCACTTCCTCGCCGCGATGGGCGGGGAGGCAGTGCATGAAGATCGCGTCGGTCTTGGCCGCCGCCATCAGCTTGGCGTTGACCTGATAGGGCGAGAGCAGGTTGTGGCGGTAATGCTCGTCGTCGTCGCCCATGGAGACCCAGCAATCGGTGACGACGGCATCCGCCCCGTCCACCGCCTCGAAGGCGTCGGTTGTGACGTTGATGCGCGCGCCCTCGGCCCTGGCCCAGGCGAGGAGGGACGGCGGGGCCGACAATTCCAGGGGGGCGGCGATGTTGAGGGTGAAGTCGAACCGTGCCGCCGCGTGCACCCAGGAGGCCAGCACGTTGTTGGCGTCGCCCGACCAGGCGATGGTGCGCCCCTGGATCGGCCCGCGATGCTCCTCGAAGGTCAGCACGTCGGCCATGATCTGGCAGGGATGCGAGACCTTGGTCAGGGCGTTGATCACCGGCACCTCGGCAAAGTCGGCCAGTTCCAGCATCGTGTCGTGGTCGAGGATGCGGATCATGATCGCGTCGACGTAGCGCGACAGCACGCGGGCGGTGTCGCCCACGGTCTCGCCCCGGCCGAGCTGCATCTCGCTGCCCGTCAGCATCAGCGTCTCGCCGCCGAGCTCGCGCATGGCGACGTCGAAGGAGACGCGGGTGCGGGTGGAGGGCCGATCGAACACCATCGCCAGCATCTTGCCCGTCAGCGGGCGCTCGGCGGCGATCTCGCCCTTGCGGCGACGGCCCTTCATCGCGGCCGCGGAGGTCAGGACGGCACGCAGATCCTCGCCGGAGAAGTCCTTCAGGTCGAGGAAGTGGCGGGGCCTGGTGGCGGTCCCGTTGGTCTGGGGAATCATCGGCTCGTTCTTCGTGTTGGGCATATCGACGTTGCGGGCGTCGCGGTCCGGCGACGAGTCCGGACCCGGACGGCCATGCGTTACTCCGCGGCTCCGCGCATCTGCGCGCCGAGTCGTCCGGCCGTGGCGTCGAGGCGCTCGACCGCCTCGGCCACCTCCGCCTCGGAGACGATCAACGGCGGCAAGAGTCGGACCACGTTGTCGCCCGCGGGAATCACCAGCAGGCGCTCGTCGCGCGCCGCCGCGGTGAAGGCGGTGTTGGGCACGCCGAGCTTGAGCCCGAGGATGAGGCCGGTGCCGCGAATCTCCGAGATCACCCCCGGATGCCGGTCGATGACGGCGCCGAGACGCTGTTTGAGGAGCAGGCCCATCCGCAGGACGTGGTCGAGGAAGCCGTCGGCGAGCACCACGTCGAGGACGGCATTGCCCACCGCCATGGCGAGCGGATTGCCGCCGAAGGTGGTGCCGTGGCTCCCCGCCGTCATGCCGCGCGCGGCCTCCGCCGTGGCGAGGCAGACGCCGAGGGGGAACCCGCCGCCGATGCCCTTGGCCGCGCTCATGATGTCGGGTGTGACGCCCGCCCATTCATGGGCGAACAGGCGGCCCGTGCGGCCGACGCCGGTCTGGACCTCGTCCATGATCAGGAGCAGGCCGTGCTCGTCGCAGAGCGCCCGCAGGCCGCGCAGCATCTCGGTGGGCACCGTGCGGATGCCGCCCTCCCCCTGGATCGGCTCGATCATCAGGGCGGCCGTCTCCGGGCCGATCGCCGCCACCAGCGCGTCGTGATCGCCGAAGGGCACTTGGTCGAACCCGTCCACCTTCGGGCCGAAGCCGTCGATGTACTTCTGCTGTCCGCCCGCCGCGATGGTGGCCAGCGTCCGCCCGTGGAACGCGCCCTCGAAGGTGACGATGCGGAAGCGCTCCGGGTGTCCGCCCGCCGCATGGTACTTGCGCGCCATC
>NZ_NKUG01000153.1 GCF_014845095.1 Methylobacterium bullatum | reverse complement strand
CGAAGGAGGCGTCCAGGGATCGCTCTGGTGTCTGGAGGGCTCCTTCGAGGCCCGCTGACGCGGGCGCCTCAGGATGAGGTGGTCGGCTTGGATGATCGAAGTCAGCACGGGCATCCGCCGGGAAATCCGATCAGACAGGTTCGGAGAAACACTCAGGCTGGCTCGGGTTCGGCGTGAACGCCGAGTTCGGCGAGGAGGCGGAGGCGGAGGGCCACCCGATCGCCGGAGCCGTCGAGCCGGTGCTCGGCGGCGATGATCCCCGCCCGCATCACCAGCACGCGGTCGGCGAGCGAGATGGCTTCGTCGACATCGTGGGTGACGAGGAGAACGCCCGGCCGGTGGCGGGCCACGAGTTCCTTGACCAGCCCGTGCATGCGGATGCGGGTCAGGGCGTCGAGCGCCGCGAAGGGTTCGTCGAGCAGCAGCAGTTCCGGCTCCTGCACGAGCGCGCGGGCCAAGGCCACGCGCTGCGCCTGACCGCCGGAGAGATTGCGCGGCCAATCGTCGAGGCGATGTCCGAGCCCGACCTCGGAGAGCGCGGCGGCGGCGCGCTCCCGAGCCCCCCGGTCCGGCAGGCCCAGCGCCACGTTCCGCCAGAGGCTGTCCCACGGCAGCAGCCGATGCTCCTGGAAGACGACGGCGGCCTCTCCGGGCGCGTCGATGCGGCCGCGATCGACGGGATCGAGCCCCGCCAGGGCCCGCAGCAAGGTCGTCTTGCCGCAGCCGCTCTCGCCCAGCAGGGCGACGAACTCACCGCGCTCGATGACGAGGTTCAGGCCGTCGATGACGACGCGCGGGCCGTAGGCGCGGGTTAGGTCGGTGACGACGACGGCGGGACGCGAGGAAGCGGACACGGCGCTCCCGGCATGAGCGCGGCTCATCGGCGGTCCCCGAAATTCGGGTGCCAGGCGAGGAGCGAGCGCTCCAGGTGACGGGCGATGGAATCGGCGGCGATGCCGATCAGCGCGTAGAGCACGATGGCCAGCACGATCACGTCGGTGCGCAGGAACTCACGGGCATCCATCGCGAGGAAACCGAGGCCGGATTGCGCGCCGATGGTCTCGGCCACCACCAGGGCCAGCCAGGCCGTCGCCAGGGCATAGCGGACGCCCGTGAGGATCGAGGGCAGGGCGCCGGGCAGGATGATGCGGCGGATCAGCTGGATCGGACCGAGGTTCCGGACCCGGCCGAGTTCGACGAGCTTCGGGTCCACCTGCCGGATGCCGAGCACGGTGTTGATGTAGATCGGAAAGGCGACCCCCAGCGCCACGAGGAAGATCTTCTGGCTCTCGCCGACGCCGAACCACACGATGACCAGGGGCAGCAGGGCGAGGAACGGGATGGCGCGGATCATCTGGACGCTCCGGTCGATGGCCGCCTCCGCGAGACGGGAGAACCCGACCAGGGTGCCGAGGGCGAAACCGATTCCGCCGCCGATGGCGAAGCCCACCGCCGCGCGCAGCAGGCTGGTGCCGAGATCGAGGAGCAGCGAACCGTTCAGTGTCAGCTTCCAGGCGGTCGTCAGGACCTTGCTCGGTGCCGGAAGCACCTGCGGCGAGATCCAGCCGGCACGGGCGAGGACTTCCCAGACCGCCACGAGGGCGACGGGGGCGAGCC
>NZ_NKUG01000152.1 GCF_014845095.1 Methylobacterium bullatum | reverse complement strand
AGGAACGACAGGGTGGCTGGGTCGGAGACGCCCCAGGCGGCACAGTCCAGCAGCAGGCCGGACAGGTCGGCGGCCAGGATCTCCGGCCGCGTGAAGAGTTCGAGGGCACTGGTCGCCGCCTCCGACCAGAGGCGATGGCAGATGCCCGGCTCGGTCCGCCCCGCGCGGCCGCGCCGCTGGTCCACCGAGGCGCGGGAGGCGCGGGCGGTGACGAGGCGCGTCAGGCCGATGCCGGGCTCGTAGAGCGGCACGCGGGACAGGCCGGAATCGACTACGATCCGGACGCCCTCGATGGTGAGAGAGGTCTCGGCGATGCTGGTTGCGAGCACCACTTTCCGGGTTCCGGGCGGGGCGGGCGCCACGGCGCGGTCCTGCTCGGCCGGGGGAAGGGCGCCGTAGAGCGGCGCGATCTCGGTGCTCTCGTCGATCCGTTCGGATAGGAGCGTCGCGACCCGACGGATCTCGCCCTGTCCGGGAAGGAAGGCGAGGACGGAGCCGGGATCGGCCCGCAGGGCGCGCAGGATGGCGTCGGCCATCGCATCCTCGATCCGCCGGTTGGGATCGCGCTCAGTGTGGCGTGTCTCGACCGGATAGGCCCGGCCTTCGGATTCGACGATCCGCGCATCGCCCATCAGGCGCGAGACCCTCGCACCGTCCAGGGTGGCGGACATGACGAGGATGCGCAGGTCGTCGCGCAGGCCGGACTGCGCATCGAGGGCGAGGGCGAGCCCGAGATCGGCGTCGAGGGAGCGCTCGTGGAACTCGTCGAAGATCACCGCGCCGATGCCCGACAGTTCCGGATCGTCGAGGATCATGCGGGTGAAGACCCCCTCCGTGACGACCTCGATCCGCGTCGCCCGCGAGATCTTCGAGCCGAGGCGGACGCGCAGCCCCACGGTCTCGCCCACGCGCTGACCGAGGGTGGCGGCCATGCGCTCGGCCGCGCCGCGGGCAGCCAGGCGCCGTGGTTCGAGGAGGATGATCCGGCCGGCAGCGCCGAGCCACGGCGCGTCGAGAAGGGCCAGCGGGACACGGGTGGTCTTGCCGGCTCCGGGGGGCGCCACGAGCACCGCCGATGGGCCGGCGTCGAGGGCCGCGAGAAGGCCCGGCAGGGCCGCATCGATCGGCAGGGCAGCGGAGGGGGAGGGGTTTGTCGCCATCGCGGATGTGGTGGTGCGGGCAAGCGGGAGGATGCGCAACCCCGTTTCGCCGTGACGGCGCGGATCACGTGCGCGATGCGAAAATCATCCCATGATCCTCATGCGTTCGGCGGCTTTTCGCTGCGTAATCGTGCATCGAAAAGAATGGGAACGGAGTCCGGGCAAACGACTTGTTGCCTCGACGCGCGCGGCGCGATCCGAACGGATGGACTACTCGATGACCAAGATTGCACTTGCCCTGGCGGCAGGAACCTTTTTCAGCGCCCTCGGCCTCGGCGCCGCTTCCGCCGCCCCGGCCATGCCGGCCGCTCCCGTGATCGCCGGCGATACGCTCGCCACCGAGGTCGTCAGCCGCGGTCATCACCCGGGCTACGCCAGCCATCGCGGCATGCGCCATCGCCACCACCATCATCGTCATGGCATGCGCCATCGCCGCGCCCCCGCCGCCTACAGCCACGGCGATCCGAACTCCCGCAACCCGCAGCAGCCGGGCTACATGCAGCGCAAGGGCACCACGTCGGGCGGCCCGGCCTACTAAGCCGTTCTTCAGCTTCATCGTCGGAAGGGCCGGTGCGGAGACGCATCGGCCTTTTTTCGTGGGATCACGGTTCTCCCCAGATGATGCTGGCAGGGGCGCTGATCCGGTCCGGCGGCCTCTGCTATGATGGCGCATGTCCCAACGCGCCGCCCGCTCCAGCCCGAAGACCAGCGTCCCGGCCGAGGAGACGGTGAGCGCCTCGCCCCTCGACATCGCCGGCGCGACGCCGATGATGGCGCAGTACATCGAGATCAAGGCGGCCAACACGGATTGCCTCCTGTTCTACCGGATGGGGGATTTCTACGAACTGTTCTTCGAGGATGCGGAGATCGCGTCCCGTGCCCTCGGAATCGTCCTGACCAAGCGCGGCAAGCATGGCGGGGCGGATATCCCCATGTGCGGCGTGCCGGTGGAGCGCTCCGACGATTACCTCAGCCGCCTCATCGCCCTCGGCCATCGCGTCGCGGTCTGCGCCCAGACCGAGGACCCGGCGGAGGCCAAGAAGCGGGGACCGAAATCCGTGGTGCGCCGCGAGGTCGTCCGCCTCGTCACCCCCGGCACGATCACCGAGGACCGTCTCCTCGATCCGTCGCGCGCCAGCGTCCTCCTCGCTCTCGGCCGCCGCAAGTTCTCGGAATCCGGCTACGCCTACGGCATCGCCGCCGTCGACATCTCCACCGGCCGGTTCTCGCTCAGCGAAGTTCCCGAAGGCGAGCTGGGTGCTGCCATCGCACGGCACGATCCGCGCGAGATCGTGCTTTCCGAGGCGATCCATTCCGACCCGTCGCTCGCCGGCCTCTGGCGCGAGGTGAAGGCCCCGGTCACGCCCCTGGCGCAGGCGGAGCTCGAACCGGCCTCGGCTGAACGGCGGATCAAGGAACAGTTCGGCGTCTCGACCCTCGACGGGTTCGGGCAGTTCGGGCGGGCCGAACTCGCCGCCGCCGGAGCGGCCCTGCTCTATATCGAGCGCACGCAGATCGGCGCCCGGCCCGCCCTGTCGCCGCCGACCCGGGAGACGAGCGGGGCGACGCTGGCCATCGACGCGGCGACCCGCGCCAATCTCGAACTCACCCGGACCCTCTCGGGCGAGCGCACCGGCAGCCTGCTCGACGCCATCGACCGCACCGTGTCGGCCATCGGCGCGCGGCTGCTGGCCGAGCATCTGGCCGGCCCTCTCACCGACCTGTCGGCGATCACGCGCCGCCACGAAGCGGTGTCGTTCCTGGTGGAGGATGGCGCCCTTCGCCGGAGCCTGCGCGACGCCTTGGCGCGGGCGCCCGACATCGCCCGCGCCCTGTCGCGGCTGGGCCTCGGGCGCGGCGGCCCGCGCGATCTCGCGGCCCTGCGCGACGGTCTCGACGCGGCCCTGGCGATCTCGCAGCGTTGCGGAGAGGTGAAAGCCTTGCCGGAGGATCTCGCCGGCATCGTCCAGCGCCTTGGCACGGTGGATGCCGATCTCGTCGAGCATCTGCGCGCGGCGCTCGCCGACGACCTTCCCCTCAACCGACGCGACGGCGGCTTCGTGCGCGCCGGCTACGATGCCGAGATCGACGAGGCCCGGCTGCTCGGCCAGGATTCACGCAAGGTCATCGCCGGGCTGCAGGCGCGCTATGCCGAGGAGACCGGCTGCCGCACCCTGCGGATCAAGCACAACAACATGCTCGGCTACTACATCGAGGTGCCGCAGGCGGTGGGCGAGACCTGCCTCAAGGGCGCCTTGCGCGAGACGTTCATCCATCGCCAGACCATGATCGATGCCATGCGGTTCTCGAGCGTGGAACTGAACGATCTGGAGAGCCGCATCTCGGGGGCGGCCGATCGGGCGCTGGCCCTCGAGACCGAGGTCTTCGATGCGCTGGCCGCTCGGATCATGGCCCAGGCCGAGACCGTCGCCGCCATCGCCGACGCCCTGGCCAGCCTCGACGTCACCGCCTCCCATGCGGAACTGGCTGTGGAGCGGGATTGGCGCCGGCCCTTCGTCGATGACAGTTTCAGCTTCGTCGTCGAGGGCGGCCGCCATCCGGTGGTGGAATCCGCCCTGCGGCGGTCCGGCGAGCCGTTCATCGCCAACGATTGCGACCTGTCCGGCGAAGGGCGCGGGCGCATCCGGCTCATCACCGGACCGAATATGGGCGGCAAGTCGACCTTCCTGCGCCAGAACGCCCTCATCGCCGTCCTCGCCCAGATGGGCGCCTTCGTACCGGCCACTCGCGTGCATCTCGGCGTGGTGGACCGGCTGTTCTCGCGGGTCGGCGCCGCCGACGATCTGGCGCGCGGGCAATCGACCTTCATGGTCGAGATGGTGGAGACGGCCGCGATCCTGAACCAGGCGAGCCGGCATTCCCTCGTCATCCTCGACGAGATCGGCCGAGGCACTGCGACCTTCGACGGCCTCTCCATCGCCTGGGCCTGCCTCGAATACCTCCACGAACAGAACGGGTGCCGCGCGCTCTTCGCCACCCATTTCCATGAACTCACGGCCTTGAGCCAGCGTCTCACGCGGCTCGACAATGCGACGCTGAAAGTGGCCGAGCACAAGGGCGAAGTGGTGTTCCTGCACGAGGTCGTGCCGGGCGTGGCCGAGCGGTCCTACGGCCTTCAGGTCGCGCGCCTCGCCGGCTTGCCCGCCGGGGTCATCGCCCGGGCCGGCTCGATCCTGAAAAACCTGGAGAAGGCGGAGCGCGACCGCCCGACCCGTCCGCGCATCGACGACCTGCCGCTCTTCGCCAGCCTCGCCCCGCCGCCCCTGCCGGAGGTGCAGGCTCCAGCGGCGGACGATCCCCTGCGGCAGGAGCTGGACCGGATCGATCCCGACGCCCTGACACCGCGCGAGGCGCTGGAGGTGCTCTATCGCCTCAAGAAGACGGCTCGCGACGACATGAACTGAGGCCCGGAGGCGTCAGGGCCTCGCCCCGGCCCAGGGCTTCTGCGACCAGAGCGCATCCTCCGCCACGCCCTCCGACGCCGGCCGGAACCCGTCCGATCCGTGCGGCTCGGGTTGCCCCCCGGCCCGGATCGCCGCCACGTAGCGCAACGCACCCGCGACCGCGCGTTCCGAATAGGGCTTGGCGATGACGCCCAACGCACCGGCGAAATCCGCGGGGATGCGCTTGTCGTTGGCGGTCATGAACACGACGCTGGTGCGCGGGTCGAGGCTCAGGATCCTCGCCACCTCGACCCCGGTCGGGCCGTCGATGAGGTGGATGTCCACCAGGGCGATGTCGGGGGAGGTCGCCCGCCCGAGTTCGATGGCTTCGGCCGAGCTTGCCGCCACCCCGGCGATGACGTGGCCGAGATCTTCCAGAAGACATTGGAGTTCGAGGGCGATGAGCGCCTCGTCCTCGACGACGAGGATACGAAGTCCTTCCGCGCCGCTCACCCTGCCTGCCCTAGCGTGGCTTCACGCGGCGCGGACGTGGCGGGTCTGGGGCTCTCCGATTGAAGGGGAATCACGATCTCGACGCGCGTACCCGAACCGGGTTCGTGCCAGGTGATGACCCCGCGCAGCTGCTTCACCACCATCTCCACCAGGGAACAGCCGAACCCGGCCGGGTTCGGTGCCGCGGCATTCCGTCCGATGCCGTCATCCTCGATCTGGAGGCGCAGGCCGGTCTCGCAACGGCGGGCGGAAATGCTGACCCGTCCTTCGCGATCGTTCGGGAAGGCGTGGCGGACGGCGTTGGTGGCGAGTTCGTGCAGCATCAGGGCGAGGGGTGCCGCGATGGCGGCCGGCAGGGAAATCGGGTCGACCTCGGCGGTGACCGCCGTGCGCGCCGGGTCGATGCCGGCGGTGAGGTCGGACATGAAATCGTCGGCGAACTCTTCCAGATTGAAGCGTGTCACGTCCCCGGCCGAGTAAAGCATGCGGTGCACCATGGATAGCGCGCCGATGCGCTCGGCCATGCCCTGGAGGGCATCGCGCGCCTCGCCCTGGGGGGTTCGCCGCGCCTTCAGCAAAACCAGGGAGGAGATGACCTGCAGATTGTTCTTGACCCGATGATCGACCTCGTGGAGCAGCGCGGTCTTCTCCTCCAGGGCGGCCCGCAGGTCTGCGGTCTGCTCGTGAACCTGCCGTTCGAGCTCGTCGTTCGTTTCCTGCAGGGCGAGTTCGAGAGCGTGCTTCTCGGTCATGTCGGCCTGGGCGGCGTAGTAATACACCAGCTCGCCCGAGTCGTTGCGGACCGGCGAGATCGTCATGGCGTTCCAGAAAGAGGAGCCGTCCTTCCGATAGTTGCACAGCTCGACCTCGACGGGTGCCTGCCGCCTCAAGGCGTCGCGGATGGCATCGATCGTCCGCGGATCGCTGTCCGGCCCCTGGAGCAGGCGGCAGTTGCGGCCCTGCAGGTCCGCGCGCGCATAACCGGTGAGCGTCAGAAAAGCGTCGTTGACCCAGACGATGGGGTTGTCGGCAAGGCGAGGGTCAGTCACCACCATGGGCGTGGGACTGGCGTCGAAAGCCATGGCGAACATCTTGGCATCCACGGAGGCGTTCCCCACCGGGCGAAGTCCGGCCGAAACCTGATTGTTGCTGCTGCCCATCATCCTGACATCACGCTTGTACCACCGCCCTCATCCGATGACAGCAGCACTTCGACGGCACAGACCGAAACGACCGCCTCGGCAAATAGATCGGGAGGATATTTCCTCGTTACGTCGACTCGCCGGCAAGGAATATGTCTCATTGCGAGCCAATAGCTACCTACAAAGTATGCGCATTCATTAAGTTCCTGGTTACCATTCTTCATTCCAGTCACACGAGGCGGCACTGGCCGTACCGCGCCGTGACGACCCCTTGGACGAACCGGCGTCCGGCGAACATGGCAGCCGACCCTAAAGGGTCATAAGCCTTCAGGAGTTCCACGAATGGCTCAGAGTGCAGAGGTATCGGGAAAGGCGCGCACCAAGCTCGCCTTGCGGGATATTGTCGAGGATCCCCGCATCGTCCTGATGCTGGCCCTGGGCTTCTCGTCCGGCCTGCCGCTGCTGCTCGTGCTCGGCACCTTCTCCACGCGGCTCGCTTATTCCGACGTGGACATCAAGGCGATCGGCCTCTTCAGCTATCTGGCGCTGCCCTACACCCTCAAATTCCTCTGGGCGCCGCTCATCGACCGTTTCGACGTGCCCGTCCTGAGCGCCCGCATCGGCCGCCGGCGCTCGTGGATGATCGCCACACAGGTCGCCGTCGCCCTCGCGCTCTCGCTCATGGCCACGGCCAACCCGGCGAGCAGCCTCGTCCTCCTCGGCCTTGGGGCTTTTCTCGTGGCGATCTGCGCCGCGACGCAGGACGTCGTCATCGACGGATGGCGCATCGATGCCGCCGGCACCGATCTCCAGGGCGTCATGGCGGCGACCTCGAACCTCGGCTACCGGCTGGCGCTCATGTGCGCCGGGGCGGGCGCCCTGTTCATCGCCGACTGGGCCGGATGGTCGGTGGCCTATTTCAGCATGGCCGGGCTCATGGGCGTCGGCATGATCGCCGCACTCCTCGCTCCCGCCTTCGACAGGGAGCACGCCGAGGCTTTGGACGCCGCATCGGCGCAGCCGGCCGGCGCACCGGCGAAGGCCTGGTCGTTCCGCGCCGCCGTGCTCGAACCCCTCACCGAATTGCATACCCGCCTCGGCCCGGGCCTGTGGGCGATCCTCATCCTGGTCGCTTTCTACCGCATGCCGGATTTCATCTCAGGCGTGATGGCGAGCCCGCTCTACCGGCAGATCGGGTTCACCCTGACCGAGATCGGCGCGGTGTCAAAGCTCTACGGCATCTGGGTCGGCATCGCGGGCGCCTTCGTCGGCGGCTGGGCGATGACCCGGTTCGGGCTGTTCCCCACCCTCGTCGCCGGCGCATTCCTGGGCGCGGCCTCCAACCTCTCCTTCTCGTGGCTGTCCTATGGCGGACCGGAAGTCTGGCGCCTGACCGCCGCGATCTCCATCGACAATTTCTGCGGATCCTTCGCCGGAATGGCGCTGATCGCCTACATGTCGAGCCTCACGGCGCCGGGCTTCGCGGCCACGCAATACGCGCTGTTCTCGTCGCTCTACGCCCTGCCGGGAAAGCTCGTGGCGGGCACGTCCGGCTTCATGGTCGCCAGCTACGGTTACCCGGTCTTCTTCGCCTTCACGGCGGCGGTGGGCATCCCGGTGCTGATCCTGTGCTTCTTCGTCGGGCGCGCCGG
>NZ_NKUG01000151.1 GCF_014845095.1 Methylobacterium bullatum | reverse complement strand
TCGGCGTCGCCCAGATCGTCTACGGGCCGGTCTCGGATGCGCTGGGGCGCCGGCGGGTGCTGCTCGGGAGTCTGGCGGTCTACGGCGCGGGCACGGGCCTCGCCATGGTCGCGCCGTCCTTCGAATGGCTGCTGGCCGCCCGCGTCATCCAGGGAATCGGGGCGGCGGGCGGGCGCGTCCTCTCCACCGCCATCGTGCGCGACCGCTATTCGGGGCGCGAGATGGCCAGCGTCATGTCGCTGATCATGATGGTGTTCCTCATCGTGCCGATGATCGCGCCCGCCATCGGCGGGGCGATGCTGCTGCTCGGCTCCTGGCACTACGTCTTCGTCTCGATGCTGGCCCTGGCCGGTATCCTCACCCTCTGGTTCTCCTGGCGCATGCCGGAGACGCTGCATCCGGAATTTCGGCGTCCGCTCTCCCTGCGGTCGATCGGGCAGGCGGTCTCCCTGACCTTCCGCACCCGCGTGGCGGTCGGCTACGCCACCGCCCTCGGGCTGCTGACCGGCTGCATCATGGGCTATGTCGGCTCGGCCCAGCAGCTCTTCGATACAGGGCTCTACCGGCTCGGGGCCCTGTTCCCGCTCGCCTTCGCCCTGGTGGCCGGCGCCATGGGGGCGGCCACCCTCGTCAATGCCCGTCTGGTGCGGCGCCTCGGGATGCGGCCGCTCTCGCATGTAGGCCTCACCCTGTTCGTGGCGGTGGCGCTGGCCCAGGTCGGGTTCGGCCTCGCCTATGCCGGGCATCCGCCGCTGTGGCTGTTCCTCACGGTGCTCGCCGGCAACCAGTTCATGATCAGCTTCGCCATGCCGAACTTCAACGCGCTGGCCCTGCAGCCCCTCGGCGAGATCGCCGGCACGGCCTCGTCCTTCCTCGGATTCTACACCACCATCCTCGGCGCCTTCTGCGGCTTCATCATCGGCCACGCCTTCGACGGCACGGTGCTGCCCCTCGGCCTCGGCTATGCCGGCCTCGGCGGATCGGCGCTACTCGTGGTCGCTTGGACCGAGCGCGGGCGGTTGTTCCGAGGTGGGGTGTCGGGTTGAGGACCGCACCGGTTCGGCAGCGACCATAAGTTGAACTCAACGCGCGCCTCGCCTATCTTTCTCTTGACGGTGGGCGATCCCAAAAGAGTTCGATCGATGAGCGCCTCCTACGCGATCGCCTTCGTCTTCACGCCGTTACTCGCCGTCGGCCTCGGCTGGCTCGCAGTGCTGCTGCATGAGCGCTCGCTGGCGAAGGCGGAGCGTCGCTCCCCGGGCGAGTGAGCGCCGGCTCCAAGCTTTAACGCCGTCTTCAGTCGCTCACTCGCATTCTTCCGACCTCGATGGGTCAGGGACGGAGTTCGCGCGTGTTCGGTCGGAGCCAGGACGGAATCCTCCTTGCGTCGCGCCTGTTGCTGGCGGCGGCGCTGCTGCCGACGGGCATCGCGCGTGCGCTCAACGTGTCGGGTTTTGCGCTCGCGCTGGCCGGGGCCGGGATGCCGTCTCCCAATGTCGTCGCCACGGCGGCCGTGGTGGTTCAGGTCTTCGGGCCGCTGGCGCTCATCCTCGGTGTCCTGCCCCGCATCACCGGCTTCGCCCTGGCGGGGTTCGCGGTGGCGATGGCGGTGATGCTGCACGGGTTCTGGGCCTATTCCGGCGCGGCGGCGATGACCGAGCGCACCCTGTTCCTCGCCGATCTCGGCCTGGCCGGCGGCTTCCTCATCTACGCGCTGGCCGGCCCGGGCGCATGGAGCTGGCAGGGCTGGCGCCGCTCGACCCGGGAGGCGCTCGCTCCCGCCCGGCCGCAATCGGCCAACGCCAATGCGAAATCCGCCAAGGGACCGAAGCGTAGCCCCGCCCGGCCGTCGAGCCGTGCGGCGGCCTAAACGCCCTTCGACGCCAGGCGCTGACCCGACACCTCCGCGCCCGCATCCGGCTTCAGCCGCAGGAAGGCGAGGAGGGAGACGGACGAGATCAGCGCGACGGTGAGGAAGGCAGGCCAGAAATCGCCGGCCTCGATGGTCGTGCGGCCATGCTGCGCGGCGGCCGTCTCCAGGGCCAGGGCTCCGATGGAGACGCCGAGGCTGAGGGACAATTGCTGCGCGACGCTCGCGAGACTCGTCGCCGAACTCATCTCCCGCTTGTCGAGATCGGCATACGCGATGGCGTTGACGCAGGTGAATTGAAGCGAGCGCACGCAGCCGCCGACGAGCAGGATGCCGATGATGATCCAATGCGGCGTCTGCGCCGTGAACAGGCCGTTCACCGCGAGGAAGCAAGAGGCGACGACGGCGTTGAACAGCATCACCCGGCGGAAACCGTAGGCGCGCAGGATGCGCGGCCCGATGATCTTGATGAGGAGCGCGCCCGCCGCCGCGGCGAAGGTGAGCAGTCCCGATTGCAGCGGATCGAGGCCGAAGCCGATTTGCAGCATCAGCGGCAACAGGAACGGGATCGCCCCTGTGCCGATGCGGAACAGGCTGCCGCCGGTCACCGCCGCGCGGAAGGTCGGGTACCTCAGCAGATCGAGGCGGATCACCGGATGCTCGACCCGGCGCGAATGCGCGAGATAGAGCGCGAGCAGGATCGCGCCGCCGCCGAGACACCCCCACGAGACGTAATCCGGCAGTAGGTGGCGCCCCAGGGAGGCGAGGCCGAGCATCAGGGTGGCGAGGCCGGCTCCCGAGAGCAGGAACCCGAGGACGTCGAGGGGCGGCCGGGAGGGCTCGCGGATGTTCTCGAAATAGATCGTCGAGAGCGCGATTCCGGCCAGCCCGATCGGTATGTTGATGAAGAAGATCCAGCGCCAATCGAGATAGGTCGTGATCAACCCGCCCAGAGGCGGCCCCATGATCGGTCCGATCAGGGCCGGGATCGTCAGGTAGGCGAGGGCGCTGACGAGTTCGCTCTTCGGCACCGCCCGGAGGATGACGAGACGGCCGACCGGCACCATCATCGCTCCGCCGATGCCCTGGAACGCGCGCGCGGCGACGAAGGCGCCGAGCGAATCGGACGCGGCACAGGCCAGCGACCCCGCCATGAACACCACGAGGGCGGCGCGGAAGATCGTGCGCGCACCGTAGCGGTCGGCCATCCAGCCGCTGATCGGGATGAAGATCGCGAGACTCACGAGATAGGAGGTCAGCGCCAGTTTCAGGGCGATCGGATCCTCGCCGAGGCTTCGGGCGATGGCCGGCAGCGCGGTGGCGATCACCGTGGAATCGGTGTTCTCCATGAACAGCGCGGTGGCGACGACGAGGGGAACGATCTGTGATGGGCGCATGGGGATCGCGTAGGTAGCGCGGCCGAAGCCGCCCGGTTCCGTCACGCCGTCGAGGGCGCGCAACTCGGCTCTCGAACGAACATGCACACAAATGATGGTCTCTGTGGATGACACGTGCGGTGTCGCACGTGGTGGACGACCGTGACCCACGAGCCACAGGTGCAGGCTTCAAGTCGTCAGGCCGGCATGGCCGCCTTTCGGGGGAGTCGATACGGCCTTAAGCTCAGCAACAATTCGGCTGTCTCGTATCACGTCGGTCGAGCGAGCCACCGCCGCCATTTTGCGCGAAAGATATTGAATGCCCTCGCGGTTCGAAACCTGTCGACGCTCGCCCCTCATCGGTGGGGCTCTGGGCCTGCTGCTCATGGTCGCCGGTTGCGGCACCGTCATTCTCAACGAGACGGGGTCGCTCACCCGCTACGACCGCCTCAATGGAAGCACCGAAGTGGCCACCGGGGCGAAGCTCTACGCCGATCAGCCGACCCTCGCGGCGACGCGGACGGTCCGCATCATCCCGGCGGCGTTTCCGGAATCGATCTCTGGCCCCGGTCTCAACAGCGTCGAGCGCCGGCTGATCGCCAACGCGGCCGACCGCGCCCTCTGCTACGAGCTGTCGCTGCGCTACGACGTGGTCTCCACCAAGAAGGCCGACCTCACGATCCGGTCCGCCGTCACCCGTGTCGAACTCACCAACGTCCCGGCGGCCGGCGCGACCATCGCCACCTCGGCGGGAATCACCATCGCGTCCCAGCTCGGCGTCGGCTTCGCCACCGCTGTCGGCCGCGTGCCGATCCCGCGCATCCCGATCGGTCTCGGCAGCATCACCATCGAGGCCGAGGCCCTCGATAGCCGTCACCAGCAGCGGGCGGCGATGATCTGGGGCGGCGGCGCCAACGCCTTCACCAACCAGGCGCGCTTCTCGGCGGCCGGGGACGCCTACGATCTGGCCGGCGAATTCGGCCAGGATTTCGGCACGTTGCTCGTCACCGGGCGCGACCCTTTCAAGGAGCCGCTGGCGATTCCGAGCTGGGACCGCATCCGCGTCACCACCCTCGGCGAGGCTCCGCTCGACCCGGATTGCGAGCAGTTCGGCCGCGCGCCCGGCATCGACGGCATGGTCGGCGACTATCTCGGCCTGCCGCCGGAATGGACCGACAAGGGCCCCCGCGTCACGATCAACTGAGTTTTCCATTGCGATGCCGCGATCCTGCCTTTGCGCAGGGTCCGGCCCCATGATACTGCGCCGTGCCAACGCATTCGGCGTCGACGGCTGTTACAGCCCGGCGCCTCTCACCGTTTCGGGAGTTGGCACATGGCTCGTATCACCGCGGATTCCATCATCGAAGGCCTGACCTTCGACGACGTGCTTCTCCGTCCCGCCGCATCTTCGGTGATGCCCACCGAGGTCAGCGTCGCGTCGCGACTGACCCGCACGATCCACCTCAACATGCCGATCCTGGCCTCGGCCATGGACACCGTCACCGAAGCGCCGATGGCCATCGCCATGGCCCAGAACGGCGGCATGGGCGTCATTCACCGCAATCTCGAGCCGCACGAGCAGGCCGAGCAGGTCCGCCTCGTCAAGAAATACGAGTCGGGCATGGTGCTCAACCCGATCACCATCCATCCCGACGAGACCCTGGCCGACGCCTTCTCGCTCATGAAGCAGAACCGCATCTCCGGCATCCCGGTGGTGGAGCGCGGCCCCAACGGCTCGCGCGGCAAACTCGTCGGCATCCTCACCAACCGCGACGTGCGCTTCGCCACCAACCCTTCCGAGACCGTCGCCGAGCTGATGACCCGCGACCGGCTCATCACCGTGCGCGAGGGCGTGAACCAGGAGGAGGCCAAGCGCCTGCTTCACCAGTTCCGCATCGAGAAGCTCCTCGTGGTCGACGACCATTACCGCTGCATCGGCCTGATCACGGTCAAGGATATCGAGAAGCAGGTGGCCTATCCCGGCGCCGTGAAGGACGAGCAGGGCCGCCTGCGGGTCGCCGCCGCCACCACCACGGGCGATAGCGGGTTCGAGCGGGCCGAGCGTCTCATCGATGCCGGCTGCGACGTGATCGTGGTCGACACCGCCCACGGCCACTCCATCAAGGTGCTCGATGCCGTGCGCCGGGTGAAGCAGCTCTCCAACGCCGTTCAGGTGGTGGCCGGCAACGTCGCCACCCGCGACGGGGCCCAGGCGCTCATCGATGCCGGCGCGGACGCGATCAAGGTCGGAATCGGCCCGGGCTCGATCTGCACCACCCGCATCGTGGCCGGCGTCGGCGTGCCCCAGCTGACCGCCCTGATGGAAGCGGTGGAGGCCGCCGACCGGGCCGACGTACCGGTCATCGCCGATGGCGGCATCAAGTTCTCTGGCGATCTCGCCAAGGCCATCGCGGCCGGCGCCTCCGTGGCGATGCTGGGCTCGCTGCTGGCCGGAACCGACGAGGCGCCGGGGGAGGTGTTCCTGCACCAGGGCCGCTCCTACAAGAGCTATCGCGGCATGGGCTCGGTGGGGGCCATGGCCCGCGGCTCGGCCGACCGCTACTTCCAGGCCGAGGTCAGCGACACCCACAAGCTCGTCCCCGAGGGAATCGAAGGTCAGGTGCCCTACAAGGGGCCGGTGGCGGCGGTGCTGCACCAGCTCGCCGGCGGCCTGCGTGCCGCCATGGGCTATGTCGGCGCGCCGACCATCCCCGAGTTCCAGGACAAGGCGCAGTTCGTCCGCATCACCAATGCGGGCCTGCGCGAGAGCCACGTCCACGACGTGACCATCACCCGCGAGAGCCCGAACTACCCCAGCCGCGCCTGAGCCCGGTCCGATGTCCGATCCGCGCCACCTCGTGCTCTGGCCCGTGCTGGCGCAGATCGGGCTCACCTTCGGCCTTTATGTCTGGCTCTCCGTGGCGCGCCTGCTGGCGGTGCGTCGCGGTGAGGTGGGGTTCGGCTGTTTCGAGTTCGGCCGCGACGAGCCTCCGGCGATCGCGCGCATCACCCGCAACCTCTCCAACCAGTTCGAACTTCCCGTCATCGTCTTCGCCTGCGTCGCCCTGCTCGCGGCCCTCGACCGGGTGACCTGGGTCGATGTCGCCGCCGCTTGGCTCTTCTTCGCCGGCCGGGTGATCCATACCGCCGTCCAGACGCTCACCGACGACGTGCCGCTCAGGGGCAGGGTCTTCGTCATCAACTTCCTCGGCTGCGCGATCCTCGTCGCGCATCTCGGCCTCGTCGCCCTCGGGCGCTGACGCCGCCGCATCGGGATCCTCCATGACCGTCCAGGCCATCCTCGCCCCCGTCTTCGCGCAAGTTCTGTTGATCTTCGTGCTGATGTTCTGGCTGGGACGGGTGCGCCTGGCCGAGATCAAGGCGGGTGCGGTGACGGCCGGCGACGTCTCGATGGGGCAGCGCAACTGGCAGCCCCGCGCGCAACAGGCCGCCAACGCGTTCTCCAACCAGTTCGAGCTGCCGGTGCTGTTCTTCGCCCTGGTGCCGCTGGCACTCTACACGAAGAAGGCCGATCTGCTCTTCGTCGTACTCGCCTGGATCTTCGTGGCGTCGCGCGCCGTCCATGCGGGCGTCTACGTCACCTCGAACCACGTCCCCTTCCGTTTTCGCGCCTATACGCTCGGGGCGCTGGTGCTGCTGGCGATGTGGATCGTCTTCGCGGTGCGCATCTTTCTCGCGCCGATCGGAATTTGAACGCACGCCTGGAAAACCGCCTCCCTCGTCCGATAAAGAGGGACGCTCATCGAGATTGAGGATCGTCCCATGCGCGTGCTCGTCGTCGGCGCCGGTGCCACCGGTGGATATTTCGGGGCGCGTCTCGTGGAGGCCGGTCGGGACGTCACCTTCCTCGTGCGGCCTGCGCGAGCCGAGAAGCTCGCCGCCTCGGGGCTTCGGGTCAAGAGCCCGGCCGGCGACATCCATATCGCGGAGCCCCCGACCCTCACCGCCGCCGATCTCGCGGCGGGCAAGGGCGGACGCTTCGATCTCGTTCTCCTCAGCTGCAAGGCCTACGACCTCGACGGAGCCATCGCGGACGTGGCCCCGGCCGTCGGCCCCGCGACGCTGGTGCTGCCCGTCCTCAACGGCCTGCGCCATCTCGACGCCCTCGACGCCGCCTTCGGACCGGAGAATGTCCTCGGCGGGTCCTGCGCCATCGTGGCGACGGTGCGGGGCGACGGTGAGATCCGCATGATGAGCCCGCTCCATTCCCTCACCTTTGGCGAGCGGGCAGGGGGGCGCTCGGAGCGGGTGGAGCGGATCGAGGCGCTGATGCAGGGCGTCGCGTTCCAGGCTCGCCTCAGCGAGGCGATGGTGCTGGAAATGTGGGAGAAGTGGACGTTCCTGGCGACACTCGCCGGGGCGACCTGCCTAATGCGGGCCACCATCGGCGACATCGTCGCCGCGCCGGGCGGCCTCGCCCTCATCGAGGCGCTGATGGAGGAGTGCCGCCGGATCGCCGAAGATGCCGGCTACGCCCCGCGGGAGAAGGTGATGCAGAACACGCGCACGAGTCTCACCGCGGAAGGCTCGGCCTTCACCGCCTCGATGCTGCGCGACATCGAGAACAAGGCGCGGATCGAGGCCGATCACATCATCGGCGATCTCATCGCCCGCAGCCGCGACGGGGCGCACCCGATGCTCGACCGGGCCTACACCCATCTCAAGGCCTACGAGAACCGCCGCGCCCGCGAGGCCGCCTGAGCGGCGGCCCCGGAAAGGCGGACGCTCAGTAGCGCGGAGCCGGGGGAGGCGGCGGCGGGTTGCCGTATTCGAGCTGCGTCTTGGCATCGTAGGGGCGCTGCGGCGGCGGCGTCAGGTCGACGGCGGGCGCGGTGGAGCAGGCGGCGACGCTGAGCAGGACGAGGCCCGCGAGAGTGAGTTGGACGATGGGGTACATGACGATTGCGAGGCTCCGGACGTTGACGCAGCGGGCTCGGGCGCAGCAAGGGCACGAGACGAGTCTGGCGCCCTGCCTGTCTGACGGCCGATCGCGCCGGAAGCTCGGCTGTATTGTGTCGGACACCCGCTCAAAGCGTGACCGTATCGCGGCGGTGGCCGTGACCGGTCACGCTTCCCTAACCCTGAGGATTTCATCCTGACCCCTCCCGCTCGCCTTTCCGCCGCCATCGAAGTGCTCGCCGACATCGCCGGTCGGCGCCGACCGGCCGCGGACGCCCTCAAGGATTGGGGCCTCGCCCACCGCTTCGCCGGCTCCGGCGACCGCGCCGCCATCGCGAGCCTCGTCTACGACGCCCTGCGCCGCCGGGCCTCTTCCGCCTGGGTGATGGGGGACGAGACCCCGCGCGCCATCCTGATCGGCATGCTGCGGCTGCAGCACGGACTCGCGGCGCCCACCATCGCCGAGCTGTTCTCGGGCGAGCGCTTCGCGCCCGATCCCCTGACCGATGCCGAGCGCACGGCCATCGCCGAGGGCTCGCTCGCCGAGGCACCGCCCCATGTGGCCGGCGACGTGCCGGACTGGATCCTGCCCTCCCTCGGCCACCTGTTCGGCGATACCCTGCTCGAGGAACTGCGCGCGCTCGCCCGCCGCGCGCCCCTCGACATCCGCATCAACACCCTCAAGCGCGACCGCGAGACGGCCCTGGCCGGGCTCGCGCATCTGGCGCCGGCGGTGACGCCGCATGCGCCGAACGGCCTGCGCATTCCCATCGGCGAGGACGGTCGCGGTCCCGCCTTGCATGTGGAGCCGGAATTCCTCGACGGCTGGTACGAGATCCAGGACGAGGGCTCGCAGATCGCCGGCGCTCTGACCGGTGCGCGCGCGGGCGAGACCGTGGTCGATCTCTGCGCGGGCGGCGGTGGCAAGACCCTCGCCCTCGCGGCCATGATGCGGAACGAGGGACGCCTCATCGCCACCGACGACGATCCGCGCCGGCTCGCGCCGATCCACGACCGGCTGCGCCGCTCCGGTGCCGAGGCCGAGATCCGCACCCCGCGCGGCGGACGCGCGCGGGCCGACGTGCTCGGCGACCTCGACGGCACCGTGGACCGGGTGGTGGTCGACGCGCCCTGCACCGGCACGGGGACGTGGCGGCGCAATCCCGACGCCAAATGGCGCCTGCGCCCCGGCTCCCTCAGCGCCCGCGTCACGGACCAGGCCGAGGTGCTCGACCGGGCCGCCCGCCTGGTGCGGCCGGGAGGGCGGATCACCTACATCACCTGTTCCCTGCTGCGGGAGGAGAACGACGCAGCCATCGACGGCATCCTCGCACGGGCGAATGGCGGGCTGACGGTCCTGCCGGCCGAGACGGTCGCCGCCGACCATGCGCCGGGCCTCGCCGGGGTGGTGCGGTTCACCGAGCACGGCCTGCAGATGAGCCCGGCCCTCACCGGCACGGACGGCTTCTACGTCGCCACCCTGGAACGACGCGGCTGATGCGCCTCGACCGCCGGACATTGGTCGCCGCAGCCGCGGCGATGCTGTCCGGCGGTGCGCAGGCCCGCGCGGAGACGGTTCCGGCTCCGGGCACGAATCTCGACGTGATCGACCTGTGGCCCGGCTTGCCCCCCGGCGGCGGCGGTCCCATCGCGGCGGATGGGCGGTTCGACGAGAGCCGCGACGGGGTGATCAGCAACGTTGCGCGGCCCTGCCTCCTCGTCATGCGCGCGCCCAAACCCAACGGGGCGGCCCTGCTCGTCGCGGCGGGCGGGGGCTATCGCCGCATCGACATCGGCAACGAGGGCATACCGGTGGCGCGCTGGCTCGCCACCGTGGGCATCACCGCCTTCGTGCTGATCTACCGCCTCCCCGGCGAGGGCTGGGCGGCCGGTGCCGACGCGCCGCTCCAGGACGTGCAGCGGGCACTCCGCCTCGTCCGCGCGGGGGCCGTGACCTACGGCATCGACCCCGAACGGGTCGGCGTGCTCGGCTTTTCCGCCGGCGGCCACCTGATGGGGGAGGCGGCCATGCGCGCCTCGGCGGAGACCTATGCCGGGCTCGACGCCAGCGATGCGCTCTCGGCCCGGCCCGAGCTCGCGGGGCTGATCTACCCCGTCATCACCCTGCTTCCGCCCTTCGACCGGACCTCCACGAGGCGCATCCTCGCAGGCGACCCGCCCGATCCGGTGAAGGCCTCGGCCTATTCGGTGGAGACGCATGTGCGCGAGAAGGCGCCGCCGACCTTCCTCGCCCAGGCCGCCGACGACCCCATCGCCGTGGTGGACAACAGCCTGCTCATGTATGCCGCCCTGCGCGGCGCCCTGGTGCCCGCCGAATTGCACCTGTTCGAGCGCGGCGGCCACGGTTTCGGCCTCGGTGTGCCCGGCTCCCCGGCGGCGGCCTGGTCCGGCCTGTTCCTCACCTGGATGCGCCGACGCGGCTTCCTCCGTGCGTGAGCCAACGGGCGATGGGCGCGCCCGATGCATGTGGGCGGCGCGCGCCCTGCGGAACCTGCGCGTTGCACGGCGGCAGGGCCTCGTCTAACTCCGATCCATGAATACCGACCACGACAAGATCCTCATCGTCGATTTCGGCTCCCAGGTGACCCAGCTCATCGCGCGGCGGGTGCGCGAGGAGGGGGTCTATTGCGAGATCGTCCCCTTCACCAAGGCGGCGGAGGCCTTCGCCGAATCGAAGCCCAAGGGCGTGATCCTGTCCGGCGGCCCCGAATCGGTGACGAGCGACGCCTCGCCCCGCACGCCCCAGGTGGTGTTCGATTCGGGCGTGCCGGTCTTCGGCATCTGCTACGGCCAGCAGACCATGGCGGCGCAGCTCGGCGGCGAGGTCGAGGGCGGACACCATGCCGAGTTCGGCCGCGCCGAGATCGAAATCATTTCGGATTGTCCCCTGTTCAAGGGCGTCTGGCATGTGGGCGAGCATTATCCGGTCTGGATGAGCCACGGCGACCGGGTGACCAAGCTCCCCGACGGTTTCACCACCGTCGCCCTGTCGAAGAACGCGCCCTTCGCGGCGGTGGCCGACGAGTCGCGCAACTACTACGCGGTCCAGTTCCACCCGGAGGTGGCGCATACCCCGCACGGCGCCCTGTTGATCCGCAACTTCGTGCGCGACATCGCCGGCTGCACCGGCGACTGGACCATGGGCGCCTATCGCGAGGAGGCCATCGCCAAGATCCGCGCCCAGGTGGGCAAGGAGCGGGTGATCTGCGGCCTGTCGGGCGGCGTGGATTCCTCGGTGGCGGCGGTGCTGATCCACGAGGCCATCGGCGACCAGCTGACCTGCGTCTTCGTCGATCACGGCCTGCTGCGCATGGGCGAGGCCGACGAGGTGGTGCGGCTGTTCCGCGACCATTACAACATCCCCCTGGTCCACGTTCAGGCGCAGGAGCTGTTCCTCGGCGAGCTTGAAGGCGTCAGCGACCCGGAGATCAAGCGCAAGACCATCGGCCGCCTGTTCATCGACGTGTTCGACGAGGAAGCGAAGAAGATCGGCGGCGCGGCCTTCCTGGCGCAGGGCACGCTCTACCCCGACGTGATCGAGAGCGTGTCCTTCACCGGCGGCCCCTCGGTGACGATCAAGAGCCACCACAATGTCGGCGGTCTGCCCGAGCGCATGAACATGCAGCTCGTCGAGCCTCTGCGCGAGCTGTTCAAGGACGAGGTCCGGGTGCTCGGCAAGGAGCTCGGCCTGCCCGAGGCCTTCGTCGGCCGCCACCCGTTCCCCGGCCCCGGCCTCGCCATCCGCTGCCCCGGCACCATCACCGCCGAGAAGCTGGAGGCTTTGCGCAAAGCCGATGCGATCTATCTCGACGAGATCCGCAAGGCCGGTCTCTACGACACGATCTGGCAGGCCTTCGCGGTGATCCTGCCGGTGAAGACGGTGGGCGTGATGGGCGACGGCCGCACCTACGACCACGTCTGCGCCCTTCGCGCCGTCACCTCCGTCGACGGCATGACGGCGGATTTCTACCCCTTCGACATGGCCTTCCTCGGCCGCGTCGCCACCCGCATCATCAACGAGGTGAAGGGCATCAACCGGGTGACCTACGACATTACCTCGAAGCCGCCCGGCACGATCGAGTGGGAGTGATGTCAGTCTCCACCGACATTGCGCCGGATCGTTCCACAAGCCGCTTGACGACGTTGCTGATGATGTTGGTGTCCAAGAGATAGCGCGTCACAGGTCGACCTTACGTCCCTCTTCACGGGGGCGGGAAAGATCTAGTTCCGCATTCACCGGCGGCGAGCGCCGTAAGGCGGCAAGGATACGTCGAGTCTTGGCCGGAGCGCGAGCGATCGACTGGCTGACGGTCGCGCGAAGCTTCGAGGCCTCGGACGTGTCCTCGGACTGGCGTCTGGGGAGCGACCGGATGAGGTCGCGATCTGCGTCCCGGCCAAGCACTTTGAAACGCGCGAGGCCGCGCTCGCCAAGGCGCGAGCGATATTTCCGGATGGCGCGTTTCTGCGAGCTTTCCATCATCGGCTCCGGACATCTCCAGTAAAATATCTAGAGCGAGAGCGGGCAGCAAGGTCGCGTGGTCGGCTAAGGGGGCGGTCGGGGTCCATCGGACATCCGTCCGACTCGACGCCGGGTGTAGGCGTGGCATCTCTCGCCCCTTGAAGGCCCCGCCTTCCCGCGAACCCGTCGACGGTGGCCCGGACCGTCGGCGCCGTCATCCTGCCGGAGTAGATGATGAAAGTACTGACACTGGCCTGGATTCTGCTGGCTCTGACATGGGCCGCGAGCGAAAGCAGGGCCGAGCCGCTCGCGGGTCCACCGTCTCCCGGGGGCGGGACCATACCGGGCGCCGTGGTGCTCGACGACATCCCCGTCTCGACCGTGCCCCTCGGCCGCTTTCCCTATTTCGTGCTGCCAGCCGGCTATCAGCCGATGAACCCGCCCAAGACGCGCGATTTCGGGCATTTCCCGTTCTGGACGGGCACCGCGCTCCACGACGTCGACGGCAAGGTGTTCCTGTCCCTCATCAGCACCGAGGACGGCAAAACCTATTCGTCCTACGAGTTGAAGAAGAACATCGAAGCCGTGCTGACCCAGGCCGGCGGTCGGAAACTTGCCGACAGCAAGATCCCCGCTGCGATGACCGATACCCTGCCGGAGGAGGTCACGATGGGCATGTATGACGGGCTTGGCGACGTCTTCAACGAACCGACGCAGACATGGGTGATCCGCCGTCCGGACAAGCAGATCTGGGTGCATTTCGTGCCCGGCAGCAACAGCGCGAGCTGGACCATCCTTGAGACGAAGCCGTTCGCCCAGACCGCCTCCCTGCTGCCCGCCGATCAGCTGAAGCAGGACATCGACAAGACCGGTCGGGCGGTGATCCATGTCAACTTCGCCACCGACAAGACCGAGATCCTGCCGGATTCCGCGGCTCAGATCGAAGCGGTAACGAGCCTGCTGAAGACGAATCCCGGTCTTAAATTGGCGATCAACGGCTACACCGACGAGACCGGCTCCGCCGGGCACAACCAGTCGCTCTCCGATGGCCGCGCCAGGGCGGTGATGGCCAGGCTCATCGCGTCGGGCGTCGCGAAGGATCGGCTGAGAGCCAAGGGCTTCGGGGCCGCCAGCCCGGTCGCCTCCAATGGTAGCGAGGAGGGCAGGGCGAAGAACCGGCGCGTGGAACTGGTGAAGTTCTGACACGGAAACGTGGGGTGCCGCCGGGCCGGGAGGTCGTCTCCACCGGTACGGTCTCGGTGACGAAGTCCGCCTTACGCCGGATAGGGGCCGGCCGTGATGACGATGCGCTCCCGGCTCATGGCCAGACCTTGATCGCCAGGGGCCGGCGGACGAGGTCGCGGTCCGAGGTCACCTGGCAGCCCTCCAGGCGCAGCGTCACGTAGGTGAGGAGGGCGGTGTCGCCCACATCGTCGAAGTTGCGGCCGGTCGCCTGCGGATCGAGGATCGACGGATAGGCGATGAGGTCGCCCTTGGCCGCGCAGGGATCGTCGTAGAGCGTGGCGCCGGCGAGGAGCAGGCGCGGCTGATCCCAGGTGAGGAGATCCCGCGACGTCGTCCAATAGAAACCGGATTGCGGAACCTTGGCGCCGGCCGCGGCCATGAAGACGGCGATCCAGGCCCCCGTGCCGCGATGGCGCACCACTGCGCCCACGGGCAGGCCGAACGGCTCCAGCGGCTTGCACGGCTCGGAGAGCAATGTTGGCCTGGTGTAGGGATCGGGGAAGGCGGCGGTGAAGCCGAGCCCGGTCCAGGCCCGCCAGCGCGTCGGGTCGGAGGGCGTGTCGGTGCGGAACAGGCAGGCCCCGGCGGATTGCTCGCCGCCGCCGGAAGACCAGCCCGTGGTGGCGATCAGCACGTAGCGCCAGCGCCCGTCCGCGACGATGTTCGACGGATTGAAGAATCCCCGCTGCCGGCCCTGGCCCACCTCCTGGCGGAACGGCGCCCCGGCCACCACCACGGGGGACTTGGCGCGGTTGAAGCTGCGGCCGCCATCGCCGGAGGAGGCGGCGACGATCGTGTTGTACCAGCACTCGATATAGACCTTCGAGCGGCAGCGGCCCTCGTGCTCGTTTGCCTGATACTCGTGGTGGAGGAGGGCCGCGACCGCCTTGCCGTCCTCAGTCCATGTGGCCGTGATCCAGGAGCGGTCGTCATAGGCCGCCGGATCGGCCTTCTCGCCGGAGTCGAGCACCACGGTGCAGTCGAGCTTCAACTGGTCGAGGCTCGGACCGCGCAGGGCCCGGTTGCGGTAATGCATCCCGAACAGAGCGACGCTGCCCGATGCGTCGCGGAAGGCACGGGCAGAGGCGTCCGGCACGTCCGCCCCGTCGCAGGCATCGCGCTCGGCCCTGAAGATCGTCGTCGGCGGACCGACGAGGGTGAGCGCCGAGAGCGGCGGCTCGGACCGCGCTGCCGCACCGTTGGGGAGCAGGACGAGCAGGAGGAGGGCGAGGAGCCGCGTCATCGGGTGAGCCTGGACATCGGCCCGAGTTTGGGTTTTGAACAATTACAGTCTGCTTCACCCGGCCTGGCGCGGCTCCCGCGATCCACAGGCGCGATTCGAAGGCATCCCATGCTCATCCTCATCCTCGGCCTCGTGCTGTTCCTCGGCACGCATGCCTTCTCCATGTTGAGGACGAAGCGCGCGGGCGTCATCGACGAGCTGGGCGAAAGCCGGTTCAAGCTCGGCTATACAGTGCTGTCGATCGTCGGCATCGTGCTCATCGCCTATGGTTTCGGACAATACCGCGCGGATGGCTACATCCAGGTCTGGAACCCGCCGGTGTTCACGCGCCATCTCGCGCTGCTGCTGACGCTCCTCGCCTTCATCGCCCTGGCCTCGGCCTACCTGCCCGGCCATATCCGGGCGCGGGCCAAGCACCCGATGCTGCTGGCGGTGAAGATCTGGGCGACGGCCCATCTCCTCGCCAATGGCGACCTCGGCTCGATCCTGCTGTTCGGCAGCTTCCTCGCCTGGGCGGTGATCGCCCGGATCAGCGCCAAGCGCCGCGCCCTGTCGGCCGGTGCGGTGGCCGCCCAGCACGGCGCCGTCGCGGCTCCGGCCGGCTGGCGCAACGACGCCATCGCGGTCGTGGTCGGCTTCGTCGTCTGGTTCGCCTTCGCCAAATACCTGCATCAATGGGTGATCGGCGTCTCGGCTTGGCCTGTCCCGGCCTGAAGCAGGCTGCATGGCCAGTCGCCAAGCCGGCCTGGCTGTGCTAGGCGCCGGGCTTGGTTTTCCTCAAGGCCGTCGATCGTATCGCGGTCGGCGTGAGACGACATGGCCGAGAACAACGAGTTTATCCGCGAGGTCAACGAAGACTATCGCCGCGATCAGGTCGCTCAGATCTGGAAGCGCTACAGCGGTCTCATCGTCGCCGTGGCGATTCTCGTCGTGGCCGGCGTCGGCGGCTATCGCTACTGGCAGCACGACCAGCGGGTTCGCGCGGAAGCCGCGTCCGAGAAGTTCGAGGCCGCCAATCGCCTCGCCAAGGACGGCAAGGGCGCCGAGGCCGACAAGGCCTTCGAGGCGCTGGAGGCCGAGGCTCCCGGCGGCTACCGGATGCTGGCCCGCTTCCGCTCCGCCACCGAGACCGCCAAGCGCGACGCCACCGCGGGTGCTGCCGAGTACGATGCGCTGGCAGCCGACACCAAGCTCAACGATGGCCTGCGCGACCTCGCCCGCCTGCGCGCCGCCCTGATCCGCCTCGATCAGCCGAACCCCGATCCGGCCCTCGCCAGCCTCCAGGGGCTCGCCGCCCCGGCCGGCGCGTTCCGCCACACCGCCCGCGAAATGCTCGGTCTCGTGGCGCTGAAGCGCGGCGAATACGATGCCGCCGGGCGCTGGTTCGACCAGATCATCTCCGATCCTCAGACGCCGGCCAATCTTCGCCAGCGCATCGAGGTCTACGCCGCCCTCGTGGCCGGCGGCCCGGTCACCGTGACCGCGGCCCCTGCGCCTGAGCCGGCCGCACCCCCGCCCGTGACGCGCTGAGCCGGTTCCGGCACGCCGCCTGCACGACGAATTTTCTCCGTACGACGACTGAATCGAGACCACCATGGACATGCCGACCGTCGCTATCGTCGGACGGCCGAATGTCGGCAAGTCGACCCTCTTCAACCGGCTGGTGGGCAAGAAGCTCGCCCTCGTGGACGATCGCCCCGGCGTGACCCGCGACCGGCGCGAGGGCGATGTCAACTTCGGCGGATTGGTGTTTCGCGTCATCGACACGGCGGGCCTCGAACAGGCCGATGCCGATTCGCTGCTCGGCCGCATGCGCGCGCAGACCGAGGCCGCGATCCTCGAAGCCGACGTCGTGCTGTTCGTCATCGATGCCCGCGCCGGCATCCTGCCGGCCGACCAGCCCTTCGCCGAACTGGTGCGACGCGCCGGCTGCCCGGTGGTGCTCGTCGCCAACAAGGCCGAGGGCGGCACCGGCCTGTCCGGCGCCTACGAAGCGTTCTCCCTCGGCCTCGGCGACCCGATCCCTTTCTCGGCCGAGCACGGCGAGGGTATCGGCGAGTTGCACGACGCGCTCACCGAGGCCCTGCCCAAGCTCGACGACGAGGACGAGGAATACGACGACGACCCGTCGAACCGCTCGCTCAAGGTCGCCATCGTCGGCCGCCCGAATGCCGGCAAGTCGACCCTGATCAACCGGATGCTCGGCGAAGAGCGCCTGCTCGTCGGCCCCGAGGCCGGCATCACGCGGGATTCGATCTCCCTCGACTGGGAATGGCGCGGCCGCCGCATCAAGCTCCACGACACCGCCGGCATGCGCCGCAAGGCCCGCATCGACGACAAGCTCGAAAAGCTCGCGGTGTCCGACGGCCTGCGGGCCGTGCGCTTCGCCGAGGTGGTGGTGGTGCTCCTCGACGCGACGATCCCGTTCGAGAAGCAGGACCTGACCATCGTCGATCTCATCGAGAGCGAGGGCCGCGCCCTGGTCATCGGCCTCAACAAGTGGGACCTCGTGGCCGACCAGCCGGGTTTGCTGAAGAAGCTGCGCGAGGATTGCACCCGCCTGCTGCCGCAGGTGCGCGGCGTCTCCGTCGTGCCCCTCTCGGGCCTCGCCGGCGACGGCATCGACACGCTGATGAAGGCCGTCACCGAGACCTTCGAGGTCTGGAACAAGCGCATCTCCACCTCGAAGATCAACGACTGGCTCAACGAGGCGACCCAGCGCAACCCGCCACCGGCGGTGGCGAGCCGCCGCATCAAGATCCGCTACGCCACCCAGGTGAAGAGCCGCCCGCCGCACTTCGCCCTGTTCGGCAACCAGCTCGACGGCCTGCCGAAATCCTACACCCGCTACCTCGTCAACAACCTGCGCGAGGCCTTCGACCTCCCCGGCGTGCCGATCCGGTTGTCGCTCCGCACCTCGAAGAACCCGTTCGACAAGGAGAACAAGGGCTGAGCCTCACGACCCGCAGGTCGTTTCACTCAGCCAATCGACTACGTCGTCCAGCCCCTGCCGATTGGTGCGGCCCGTCTCACGGGCGGCTTCGAATACCGCGATCTGGCGGTCGGCGCTGGTGCCCTCCCGAACGATGGTGCGTGCCCGCTCCACCTCTTCGCCGCAGCCGAGCGCGTCGGCATCTGCGTCGATGAGGGCCAGCATCGCGTCGAGGGCGTCGGCGAAGGGGAGGGCGTCTTCGCTGGCCTCGTCGATGATCTCGGCCTCCGTGCCGCTGCGTTGGGCGCGCCACAGGTTCTCTTCAGCCAAAGCGCGGGAAACGCCGTCGAGATCGGCGTTGAGGTCGGGCCGGCGCACGACACAGCGCACGAGGCAGCGGAAGAGTGCCGCCACCGTGAGCGCGTCCTCCAGCCGTGTGCAGGAATCCGCCACCCGCAATTCGAGGGTCGGGAACTTGATCGACGGGCGCAGGGACCACCACAGGAAGCTCGCATCCTGGATCGAGCCGGCTCGCGTCATGATACGGACGTAGCGCTCATAGGCGTCGGGGTCCGAGAAAAGCTGCGGCAGGCCGGTGCGCGGCAGCTCGCCGAAAGCGCTGAGCCGGTAGGCGGTGAGACCCGTCGGCTTGCCCTGCCAGAAGGGGGACGAGGCCGAGAGCGCGAACAGCAGCGGCTGGAACGGCAGCAGCCGGTTCATCAGGTCCACCCGCGCCTGCGGGTCGGGCACCTCCACATGCACATGCATGCCGCAGATCAGGCTCCGCCGTCCCGCCATTCCCACATCCCGCAGGATGCCGCGATAGCGCTCGCCCTTCGTCGGCAATTGCCGCGCCCAATCGGACACCGGATGGGTGCCGGCGGCGAAGAGCAGAAGCTCGTGCTCCTTCGCCAGACGACCGAGGGCGTCGCGCTGGCGTCCCAGGATCTCACGCGCCTCGCTGAACTCCGTGGAGGGCGGGGTGCAGACCTCCACCTGACACTGAAGCATCTCCCGCCCGATTTCGGGCAGACGCTCGCTCGCTTCCGTATGGAACGGCTTCACCGACCGCCGCGGCGTCCCTCGCGTCTCGGCATCGGCCAGGAAATATTCCTCCTCGATGCCGAAACGGTAGCTGTGCGCGGTCATGGAGGTTTCCTGCGGTGGATTAGCATCAACTCGCAGGAGGCGTCGTCGTTGCCGTCAGGTCCGCAGCGCCCCGCCCACCAGCCAGGCCGGGTCGAACCAGCGGTCGGCCTCGCCGTCATAGGGCAGGCGGGTGATGTCCCAGTTCTGGATGTACTTGGCGTAGACGTTCCAGACCGTGATGCCGCCGCCGACGAAGATGCGCCGGCCCGGATAGCGCTTGAGCACCTCCTCCGGGTCCTCGTGGCTGCGGATCACGTCGACGGTGCGATCCTTGAAGGCGAAGTCCGGCACCGAGGCCACGGTCTTCGGCCCGGCGATCAGCACGTGCCCCATGGTCAGCGCGAAGAAGCGCGTCACGTCCTCGACGAAGAGCGGATCGGTGTTGCCCTCCCAGGGCAGCTGCCCGTTGAGGCCCAACTGGCCGCGCAGGCCGATGGCGCAGATGCAGCGAACGTCGATCATGATGGAAACCTCGATGAAGGCGGGTCACTCCCTCCACCGACCTCATCCTGAGGTGCCGCGAAGCGGCCTCGAAGGCGGGCTCCAGATCGCGCTGCGGGTGCTGGAGCCCTCCTTCGAGGCCTGCGCTTCGCTTCGGCGCCTCAGGATGAGGTGGCGGGTGGGGTTATGAGGGGCAGGGAAGCTAAGCCGCCATCTGCGGCGTCAGCACGCGGTCGCTGGGGAAATCGTAGATCTTGCCCGATTGATCCCAATCCGGGCTAGCGAGCCGTACGAAATGCGGAGCGAGGTCGCCGGGAGTCTTGAGTGTGGTCTCGTCTTCGCCCGGCATCGCCGCCTTGCGCATGGAGGTGCGCAGAGGGCCGGGGTTGAGGAGCATGGCCTTGATGGCCGTCGTCTCGGTCTCCGCCGCATAGGTCCGCACCAGGGCATCGAGGGCCGCCTTCGAGACCGAATACGGTCCCCAATAGGCCTTGCATTTCTGCGACGCGCCGGAGGTGACGAAGATGGCGCGGCCCGCATCCGACATCCGCAGCAGCGGGTCCATCGAGCGCAGCAGGCGCCAGTTGGCGGTGACGTTGATGTCCATCACCTGCGACCAGGTCTTGGGCGTCACGTGGCCGAGGGGCGTGAGATTGCCGAGGATGCCGGCATTGCCCACGACCACGTCGAGCTTCCGCCAGCGCTCGTGGATGCTGAGACCCAGCCGGTCGATCGCGTCGAAATCGGTGAGGTCGAGGGGCACGAGCGTCGCGCTCGATCCCGCCTGTCGGATCGCGTCGTCGAGCTCTTCCAGTGCCCCTTGCGTCCTGGCGACGGCCACGATGTGCGCGCCCGCCTCGGCGAGGGCCAGGGCCGCCGCCCTGCCGATGCCGCGCGAGCAGCCGGTGACGAGGGCGATGCGGCCGTCGAGGGGCTTCGTCATAGGTCGGATCAATCCGCTTCGGCGAGCATCGCGAGACGCTTCGGCCCGGCGATGGCGAGGTCGGTCAGGCCGGTCGGGTAGTCGCCCGTGAAGCAGTGATCGGTATATTGCGGGCAGGATTCGTTGCGGCTCTCCTCGCCCATGGCCTTGTACAGGCCCTCGATGGACAGGAAGGCCAGGGAATCCGCGCCGATATAGCGGCGCATCCCTTCGAGATCATGAGTGGCGGCCAGCAGCTTCTCGCGCTCGGGGGTGTCGATCCCGTAGAAATCCGGATAGGTGATCGGCGGCGAGGCGATGCGGAAATGCACCTCCTTGGCGCCGGCCTCGCGCATCATCCGCACGATCTTCACCGAGGTGGTCCCGCGCACGAGGCTGTCGTCCACGAGGACGATGCGCTTGCCCTCCACCACGGCGCGGTTGGCCGAATGCTTCATCCGCACGCCGAGCTCACGCACCGACTGGGTCGGCTGGATGAAAGTGCGCCCGACATAGTGGTTGCGGATGATGCCCATCTCGAAGGGCAGGCCGGTCTCCTGCGCGAAGCCGAGCGCCGCCGGCACGCCGGAATCCGGCACCGGGATCACCACGTCGGCGGCGGTGGCGGATTCGCGGGCGAGTTCGTGGCCGATATTCTTGCGGACGGAATAGACGCTCTTGCCGTTCACCACGGAATCCGGCCGGGCGAAGTAGATGTATTCGAAGATACAGGGGCGCATGGGCTGCGCCGGCGCAAACCGGATCGATTCGATGCCCTCCTCCGAGATGACGACAATCTCGCCGTTCTCCACGTCGCGGATGAACTTCGCGCCGATGATGTCCAGTGCACAGGTCTCGGAGGCGAGGATGTAACGACCGTCGAGTTCGCCGATGACCAGGGGGCGGATGCCGAGGGGATCGCGAGCGCCGATGAGCTTCTTGTTGGTGAGCGCCACGATGGCGTAGGCGCCCTGGACCTGGCGCAGTGCCTCGGTGAAGCGCTCGACGATGAGCGGCGCGCGGCTGCGGGCAGCGAGGTGCAGGATCACTTCCGTGTCGGAGGTCGACTGCGTGATCGCGCCGTCGCGGACGAGGTCGCGCCGGATGGAGAGGGCGTTTGTGAGGTTGCCGTTATGGGCCACCGCGAGGCCGCCGCTGGCGAGTTCGGCGAAGAGCGGCTGGACGTTGCGGAGGATCGTGCCGCCCGTCGTCGAGTAGCGCACATGGCCGATGGCGGCCGAGCCTTCGAGATGCTCGATGGTGGAGCGGTCGGAGAACGAATCGCCCACGAGGCCGGGCCGGCGCTCGGAATGGAAGATGTGCCCGTCGAAGGAGACGATGCCCGCCGCCTCCTGGCCTCGGTGCTGGAGGGCGTGGAGGCCGAGCGCCACGATGGCCGAGGCGTCCGGATGGCCGAAAATGCCGAAGACGCCGCACTCCTCGCGCAGCGTGTCCCCGTCCCGGTCCAGCCCATCCACCACGTCGACCGAATGGCGGGCGCTCGCGCTGCGTGCTGACATCTGGTTCTGCGATCCTAAGGTGGCCCGCCGCTGCCGAGTTCGGCACCGTCCACGGACCGGCTTGCATCCTGCGACCGTTTTATGACGACGGCCGCTTCCTGCAAGAAGCCGTCATTTAGTCGGCCTTGGCCCAGCAACCAAGCGGCATGCCACGCAGATCAGACGCGCTGCGTGAGAAGGTCAGCGCCGGGCCGGCGACTCGGTGCGGCGTTGGGCGGGTGCCGCATCGCCGTCGGCCGCCGGTTCGGCGGGGTCGACCGCATCGCCCTTGGACTTCTTGAACTGCTTGAGGAACCCTTCCGGATTCTCGGGCAACTGCGCAACCAGGGCGTCCCCCGATTTCTCGAGCATCGGACGGCTGCGGGCCTGGGCCGCCCAATCGGGCATCTTGCCCTGGACCAGCCAGGCCAGGAACACCCAGCCGATCACGCAGATGAGGAAGCCGCGCCCCGCGCCGAAGACGAGCCCGAGGGACCGGTCGATCGCGCCGATGCGCGAATCGAGGATCATGTCGGAGACCTTCACCGTGATGATCGAGACGATGATGAGCGTCGCGAGGAAGATCGTCGCGATGGAGGCCACCAGCGCCACGGTGGCGTTGGAGACGTGCTGGCTCACGGTGGGCAACAGCAGGGGATAGAGCTTCCAGGCGACCGCCGCGGCGGCGACCCAG
>NZ_NKUG01000150.1 GCF_014845095.1 Methylobacterium bullatum | reverse complement strand
GTGGTTGGGTGACCCTCAGCCGTCGGAGGCTGGCGGAGCCACCCCCACTCCTGACCTCTCCCCACAAGGGGGAGAGGGACGCGCTCTGCCTGCAAAAGCAAATGGATGAATCCGGTAGCCGCCTGCGGGGAGAGGGGATGCGTACCGCCCCTCAATGGAAATCCCGGCTGCGGTAGACGCGCCGGTCCGGCGGCGCCCCGAAATCCGTGGTCTCCGGTGGGAGGGGGAGACCGCCCTCGCGCAGGGTCCGCAATTCCTCCGTCAGGTCGCGGAACTGCTCGGCCAGGAGATGGACCACCAGCCCCGAGCGCTGGATGCGCCCGCGCACGGCGATGAAGCGGGCGCTCATGGCGATGCGCCGGTTGGCTTCGAAGACCTTCTTCCAGACGATGACGTTGCAGATGCCGGTCTCGTCCTCCAGCGTCAGGAACACCACGCCCTTGGCGGTGCCGGGGCGCTGCCGGGTGAGGACGAGGCCCGCCACCGTGACGCGGGCATTCTGGACCCATGAAGGGTCGTGATGCGCCGCCGCCGGGATCGCGCCGATGCGGGCGAGGCGGGCGCGGAAGAACGCCACCGGATGGCCCTTCAGCGAAAGGCCGGTGGAGACGTAATCCTCCGCCACATGTTCGGAGAGCGCCATGGCGGGCAGCTCCACCGTGGGCTCGGCCCGGAACAGCCCATCGTCGGCATGGAAGGCGAAGAGCGGCATCGGCGCATTGAGGAGATGGGTGCGCCGGTCGGTGGAGACGCCCCGCGCGGCGCTGGCGCGCGTCGAGGTGCCTTCCAGTGCCCTCACCGCCCAGAGGGCGGCGCGGCGGTCGAGGTCGAGGGAGCGGAAGGCGTCCGCTTCCGCTAGGCGCTCGAGGGCGTTGCGGGGCAGTGTCAGGGCGGCCTGCAGGCCCTCGACGCTGGCATAGCCGTTGCCGCGCAGAGCAACGAGCCGGGCCATGCCGGCCTTCGGCAGGCCGCTCACCTGGCGCAGGCCGATGCGGACGGCGAAGCGGCGCTCCGGCCCCCTCTGCGCCGAGGCCGGTTCCAGGGTGCAATCCCATTCGCTGGCATTGACGTCGGGTCCGCGTACCTCGACGCCGTGGGCACGGGCATCCCGCACGAGCTGGGCCGGCTGGTAGAAGCCCATGGGCTGCGAGTTCAGGATTGCGGCCAGGAAGACGTCAGGGTGGCGGCATTTCATCCAGGCCGAGGCGTAGACCAGCAGGGCGAAGCTCGCCGCGTGGCTCTCGGGAAAGCCGTAGGTTGAGAATCCCTCGATTTGCTTGAAGCAGCGCTCGGCGAAATCGCGCGGATAGCCGCGCCCGGCCATGCCCTCGATGAACTTGGTCCTGAAATTCACGATCTGGCCGTTGTGCCGGAAGGTGGCCATGGCCCGGCGCAACCCGTCGGCTTCAGACGGCGTGAAGCCGGCCGCCGTGATCGCGATCTGCATGGCGTGCTCCTGGAACAGCGGCACGCCGAAGGTCCGCTTCAACACCTCCTCGAGTTCGTCCTTCGGCCCGTGCTCGGGGGAGGGGGACGGGAAGACGACGGGCTCCTCGCCCGAGCGCCGCCGCAGGTAGGGATGGACCATGTCGCCCTGGATCGGGCCGGGGCGCACGATGGCGACCTGCACCACCAGATCGTAGAATTCCTTCGGCTTCAGGCGCGGCAGCATCGACATCTGCGCCCGGCTCTCGACCTGGAACACGCCGACGGAATCGGCCTTCGACAGCATCGCGTAGACCTCCGGCTCCTCGCGCGGGAGGTCGGCCAGCGTCTCGTAGGCGATGCCGTGATCCTCGCGCAGGAAGTCGAGGCCGCGCCGGAGGCAGGTGAGCATGCCGAGCGCCAGCACGTCGACCTTGAGGAGGCCGATCGTGTCGATGTCGTCCTTGTCCCATTCGATGAAGGTACGGTCGGCCATCGCCGCGTTGCCCACCGGCACGGTCTCGTCGAGACGTCCCTTCGTCAGCACGAACCCACCCACATGCTGCGACAGGTGGCGCGGGAAGCCGATGAGCTGGATCGCGAGGTCCACCGCCTGCCGGATCGCCGGGTTGGCGGGGTCGAGCCCGGCCTGCGCGATATGCTGGTCCGGCAGGCCGGCGCCCCAGGAGCCCCAGACCGTGTCGGCCATCATCCCGGTGATGTCGGGGGTGAGGCCCAGCACCTTGCCGACCTCGCGGATGGCGCTGCGAGGCCGGTAGTGGATCACCGTGGCGCAGATCGCCGCCCGGTCTCGCCCATACCGGTCGTAGAGATACTGGATCACCTCCTCGCGGCGCTCGTGCTCGAAATCGACGTCGATGTCGGGCGGCTCGTCCCGGCTCTCGGAAATGAAACGGGCGAACAGGAGCCGGATCTTGGTCGGGTCCACCGCCGTGATGCCGAGGCAGTAGCAGACAACCGAATTGGCCGCCGAGCCGCGGCCCTGGCACAGGATTCCCCGGTTCCGGGCGAATTCGACGATGTCGTGGATGGTGAGGAAGTAGCGGGCGTAGTCGAGGCGGCGGATCAGGTCGAACTCGGTGCGCAGGGAGGTTTCGACCGTCTCCGGGATACCGTCCGGGTAGCGCAGTTCGGCCCTTTGCCGGGTCATGTATTCGAGATGCCCCTGGGCCGTCCGGCCGGGGGGAACGGGCTCGTCGGGATACTCGTATTTCAGCTCCTCCAGGGAGAACCCGCAGGTCTCGGCGATCTCGATCGTGCGCGCGATCGCTTCCGGGTGGTCGGCGAAGAGCCGGGCCATTTCGGCGGGTGGCTTCAGGTGACGCTCCGCATTGGCTTCCAGGCGATAGCCGGCCTCGACCAGGGTGCAGCCCTCGTGGATGCAGGCGAGCACGTCCTGCAAGGGGCGCCGGTCGGGGTGGTGGTAGAGCGCATCCGAGACCGCCACCATGGGCGCGCCGAGGCGCTCCCCGAACCCGGCGAGGCGGCCGAGCCGACGCCGCTCGTCGCCGCGATAACGATGGCTCGCGCCGAGAAAAACGCACCCGGGGGCCGTCTCCGCCAGGGCGGCGAGATGGCGGGCGAAGACGGGATCGTCCTCCTCCGGCGGGAGCGCGATGAAGACCTGCCCCCTTGCCGCCGCGAGCATGTCCGGGACACCGAACCGGCACGCGCCCTTCTCCGAGCGGCGGTTGCCGTCCGTGAGCAGCCGGCAGAGCCGTCCGTAGCCGTCTCGGTCCATCGGATAGGCGACGGCCTCGAACCCCTCCTCGGTGACGAGACGGACCCCCGGCAGGTAACGGATCGTCGGTTCGCCCGCCTTCTCCCGGCGCTTGGCCTCGGCATGGCCGCGCACCACGCCCGACAGCGTGTTGCGATCGGCGATGCCGATGGCGTGGAGCCCGAACTCGGCGCCCTGCGCCACCATTTCCTGCGGATGCGAGGCCCCGCGCAGGAACGAGAAGTTCGTGGTGACCGCGAGCTCGGCATAGGGCGGGGTCATGCGCAGAATGATGGGCCGTTCGCGTGATCCCCTCTCCCCGCGAGCGGGGAGAGGGCCGCGACGACCCCGTCGTCGGCGCGGCGAGGCGGCAGCCGAGGGTGAGGGGGGGCGTCCGAAGGAGACTCGTCCGGAATCTCCCCCTCACCCTCGCTCCGGCTTCGCCTCCGCTCATCGCAGGCACGGCAAGGTGCCCGCGATCCTCTCCCCGCCCGGCGGGGAGAGGGGAGGGCGCTCATCTCGGCCCTCACGCGAACAATCCCTGCACGAACCAGCGCGCCGCCGTTTCAGCCGTGTGGAAGCCTTCCCGGTAGAGCCAGAGGCGCCGGCCGGATTCGTCTTCGACCACGTAGTAATCCCGGGCGGGGGCAGGGGCGTGCCACCAGGCGTCGGCGATGCGCTCCGGACCCTCGGCATGGGCGATCCGGTGCAGGCGCCGCCGCCAGCGGAAGCGCTGGGGTGGTCCGTCGGGGGCGAGCGAAAACACCTCGTCGGCCGCCTCGCTGCGAGACAGGAGAACGAGGGGACGGGGCGGCATCCCGCCCTGAGGCCGGGTGCCCACCCGCTCGGGCCACCGCATCTCGATTCTCCTCACCCGCCAGGGCTCCAGGGCATCGGCGCGTTCGGGGATGTGGCTCGCCCGTGGACTCACGCGGATGACCCTGGCCCCGATGCGTTGTCTGAGGGCGTCGGCGAGGCGGGCGGTCCCGCCGGTCTCGGCCTCCCGGTCGAGGCCCGTCTCGGCCAGGGCGCCCTGGCGTGCCTCCAACCGGCCGATGCCGGTCACGTCGAGCCGCACGGTCTCGAAGCCGAAGCCGGCATCGAGGGCCGGCCCGAGCCGGTCGAGGCGCAGATCGAGCAACCGCCCGACCTGGGTCGGGCAGAGGGTCGGTTCCGACAGGCCGAGATCGAGGCTGCGCTCGATGCCGTCGACCCGGTAGAGGCTCAGCCGCAGGGATCGCGCGCCCAGGCCCGAGGCGGCGAGGCGGGGGCCGATCTCCTGCATCAGCCGTATGGCGGTGGCGACGATGATCGCCTGATGTCCGATCGGATCGAGAAAACCCCGACTCGCGCCGAAGGCGGCCGGCTCCCCCAGGGAGACCAGCGGCTCCGGCCTCCTCCCCAGCGCCTGGTCGAGGCGCAGGAGCAGGGTCTCGCCGAAGCGTCGTGCCAGGGGAGGGCGGGCCGCCTCGGCCAGCGCTCCGATCCGGCGGAGGCCGAGGCAGCGGAGGGATTCGGCGATGGCCGGCTCGATCCGCAGGGCACTCACGCAGAGGTCGCGCAGGGCCGGCGCGTTGCCTCCCCGGGGCACGATGACGGGACGCGTCGAACCGCCGTGGCGGGCGAGCGCGAAGGCGCAGGCCGGCGTGTCGGCCAGGGCCAGCCGGGCGGGGATCGAATTGGCCGACAGACGGGCGGCGAGGTCGCCCATCAGGGCGTCTTCCCCGCCGAACAGGTGGCTTGCCCCCTCCACGTCGAGAAAGAAGCCGTCTCCGCCTTCCCCCGGCCCGAACGGCGCCACCAGGGGGGTATACCGCTTGGCCCAGAGGCAGAGACGCGCGAGGGCGGTGGCATCGGCCTCCGGGTCTGCGGGATGAACGGCGATGCCCGGCCCGATCCGGGCGCGCGCCCGTGCGAGGGGCTCGCCCGGACGCAGGCCGAGAGCCCGGGCAGCGGCGTCGACGGCCGTGATGAGCAGGCCTCCCGGCCCGATGGCGGCCACGACGGCGGGGGAGACCGCGTCATCCTGCGCGGCCCGAGCGCGCCTGAGGCGCGTCAGCGGCCACTGCTCCAGCCAGACCGAAACGATGCGCGGCATGATCCCACTCCAGAAGCCAATTCCCCGTCCGTCCGTTGCGACAGCGGTCGAGCCGCGCCCGCCAGCAGGGCCGCTCGATGCAGCCGAACCGGTCCCGCAGGGCCGCCCCCGAGCCGATCCGCCAGCGGGTCGCAGCCATGTTCGGGTTTTCCGCCTGCGGTGGCCGCAGGACGAGGAGGAGGCGGGAGGCCGCCTCGCCCGCCAGATGCAGCCGCCGGCTCTGCTTCAGCGGCAGGCCGGCATTCACCAGCCCCGCCACTGCCCTTAGCCCCTGCGAGCGCAGGGCCTCCTCCAAGGCGCGGTAGGCATCCGCGTCGCTCTCGACCTCCAGAATCAGCAGGCGGCCCGGATCGAGGCCGAGCCCGGCGAGCCCATGGCCGTAGGGTGTCGGGTGCCCCTTGCCGATGACGAGGAGAGCCTCCCCCTCCACCCGCGCGAGGTGTCGGGCCATGAGGGCGAGGGTGAAGCCCAACGCCGCCGCCTCGTCGCCCTCGGATTCCGGGGCGATCTCGTGCGGTCGGCCAAGGGAGAGCCCTCCGCCGGGAAGGCCGGAATCGATATGGGCGATTCCCAGAGGCAGGGCCTCGACGGACAGGACGTCGGCCTGTCCTGCCCCGTGGCCGCGCAGGGCGTCCAGAGCGATCCGCCGGCGCCGCTCGAGCCCGTCCGTCTCCGTTTCGCCGTCATCGCGCATCTTCGTCGAGCCAAATCCATCCTGTCCGTCCCATCACCGGACAATAAGAACAAAACAAGAACAATTTCAACCGGTTTCGGGGGGATGCAAAATTCCTGAGCGGCTACAGCCGCTTCCCCTGTGGACGGCTGTGGATGAGTGTGGATGGAGGAACGGCCGCGAGACGGCGGGACGATCCGGGCCGGGCTTGACCGCATGACCGGACCCGGCATTGTCCCTCCGCCGTGCCGGACCTCCGGCGCATCAGCCTGGAAAGAACCCATGCGCCTCGACCATGCCGCCAAGTGCCCGGCCCCGACAGGCTTCATGACCAAATCATTGATGGGATTGATGATCCTCGCCGGGCTCGCGGCCGGTCCGGCAGCGGCTCAGGCGCCCGGCCAGGTCAGTCCCGGCCAGCCCGGCGGTGGGATGAGCGCCGCCCCTGCGACGGATGCCGCCGCGGCCCCAAGGCCCAGGGCGGCCAGGCCCAAGCGGGTCGTGGCGCCGACGCAGCCGATCCAGGTCTACGATGCGCGGATCGAGGCGGGGGATCTGCGGATCTCCGGCAGCGTGCGCAAGGCCGGCACCGTCGTGATCCTCGACGAGGACATCTCGGTGATGGCCGATTCGCGCGGCCGATTCCTGTTCCGTCTGCCCTATCGGCCCGCCACCTGCGTCGCGGCACTGAAGGCCGGCGAGGACGAGAGGGAGGCCGTGGTGGCCAATTGCGCGCCGGCCGGCGAACCCGGCCCCAAGGGCGATGCCGGCCCGCAGGGAGAGCCCGGTCTCCAGGGCATGGCAGGGCTTGCCGGTGCGCCGGGTGTGGCGGGGCCCGCAGGCGAGGCCGGGCCGAAAGGGGAGGCGGGACCGAAGGGCGACGTGGGACTCAAGGGGGAGACAGGCCCGCAGGGGCCGGTCGGCCCCAAAGGCGACGTTGGTCCCAAGGGGGAAACGGGTCCCAGGGGGCCTGCCGGTCCTCAGGGCGAACCGGGAGCGGCGGGCCTCACCGCCAGCGCCGCCAACTCCACCCTGCGTCCCGTCCGCAACGAGAATTGCTCGTCCGGTGGCTGCGAGTTGAGCTGTGACAGCGGCGAGGCCTTCGTCTCGGCCTATTGCCTGTCCTCAGGAAGTCCGTCCTTCGCCAATGGCGGCGCCAGCGCGTCCTGTCCGTCCGACGCCAAGGGCATGGTCGGCTTCTGCTCGCGTCTATAGGTCCGGGCCGGCCTCATCGAGCCAGTCCATCATCCCGGCGGCCGCCGCACGGGCGCTGGAAAAGGCGCCCTGCAACAGGTAGCCGCCGGTGGGGGCTTCCCAATCCAGCATCTCGCCGGCGACGAACGCGCCGGGCCGCGCCTTCAGCATGAAGCGGGAATCGATGGCCTCGAAGGCGACGCCCCCCGCCGTGGAGATCGCCCGCTCGATCGGACGGGGAGCGAGCAGGCGCAAGTGAGCCGCCTTGATCAAGGCGGCGAGTTCGCCCGCCGAGGATGGAAGGGCGCGGCCGGCCGCCTCGCGCAGCAAACTCGCCGCCACGGGATCGAGCCCCGCATCCTTGCGCAGGCGCGTGGCGAGCGACGCCCCCGGCTTGTACGACGCGAGGCGTCGCATCAGTGCATCCTCGGTCAGGTCCGGCCGCAGATCGAGGACGAGACGGGCCTCACCCTCGGCTTCGATCTCATCGCGGATGAGGCGCGACAGGGCATAGACCGCCCCGCCCTCGATCCCGTCCGCGGTGACCATGGCTTCGCCGCGCACGGTCTCGTCGCCGAGACTGAGCGCGACGCGCTTCAGGGGTGTCCCGGCGAAGCGTTCGCGGAACACGTCCGACCACGGCACGCTGAAGCCGACATTGGCGGGTTTGAGGGGCGAAACCTTTATCCCGGCCCCGGTGAGAAGCGGGACCCAGGTCCCGTCCGAGCCGAGCCGTGGCCAACTCGCTCCGCCAAGGGACATCAGGGTCGCCTGGGGGGCCACCGTGAGGCGCCCGTCCGGGGTCTCGAAAGCCAGGCTTCCATCCGCGTCCCAACCGAGGAAGCGATGACGGGTGAGGATGCGGACGCCGATAGTGTCGAGCCGCCCCAGCCAGGCCCGCAGGAGCGGGGAGGCCTTGAAGCTCTTCGGAAAGACCCGCCCGCTGGAGCCGATGAAGGTCGGCTGGCCGAGCCCCTCGCACCAGTCCCGTAGAGCCTGCGGGGAGAAGGCGTCGATCGCTCCGGCGAGGGGCGGCTGGGCCGGGTGGTAGCGCTGGTGGAACGATGCCAGCGGCTCGCTATGGGTGAGGTTGAGGCCGCCCCGCCCGGCGATGAGGAACTTGCGCCCCACCGAGGGCATCCGCTCGTAGAGCGTGACGCGATGGCCGGCTCCCGCCAGCATTTCGGCGGCAGCGAGCCCCGCCGGGCCGCCGCCGATCACCGCGATGTCTCGTGACGTCGATCCTGTCATGGACGTTGGGAGGCCGTGGCGGAGCCCGGCTGTCAAGGGCGGAGGTCGGTTTGTTGGCTTAGCCTGCCTCGGCGGCGACCAGGGCGAAGGTGAGGACGTCCACCGAAGCCGCTCCTCCCCGCAAGAGCACCCGCGAGGCGGCATTGGCGGTGGATCCGGTGGTGGTGACATCATCGATGAGCAGGATTCTTCGCCCCTGGAGCCTGGGCTTCGCCGATGCGGGGACCCGGAACGCGCCCTGGAGATTCGTCGCCCGCGCCGCGCGGCTGAGCCCGACCTGCGAGCGCGTCGCCTTCACCCGGGCGAGAAGCGAGGTCTCACAGGGCAGGGAAGCGATGCGGCCGATGCCACGGCCGAGGAGGGCGGCCTGGTTGAAACGGCGACGCCACAGGCGCGTCCAATGAAGCGGTACCGGCACGAGGCAATCGGCCTCCCGCAACAGCTCGGCCCCGGCCGCCGCCATCATCCGCGCCATGGGGGCGGCGAGGTCGAGCCGATCC
>NZ_NKUG01000015.1 GCF_014845095.1 Methylobacterium bullatum | reverse complement strand
CGGGGGTCACGGCGCGGGACGACGGATCGGGGCAGGCGAGGTAGGGGCCGTCCGGCAGGCCGATGCGAAGCTGGAGCCAGTCGGGGGCCGGGAGGCGTTCGGGGATCGGGGCGCCCACGAGGGCCGTGTCGAACAGCCCGGCGACGTAGGTGCGCGGGGGAAGCGTCCGGCACGCGCCGAGATCCGTTGCGAGAGCCCCCCGGAGCCCGAGGAAGCCGTTGCTGATCGCGACGCGCGTCTCGAAGCTGCTCTCGCGCAGCGGGTCGTACCCGACCTCGCTCAGAAGCCAGGCCGGGTCGGCAGTCGGACGGAGTGCTTGGCCCATCGGGCGTGGTCCTGTCATGCGGCGGGGCGGTGTGTGGTGGATGTCGCCCGCTTGGGGATGATGACCTCGTCGAGGCTTGCCACCACGCGCTCGGCGCCGGCGGCGCGCAGTCCATCGGCGTCATCCACCCTGGCGACGCCGAGGGTGGCCATGCCGCCGGCAAGCGCGGCAGCGATGCCGGCCGGCGCGTCCTCGACCACGATGCACCGTGTCCGGTCGACGCCGAGTTCCGCGGCCGCTAGCAGGAAGATCTCGGGGTCGGGCTTTCCGTGCGAGAGGTTCCGGCCGCAGACGATGACGGAAAATGCGTCGAACAGCGTCCCACCGGGGTCGAGAGCGACCGTGCGCATCATCGATTCTGCATTCCTGGAGGACGAGGCCGCGGCGATGGGCCAGCCGGCCGCCCTGAGCCTGCGAACGAGGCGAAGCGCATCTGGGAATGCAACCACCCCTTCCATCGCGAATATCTCCTCCAGGCGGCGCTGCTTGGCGGCGGCGTAGGCCGGACCGATACGCCCGACGTCCAGCACGCCCAGCGCTGTCAGGGCGGCGACGGCCCCGTCCAGCCGCGAGCGGCCCGCGACGCAGGCCTGATACATCGCGGTGGTGAGGCGCGCCGGGTCGGCGATGCCATGGAGCGCCTCCCGCCATGCGCGTTCGTGGGGCGATGCGAGCAGGACCCCGTCGACGTCGAGGATCCAGGCGTCGAGCCGCCTCGTCGGTAGGGCGACGTCCGCGACGGGCCTCAGGATGCGAGCCACATCAGGCATACGACGGTCGCCGATCCGATGACGGCGAGCCCCATCATGCGGAGGCTCTCCGCCAATGGGTCGGGCGACGTTGATGCAGGCGCCACCTGTCCGTCGGCGGCATCGGTCCACGGTGCGACGTGCATGTTCATGACGGGACAAATCCCTGATTGCCGGTCGTGCCCTGGTTCGACCGATCCCGACGCGAGGATGGCCGCATCGTCCCGTCCGATCCTTGCGCTGGATCAAGGATCGGGCCCGCCTCACCGCCTACGTTGGCCGGATGCCGGGACACGCCTCGACGTGGACGCCGGACAACCTTTCGCAGGGTAGGTCGCAAGCCATCCCCGGCATCGTCCAACCCGGCACGTCCCAGGAAACCATCATGTCCCACGACACCACCCTTCAGCACCGGGTCACGGCCGAACTCATCTGGGACCCGGCGGTGACCTCCTCGGAGATCGGTGTCACCGCCAAGGACGGCGTGGTGGCGCTCTCCGGTCAGGTCGGGACCTACGATGAGAAGCTCGCCGCCGAGGCTGCGGCTTGCCGCGTGAGGGGCGTGAAGGCACTCGTCCAGGAGATAGAGGTCGTCGTGCAGCATGCTCGCAAGCGGTCCGACGAGGACATCGCCGCCACCGCCATCGCCCGTCTCGCCTGGAACGTGGCCGTGCCGCCGGACCGCGTCTTCGTGAAGGTCTCGAAGGGCGTCGTCACCCTGACGGGCGAGGTCGACCACCGTTTCGAGGCCGAGGTCTCCGAACGGGAAGTCCAACAGTTGTCGGGGGTCGTCGCGGTGAACAACCGCATCGCGGTCAAGCCGCAGGTCGACGTCGAGGCCGTCAGCGACAGGATCAGCGAGGCGCTGGATCGCTCGTGGCTGTTCGACCCGAAGACCGTGACCGTCACCGCCGAGGGGGGCACCGTCACCCTGGGAGGCACCGTCCTTACGATGCAGGAACGCCGCGAGGCGGTTGGCGCGGCCTGGGCCTCCCCGGGCACCACTGCGGTCGAGAACTACATCAGCGTCGTCTGAGCACAGCGACACGCCTCCGTCGGGCATCGTGCGCCCGGCAGGGATACCCGTTCCCCGAAAGGCAATCAGACCATGACCAAGCCGCATCATGACCACACCCGGTCCGACGCACACGAGGCGTCCGGTAATGACAAAGGCCGCCGCATCGAGGGCGCCGCCGACGAGATCTTCGCACGAGCCAATGATGCCATCCTCGACGTCGCCGACCGGGCCACGCACCTGGCGCAGGACACCCTGGAGCGTGGGCGCGCCGGCATCCGAGAGGCGGATAGGTCGTCCCGGGCGGGGCATCCGAACGGAAGCGGACGCCGCGGCACGTCGCCGTTGGCGACCGCGCTTGCCGTCGGCGCCATGGGCTACGCCATCGCAACCCTGATCCGTGGCGCCGTGCGTAAGCGTGACAGCGTCCCGGGGAGCGCCCTGCCGGACAAGGTTTCACCCGCGGCGCCGGCTGAGTGACCGCCGCGATCCGTCCTATCGACCCCGACATCCCTGGAAAACAGCGCATGCCCCCCGAGACGAGACCCACCGACGGCGAGATCCGCGACCGCGCCTTCCACCTCTGGGAGCGGCGCGACCGCCCGCATGGCCACGCGGACGAGTTCTGGCTCCAGGCCGAACGGGAACTCCACGGCGAGATGACCGGGCGGCCGGTCCTACCCGACGGCGACTTCGTGAAGAGCGGATCGGGGTCCGATTGCTGCCGCTGACCCCCGGCCCTTGAACTCGTGAACGAAGACGAGCGTCCCCATGAGAGACCCTGACGCCGATGCGCCCCGCCCATAAGGAAAATCACCTGATCGACCGCATCGGCTGGCTTCGTGCTGCGGTGCTTGGGGCCAACGACGGCCTCGTCTCCACGGCAAGCCTCATCGTCGGCGTGGCCGCGTCCTCCGCCGCCTCCGGGGAAATCCTGGTCGCCGGCACGGCCGGTCTGGTCGCCGGGGCGATGTCGATGGCTGCGGGCAAATACGTTTCGGTGAGCTCCCAGTCCGACACCGAGCAGGCCGACCTCGCCAGGGAGCGGCGCGAGCTTGAGGATGATCCGGCCGCCGAACGCGAGGAGCTTGCGGGGATCTATGTCGCGCGTGGACTGGACCGTGACCTCGCCCTGAGGGTCGCGGACCAACTCATGGCCAAGGATGCCCTCGGCGCCCATGCGCGGGATGAACTGGGCATCTCCGAGTTCACCACCGCGCGCCCGATCCAGGCCGCCTTGACGTCGGCGTCGACCTTCTCCGCCGGGGCAGCCTGCCCTTGCTCGTGGCCGCGGTCTCGCCGACCACCCTTGTCGTCTACTCGGTCTCTGCCGCCTCGTTGGTGTTCTTAGCAGTCCTCGGGGCGCTGGGGGCCAAGGTCGGTGGCGCCGCGATCCCGAGGGCAACCGCGCGGGTCGCCTTCTGGGGCGCGGCGGCCATGGCCGTCACCGCGGGCATCGGCCACCTCGTCGGCAGGGCCGTCTGAACGACCCGTCGCTGCCTCCGGGCGCAGGCCGGTCGATGCCAAGCAGGAAGGTCCCGGACGCGATGAACCCGATGCAGCGGAGTGTCGAGCACGAGCATCGGTCATGCACGTTGCCCGTCGCCCTTGGGGTGCGGAAATGCCTAAGTATCGTGATATGCGAGCAATCGGCGCTTTAAAAGCAAGTCCGTCGTGCGGTCGTTCGCAAAGAACTCACCAGAAGCGTGCTTGATCGACGAATTTCAAATGAGGTTACTACGCTACACGACGGGCTTTCGGTAGCCACAGCGACCTAACCAGCATCCACTTTGTAGTAGGGCATACTGCACGTGTTTGCCCTTGCGTTTGGGGGCCGGCCAGGCGATCACGCGAACGCTTCAGGGATATCAATGATGAAACGCACGGCAACGCCCCCGACCGACTAATCCCGGAGAGCGATGCCGCGCGCACAGCCTCCGCCATTGCGAGAGGCTGTGATGCCCACTACACACGTCGTTTCCGACACGCATGTCGGACATCGAAATATCTTAAGTTCTTCGATGGAGCGGCCCAGGCCGTTCGCAACCATCGAGGCCCACGACGAGACCCTGGTCGAACGCTGGAACGCCGTCGTCCGCCCGGATGACACGGTCTGGCACCTGGGCGACTTCGCCTACCGGTGCACGGAGGCGTACGCGCTCTCGATATTTTTGCGCTTGAACGGACGCAAGCTCCTGATCCGGGGCAATCACGAGAAGATCGGGGAACGCCTCCCCTGGGCCGATCCCGTCCGGGACGTGGCAATGATCACGCTGCCGGATCCGGCGGGCGTGATGCGGTCCATCTGGCTGAGCCATTCCCCCACGTGAGCTACCCACGCTCGCATAGGGGCGGACTTCACTTGCATGGGCATTCCCATGGTTCGGTCCCGGGCACGGCAACGCGTGCCGATGTCGGCGTGGATTGCTGGGACTGGGCCCCCGTGACGCTGGACCGGATCCTGGCACGCATGGCCACGAACGGACCGGGGACATGACCGCCCTTGGCCTGCGCCTTTGGGTGTTCTCGGACCTGCATCAGGACTGGCCGGAGAATGCCTGGGACGCTGGCGCGCACGTGCCGTCGGGCGGATTTGATGTGGCCGTCGTGGCGGGTGATGTGCACATGCCTCTCGTCCGGGCTCTGGATTGGTTGGGCGAGCGCCTCCCTGGCGTGCCGGTGGTCTACGTGCCTGGCAACCACGATTTCTGGTGGGACCGGGGTGAGGAGCGCTACACGATCCACGACCAGTTGACCCGGGGGCGTGATCGGGCGGGCGCCCTTGGCATCCACCTCCTGCTCGACGACGTGGTCATCGTCGACGGCGTGCGGTTCGCCGGTGGCACCCTATGGACGGACTTTCGCCTGGGATCGTTCAATCTGAACCACGGTATCCGGACCGCCCAGGGGCGTGGCGGGATGGTCGATTACCGCCGGATCCGCACGGGTCCGAGGTCGCGTAATCGGATCGAGCCCGATGAGGTGCTCGCGATGCACCGGGTCACCCGTGCCTTCATCGAGGACACCCTGGCCTTGAGCCATCCCGGTCCCACGGTAGTGGTGACCCATCACGCCCCGCACCCGGCGAGCCTTCCCAGGGCCGACGCGAACCTACGGTGGTGCGATGCCTCGGATCTGTCCGATCTCATCCTGGACCGGGGACCGGATGTCTGGGTCCATGGTCATGTTCACCATGCCTCGGATTACCGTGAGGGCCGGACGCGGGTCGTCTGCAACGCAAGGGGGCATTCAGATGAGCGAACGGGTTTCAGACCTGGGCTCGCTGTTGATGTCGCCCACAACTGGCCTGCCTCCTGAAAAGTGGTCCTCCTTGAGGTATGGCTTTGAGCCATGTGGAGGATGTCATCATGGGACAAAAGAAGCATACGGCTGAAGAGATTGTTGCCAAGCTGCGCCAAGTCGATGTCTTGGTCTCGCAGGGTCGCAAGGTTGCCGAAGCAATACGCTCCATCGAGGTAACCGAGGTTACGTATTACCGCTGGCGGTCCGAGTACGGTGGCCTGAAGGGCGATCAGGTAAAGCGGCTGAAGTCCCTGGAGACCGAGAATCAGCGCCTTTGCCGGGCTATCTCTGACCTGACATTGGAGAAGCTCATCCTGAAGGAGGCGGCTGCGGGAAACTTCTGAGCCCGGCTCGCCGCCGGGCTTGTGTCGACTACGTCATTGCCGAGCACGGCGTGTCGGAACGCTTCGCCTGCCGTGTTCTGGGTCAGCATCGTTCGACCCAGCGCAAATCCGCCGTGGTGATCGAGGACGAGGCCGCTCTGACGTCCGCCATCGTCGCTTTGGCTCTGCAGTACGGGCGCTACGGCTATCGCCGGATCACGGCCCTGCTCCGGCGCGACGGCTGGACGGTGAACGTAAAGCGCGTTGAACGCATCTGGCGGCTCGAAGGGCTCAAGGTTCCCGCTCGCCAGCCGAAACGGGCACGCCTTTGGCTCAACGACGGCTCCTGCCTTCGCTTACGGCCCGAGCGTCTCGACCATGTCTGGTCCTACGACTTCGTCGAGCACCGCACGCACAACGGCAGGAAGTACCGAATGCTGAACGTGATCGACGAGTTCACGCGCGAGTGCCTGTCGATCCGTGTATCCCGCAAGCTGAAGGCCCTCGACGTGATCGACGTACTCTCGGACCTGTTCAGCCTACGGGGAGTGCCCAGTCATATCCGCTCCGACAATGGTCCGGAGTTCATCGCCAAGGCCGTTCAGGACTGGATCGCGGCGGTTGGCTCGCAGACCGCCTACATCGAGCCGGGCAGTCCGTGGGAGAACGGGTACTGCGAGAGCTTCAACGCCAAGCTGCGGGATGAACTCCTCAACGGCGAGGTGTTCTACACCCTCAAGGAGGCCAGCGTCGTGATCGAGCAATGGCGCAGGCACTACAACAGCATCCGCCCGCACTCGTCGCTCGGCTACCAGCCGCCCGCACCGGAGGTCGTCATCTGGCCAACGGAACCAACCGGATCAGCGCCGCTCGCTCACCCCACCATCGTCACGAGACCGACGATGCACTAACTTCGATCCTGGGCCACCGAATGGGGGCAGGCCAAAGCGCTGCTGTGCGAGAACGGCAAGGGGTAATGAACAGCCACTTCCGACCTATCTCGGACGTTGGCTGAAACCGAACCCCGTACTACGATCCAGTAATAATCATGGCTTGGTATGAATGAAAGATTTTGCACCGCTTGCAGTTATTGTCTTATGCTTCATAGCCGGCATCTTCCTACTAGTGGCGCTTTTAAAACGCATTCGTGGGAAGCTCCAGGGTGAATATCCTTTTGGCTTTGGTGTGCTTAGTCCTTCAATCGCTGTATCTTTAGAGGAAGCCCAATTCTTCAATATCAATGAGCACGATAAGCCGCTTATAGAGAAATTTAGAAGGACATTATTTGCCGGTGTGACGATCCTAATAGTTCTCTCCTTCTTGGCCCTCAACGTGCTACACCAAATGTTTCCGTAACTAGATAATGACTGCTTCCCACCCATTGCAGATTTTAAGAGCCGCTGGTTCAATAGCTTGGGAAGCACGAGGGATTAGTAGCACTTGCAAAACAGGCCATGTTTATGAGCATCGCTCAACAGTTCGCACGCGACGACGGCCGATCACGTCTAACCATCCATCAGCGGCAGGACGGCCTTTTTTTCTACACTGAAGATAGCTTCTACGACGGCTGGGACAATGCGCCCGCAATGTGGCGGGAAGGATACCCACCTTCCGGCCTCTTCGCGACTGTGGAGGATGCCAGAGCTGAGGCCACAGCCGTCATACCCTGGCTGCGAGCAACCCACACCTGATGGCTGCTCCCCACCCTGAGTCGACCTTCCTCGCTAGTGCCTAAGGTCGAAAATCATTCGTTTCGGTTGGCGAGGGAAGGGTGATGAGAGTCTTCACGAGCGCGGGCTCGATCGCGCGCCGCAACCGCTGCCCCTCGGCGGCGGTTCTGTCTGCCGATGCGGCGCGCGTCGAGCGACCCCCCTCAAGCCGGGATCGCGTCCGCGCTGGGCGGCGTGCGGGGG
>NZ_NKUG01000149.1 GCF_014845095.1 Methylobacterium bullatum | reverse complement strand
AAATGTGAAAAAGAGACGGGGAAGGGGTGGCCCGCGAAGTGGGTCGGGAGAGGGGAGCGCCGTCTCCGGAGAGGTTGCCCCCTCTCCCGCCTGCTCCGCAGGCACCCTCTCCCGCAGGGGGGAGAGGGTGGGGGCGTCATTGCCGACCCGCTCAATGCTGGCCCCCTTCGAGATAGGCGGCCTTCACCTGCGGGTTGTCGAGGAGTTCGCGGCCCGTGCCGCTCATCGTCACCGCGCCCGTCACCATGACGTAGCCGCGATGGGCCAGCTTGAGGGCGTGATAGGCGTTCTGCTCGACGATGAAGACGGTGAGCCCCTCGCGCTCGTTGAGCTCGCGAACGGCCGAGAAGATCTGCTTGACGATGAGCGGGGCGAGGCCGAGCGACGGCTCGTCGAGCATCAGGAGCTTCGGGCGGCTCATCAGGGCGCGGGCGATGGCGAGCATCTGCTGCTCACCGCCGGACATGGTGCCGCCGCGCTGGTCGAGCCGCTCCTTCAGGCGCGGGAACAGGACGCACATGCGCTCGAGATCCTCGGCGAAGTAGCGCCCGCCATGCAGGGCCGCGCCCATCTGCAGGTTCTCGCGCACGCTCATGCGGGAGAAGATGCGCCGCCCCTCCGGCGACTGGGCGATGTTGAGGCGCGCGATCTCGTGGGTCGCCATGCGGGTGATGTCGCGGCCCGCATAGGTGATGCTGCCGGTCCGTGCCTGCGGCTGGCCGAAGATCGTCATCATCAGGGTCGACTTGCCCGCCCCGTTGGCGCCGATCAGGGCGACGATCTCGCCCTCGTTCACGTGCAGATCGACGCCTTTCAGGGCCTGGATGCTGCCGTAATAGGCAGAGACGCCGCGCACATCGAGGAGCGGCGCCTGAAGCGCGCGGGTCTCCTCCACGAGGACGTTGATGCCGGCGACACTCATGCTTGCGTTCCCGTCAGGCCGACCTCGGCCTCCACCGCCGCCACCTCCTCGTCGTCGACGCCCAGATAGGCGGCGATGACGCGGGTATCGGTACGGATGTCGTCGGGCGTGCCGTCGGCGATCTTGGTGCCGTAATCGAGCACGACGATCCGGTCGGAGATCTGCATCACCACCGACATGTCGTGTTCGATGAGGAGGACGGAGGTGTCGTACTCGTCCCGGATCAGCCGCAGCAGGGTGTTCAGCTCCGAGGATTCGCGCGGGTTGAGGCCGGCGGCGGGCTCGTCGAGGCAGAGCAGCACCGGATCGGTGCACATGGCCCTGGCGATTTCGAGCCGGCGCTGATCGCCGTAGGGCAGGTCGCCGGCGGCATCGTCGGCCCGCGCCGTGAGACCGATCCGGTCGAGCCAGGCGGCGGCCTTCTCGATTCCCGCCTTCTCCGCGCTGCGATAGGCCGGCAGGCCGAGAATGCCGAGGATCGAGAAACCCGAGGCGCGCATCAGCGGCTTGTGCATGGCCACCAGCAGGTTCTCCAGCACGGTCATGCGCGGGAACAGGCGGATGTTCTGGAAGGTGCGGGCGACGCGGGCGAGCCGGTTCACGTCATGGCCGGGCAGGCGCTCGAGGAGGTAGGTCTCCCCGCCCTTCTGCACTAGGCGGATCATGCCCTCGCTCGGCTTGTAGAAGCCCGTGATGCAGTTGAAGACCGTGGTCTTGCCCGCGCCGTTGGGGCCGATCAGGGCCGTGATGTCGCCGCGCCCGACCTTGAACGAGAGGTCGTTGACGGCGGTGAGGCCGCCGAACCGCATGGTCAGGTGGTCGACGATCAGCACCGGATCGGCGGGGCCGCCGGGAATGGCGGCGGGGGGCTCGTCCTGCACCGTCGCGAGCCGGTTGATGCCTGTGGCGAGGGTCATCGGCCGCGCTCCGCGATGGTGACGGAGGGCGTTCGCTCGGAGATGAGGCCGCGCGGGCGGAACACCATCATCGCCACCATGGCGAGGCCGAACAGGAGCAGGCGGTACTCGTTGGGATCGAACCCCTCGCCGAACACGGCCTTGAGGAAGCCGAGATTGCGCAGGAGTTCGGGGCCGCCGATCATGACGATGGCGGCGATGGCGACGCCGATCTGGCTGCCCATGCCGCCAAGCACGACGATGGCCAGGATGATGGCGCTCTCCAGGAAGTTGAAGCTCTCCGGCGAGACGAAGGCCTGCCGCACGGCGAAGAACGATCCGGCGAAGCCCGCGAACATCGCCCCCAGGGCGAAGGCGGTGAGCTTGGTGATGGTGGTGTCGATGCCGAGCGAGCGGCAGGCGATCTCGTCCTCGCGCAGCGCTTCCCAGGCCCGCCCGAGGGGCAGGCGCCGCATGCGCAGGGTCACGAGGTTGGTGACGAGCGCCAGGACCAGGATCAGGTAATACAGGAAGACCAGCCGGTGCATGGCGTTGAAGCTGAGCCCGAACGTGGCGGCGAACCCGTTCTCACCCGCAGTGAAGGGCAGGCCGAAGAAGCTGACGCGCGGGATCGAGGAAATGCCGGCCGCGCCCCCCGAGAAGTCCGTCCAGTTGATGAGGACGAGGCGGATGATCTCGCCGAAGGCCAGGGTCACGATGGCGAGGTAATCGCCCCGGAGCCTGAGGACGGGAAAGCCCAGCAGAACGCCGAAGGCGGCGGCGAACAGGCCGGCCAAGGGCAGGCAGATCCAGAAGGACAGGCCGAACACCGTGGAGAGCAGGGCGTAGGAATAGGCCCCCACCGCGTAGAAGGCGACGTAGCCGAGGTCGAGCAGGCCCGCGAGGCCGACCACGATGTTGAGCCCCCATCCGAGCATGACGTAGGTCAGGATCAGGATGCCGAGATCGATCCAGTAGCGGCCCTCGCCGAGGGACCCGGTGAGGAGGCTGGCGAGGAGCGGCAGGGTGAGGGCGACCACGAGGGTGATGGGCGCGAGGATCGCGGCGAGGCGGCTCGCCCCTTCCACCACCGGCGCACGGGCGGCCCGCCGCCGCGCCCGCCCGGTGAGGTAGAGCTGCTGCACGAGGCGCAGGACGAAGATGGCGGCGCAGAGGGCGAAGACGGTGCCCCAGCGGCTGGTGATGACGAGGCCGATGCCCTGGCCGAGATCGGTGCGGTAGCTGACGATGGGCACGCACAGGCCCAGCGTCACCAGGGCGAACAGCCCGGCATCCTTGATCAGGCCGGGCAGGAGAGAGGCCTCGGCGCGGGCGGTCGCGGCGATGGGGGTGGTCGAACCGGATGCCACGTCAGACCTTCTCCACTTCGGGCCGGCCGAGGATGCCCGAAGGCTTGAAGATGAGCACGACGATGAGGATCAAGAAAGCGGCCACATCCTTGTACTCGATGGAGAAATAGGCCGACCAGAAGGTCTCGATCAGCCCGATGATGATCCCGCCTATCACGGCGCCGGGAAGCGAGCCGATGCCGCCGAGCACAGCGGCCGTGAAGGCCTTCACGCCGGGCACGAACCCGTCCGAGAACGAGACCACGCCGTAATAGAGCAGGTAGAGCGTGCCCGCGACGGCGGCCAGGGCGGCGCCGAGGACGAAGGTCAGGGAGATCGTGCGGTCGACGTTGATGCCGAGCAGCGCCGCCATGCGCCGGTCCTGCTCCACGGCGCGCTGCGCGCGGCCGAAAGGCGTCTTCTGAACGAGGTACCAGAAACCTGCGAGCAGCACGGCCGTGGTGATCATGATGATCGCCTGCTTGTAGGACAGGGTCACCGTGTACTGCTCGTTCTGGTAGAGCACGACAACATCGCGAACGAGGGGCGGCACCGGCTTGTTGCGGGCGCCCTGCACCACCTGGACGAAGTTCGACAGGAAGATCGACACGCCGATCGCCGAGATCAGCGGTGCGAGGCGGAACGAGCCGCGCAGGGGCCGGTAGGCCACCCGTTCGATCGCCCATCCCCACAGGGCGGTCAGCGCCATGGCGATGACGAGCACGATCAGGAAGACCAGGGCCACCGAGGACAGGCCGAGCCAGGTGGTGAGGATGAGGAACGCGATGAGCGCGATGAAGGCCGAGACCATGAAGACGTCGCCGTGGGCGAAATTCACCATGCCGATGATGCCGAAGACCATCGTGTAGCCGATGGCGATCAGGCCGTAGATCGACCCGAGGGTCAGGCCGTTGATGAATTGCTGGGCGAAGAATTCCATCGATGGGCTTTCGCGAATGGCATGCCAGATGGCCGCCCGGGGCTTTCCCGCGGCGGCCCACCGCCAGGATCGAGCGTGTTCGGCGCGGGCGAGTGTCTGCAAGAACGCTTCGGGGTCAATGCGGAAATCGCCACGGTCCGAAGGGATTGTCAGCCCTCGTCACGGTGCCGTCCCCGGAAAACGACGGCACGAAGAGACGAATACGCTCCGCCCGCACCCTGGCGTGGAGCAACTCGCCATCGACCCTACGGTTTCCCGTAGTACGCAGCGTCGCCCGGCACTGCCAGACATGCTCCGAAGACGGAGAGGCTGGCATGATCCACATCGTTACACCCGCCAACGAGACCATGTATCGCGACGAGATGGAACAGGCTTGGCGCCTGCGCCACGACATCTTCGTGACCGAGAAGGGATGGACGGACCTCGCCAAGCCGGATCGTCGCGAGATCGATCAATTCGATACGCCGCATGCCATCCATTTTCTGGCGATCGAGGAGAGCAGAGTCATCGGCTATAGTCGGCTTCTCCCGACGACACGCCCGCACCTGCTGTCGGACATCATGCCCCAACTGTGCGAAGGCGAACTCCCGCGCGGCAGCGATTGCTGGGAATGGACGCGGCAGGCGGTGGCGCGCTCGCACCGGGCGCGGGGCAAGGCGGTCAACCCGGTCTCCCTCGCTCTCCTCACCGGCATCGTCGAATGGGGAATGCATCACGGCGTGAACCGGCTCGTGCTGCAGATGCCGACGCTTTACCTGCTGCATGTGGTGCAGCTGCATTTCCGCGCCCGCCCGCTCGGCCTGCCCCACGCGATCAGCGGCGAGGACATCATCGCGGCGACCGCCGAATTCGACGAGCGCACCCTGGCGCGCCTGCGCAACGTCAGCGGCAATCCGGATTCGGTGCTCGCGCCGGCTTCCTACGCCTATCTCGCCGCCTGAGCGAAGGCCGCTCGACGACCCATCCAGACCATTTCGAAGAGGGGGCTCTTCGACAAGAGAAGAACAAGGGCTGACATCATGTACGCATCGGTGATCGAGAGAGACGAAAGTCTCGACTCGTTGGCAGGACATTGCATCGCGGCACGGACCATCATCGAGGCTTCGGGCACATCGGTGATGCGCCAATTGATCGACCTCCTTCTCTTCGAAATCGGCGTAGCCATGGCGAAGGCGACGGAGACCGAACAGCAGCCGGCACGCAGCAACTGACGCGGTGAAGGGTACGATCCCGCTCGGATTCGTGCCGTCTTGGTCCCGGCATCTCGAACCTGCTCCCTCGAACGAGGCGAGGACTCTGCCGACGGGCGCGGCCTCGCCATCGACATGGGGGACATGCGCAAGGGCCCACCGCTCTCCTGGCGGAGCAATACCGACCGCATCCATGCCGGCGAGGGCAAGGACGCCATCGTCGGGGGCAGGGCAGGGATGAACCAGTATCCGTCCGCGCGTGTTGAGCCCCGGTAGATCGCTCCGGATCGCACGGAAGAACCCACATGCCGACACTAGCCCGCACCCTTGCGCTCATCCTCGCAGTCTCCGCGGGGCCGGCACTCGCGCAGGAGGGACAGGCGGCCGAGGGGCGGCAGGCAGCCAAGCCTGCCTTCCTCACGCAGGCGCCGCTGGGTAGCGTCAAGGTGTCCAGGATCATCGGCCTGCGCGTGGTCGGCCAGGATCACGTCAAGGTCGGTACGATCGAGGACGTGATGGTGGACGGCAGCGGCCGCGCTCAGGCCGTGGTGATCGATGTCGGCGGCTTCCTCGGGGTCGGTGGCAAGAAGGTCGCGGTGCCCTTCGACCAATTGGTGTGGAACAGCCACGCGAAGGCGGGGCAGGCACCGGACCCCTCCATCGTCAAGCCGAAGGACGCCCCATCCGAGGCCCGGGCGGCCGAGGTGACCCCGGAGACCATGCCCGGCGCAAAGTCCGGCAACGCCGTCCTCAACGCGGAGACCACCGGCGACACCAACCAGGCCACCGGCCCAGCCGGCGCCGCCGTCACGACCGATGCCACGAAGGACCGGGCGACGGTCCAGATCGGAGAGCCGGTCGAGGCAGAGATCCGCCGCACGAAGGCGGAGCTGGAGGCAGCACCGGTCTTCACCTATCCGACGCAGACGGCGCCGTGATGCGTGGTTCGGGAATGGCCGCGACGATGTGGTCCGCTGGTTGAAGCACCCGTTTGAGGCGCAACGGGAAGCCTCCGGTCAGTCACGACCGGGCGCCATGCGGGTCAGACCGCCCGTAGAATCTCGCGAAGCGCGCCCGACATCATCGGCCCCTAGCCGGTATCGAGTCAGCGCAGCGATATTCAGACCGATTTCGATGTAACGAGCCCGGAGGCACTCGAGCCTTCATCGGGCATCAGACGCTTCGGGGTACATCAACTCGAAAGAGTTGGTGCGGCCAAGAGGACTCGAACCTCCACCCCTTGCAGGACTAGCACCTCAAGCTAGCGCGTCTACCAATTCCGCCA
>NZ_NKUG01000148.1 GCF_014845095.1 Methylobacterium bullatum | reverse complement strand
GCACCGGGGGCGGGCGCCCCCGGTGCCGGGCGCCCGCCCTGGGGCGGGGATGCGTCCGCCGTGGCCGCGCAGGCCAGGGGCGGTCCGGCCGGTCCCTCGCGGAACAGGAGGTCCACCACCTTGGGGAACAGGCCGTCATAGCGGTTGACGATCGTGAGGTAGTCCTGCTTGCGCTTGAGGCGCTGCAGCGACAGGGCATAGCCGGTCACGGCGGATTCGCTCGGAAGCCAGGCCACCGCGTGCTGGAACCACTCGAGCGCAGCCTCGAACTGGCAGGAATTGTAGGCGTACCAGCCCAGCGCCTCGGCCCCCTCCCCCGACGCCGTGGCCAGGGTCACCTTGGCGTAGCGGTTGATCCGGTCGAGATCGATGAAGCTCGGATTGGCCTGTGTGAGCTTGCGGCCCATGAGGTCGATGAACAGGATGCTGTTGCCGACATATTTGTCCCGCCAGGCATAGGCGACCTCCTCGGCCTCCCGCAGCATCCCGAGTTCGCGCAGGGTATGAGCGAGGCCGTGGGCGATCATGGCATCGCCGCCACGGCTGATGGCGAGCTTGAACCAGTCGAGGGCCGCCCGGAACTGGCGGTGGTTGTAGGTGTACCAGCCGAGCAGCCCGGTCTGGCTCGAATCGCCGGAGGCGCGGGCATAGGCCTGGAACGCGGCCATGTCCGCCGGGCTCGGCTCCTGTGCCGGTGCACCGTGGAGATCGGCGACGATGCGGGCGCGGGTGATGTCGTTGGCGATCGCCTTGAACTCGGAACCTCCCTCGGCATCGCCGCGCCCCATGGCGATGAGCTTCTCCGCCATGGTCATCGGCAGGGTGGCCATCGCCTTCTGGATCGTGGCCAACCGCACGCCGGTGTCGTTGCTGGTGTCGAGCACGGACTTGTAGAGAGCCAGAGCCTCGGCGGTGCCCCCCTCGGAGGCCAGGGCCTCGGCGGTCGTCCAGTAACTCTCCACGTCGCTGGGATCGAGGGCGGAGGGGTCGGCCCGGTAGAGGGCCACGATGTCCGCCGTCTTGCGCGCGGAGGTCAGGGCCTTCAGGCGGCTGCGAAAGCTGGCGCGCAGGAGCTTGCGCGACAGCTCGTCGGACGGGCGCCAGTTCGGGTCCGCCGCGCGCCTTGCCGCGATCGCCGCGTCGAGGTCGTCGAAACGCCCGGCGGTGAACAGGTCCCAGAGCGGGGCCTCTTCCGGCGGGCTCGGCTGAAGGGTGTCGAGGTCGGTGGGCTCGACCCAGCCGGGATAGAGCTGCTTCAGCCGGGCGGCCTCGGCCTTCATCCGTGCCGTCTGCTTCTGCGACGCATAATAGCGCAGGGCGCTCTCGTCGACCATGCCGGCGGCGCCGGAACTGCCGGGCGCGGCGATGATCGCGGGCGCGCGCGCCGCCTCGTCCGGGTTCTCGGTCTGCGCCGCCGCCGGGGTGACGAGGAAGAGACCGGCGAGGGAGGCGCCGCATAGCAACGCAAGCCGGCGCGCGCGCGCCGTCGAGGAAGCGGTGACCGGCCTTTCCCTCACGCGGATCACCGTGCCGGACATGACAGATTCCTCATCTGCAGCGCCACCATCGACAGGAGGTGCAGCGTCGTCGGGTAATAGTTCTCGTTCCCCTGCGGCCGTCCGAACCCGTCGGGCAGCGGCGTGCCCTTCCTGTCGCACAAGAGCAGCGCCGACAGGGCAGTGTAGCCACTCTCGCTCAAGGACTCGACCGTCCGGCCGTCGGCGGTATCGACGATGGGCAGACGTTCGCGGTCGGGACCCGACCAGAGGGCGACGAAGGGTTCGTAATCGCTGGGGCGCCCGACCCCCGCCCAGACCATGTAGAGCGGGATACGGATGGCGTTGTAGGAAAACAGCGGCGGGAAGCCGTCCGCCGGACGCGGCTCGTCGCCCTTCAGGGAGATCCATTCGGTCGGCAGCTTCGCCGTGCCGAAGCGGGAGCGGCGGATCAGGTTGAGGCCGCTGGCGGTCAGGGCCGCCCAGTCGAATTCGGGGGCCACGATGGGGAGACGGGCGAAGGCCGGGAACACCCAGTAGGAGAGGTTGATCAGCGGGCCGTCCGCGCGCTCCGCGGCGGAGAAGCCGGAGACCGCCGGCAGCAGCAGCGCCCCGTTCTTGTCCTTGAACAGGATGGTCTTGCGCGCGACCTCCACGGCCATGCGCCGCGCGGCCACCCGGTACGAGGGCTCGTCCCAGGCCTCGGCCGCTTCCGTGAGGGCCCAGGCGACGAGGACATCGCCGTCGGAGGCATTGTTGAGATCGGCCACGGCCGGCCGTTTGCCGGGCTCCCAGCGCCAGGCCATCAGCTCGTCGGAGCGGACCATCAGGTTGGCGCGGGTCCATCCCCACAGCCGTTCGAAGGTGACCCGGTCATTGGCGGCCACGGCGAGGAGCATGCCGTAGCCCTGCCCTTCGCTGTGGCTGATCAGGCCGTTGGCGGTGTCCACGACGCGGCCCGCCTCGGTGACGAAGCGGGACCGGTAGGAGCGCCAGAGATCGGGGTTCTTGAGCGAGTCGACGAGAACCGTCGCCTTGGCGGCTCCGGGCATGGCATCGCCTTTCGCGCTGGGGGCGCCGGGGATCGCGGTGGCGGGCGGGACCGGCGAGGCGCCGTCCTGCGCCCTCGCGGGACCGATCCAGGAACTCACGACGGCCAGCGCGGCGCAGAGCGCCAGGCCTGGGAGGGGACGCATGGTGCGGGTCATCCGTTCTTCCGGCCGATATTGCGCACCAGCGATGTCGTCGTCAGGCCGAGGAGCAGGGCGAGACCGAGGGTGAGGGCCACGTAGATCGCCGGGTTCATCGACAGCCACCCGGCGGTGACGAGGCGGATGTTGGAGAGGGAGCGGGTCTTCGTCTCGATGAGGTCCACGTTCCGGGCTCCCACCGTCTCGAGGGAGCCGTCGGACGCATCGAGGAACGCGAAGCGCCCGTCGATCCGCGACCAGACCTCGGGATCCACGAGGCAGGCCGTCGAGGCCTTGAGCAGCAGGGCGTTGGGGGCGGTGACCACGGTGACCGACCCGTCGAAGCCGCTCTGCACCGCCGCCTTCGAGGGAAAGCCCTGGGCCATGAGCAGGCTGGCGCCGGGGGGGACGGTGACGGTGGCGGGCGTCGACGGTGCCGCGCTGAACAACGCGCGGGGATCGCCGACGAGGGAATTGACCAAGGCCCCCGCCCGCTCGACGACGCCGTCCGCCGCCTCGAGGAGGGGATGGCGCGCGCGCAGAGTCTCGTCCCATTTGGTCACGAGATCCCCGTCCGACAGCCTGGCCTGGGGCGCACGCCGCGTCTCTCCGGCCGAGGCCACGGGAGGGGTCGATACCGGCGCCGGGCGCAGGATCAGTTCGGGAAGACTGCAGCGCGGCGGCAGGTTGCGGCGAAGCCGGTCCAGGGTCGGCGCCGGCACCGAGCCCGACTGACCGGGAGCCCGCGCCGTTTCCGCCCGCGCCTGCCAGATCGACTTGATCTGGTCCGGGTCGAGGCCCAGCCCCGACAGGGTCGCGGGTGACAGGGAGCGCACCGGGCCGACGACCAGGGTCGGACCGGACGAGCCGCCCTGCAGGTCGCCGGCGAGTTCGAAATCGATCATCCGCCCGGCGGCCCCCGCCAATCTGGCGGCGAGGGTCGCGGCGGCGGCCACCGTATCCTTGTCGAGGGTCGGCAGGACGAGCCGCGGCCGGCGCTCCGACTTGACGAAGGCCAGGGCTCCGCTCGTCGTCGCGGCGAGGTCCGGGATCCTGGCCGCGCGTGCAAGGGTGGGGATCGACAGGCTGGCGCGGTCGAGGATCAGGAACCGCTCCCGCTTCGAATCCGTGGCGTTGAGGCCGCAGGTCTCGTCCGCCGGGGTGGGAACCTGGGCCATGATCGCGACCCGGTTGAGGCCCGGACGCCACCGGGCGAGGGGCAGCGGGATCGTATTGTTCTCGAAGACCTCGCCGCGGGTCTGGGCCAGGGGCACGCTGGCGGCATTGCTGCCGTTGAGATCCACGAGGATGCGGGCTTCCGAGGTCAGGCCGGACGCGTAGGCGCCCGCCAGGTTCAGCATGACCTTGCCGTAGTCGGCCGGCAGGAAGTCGGCCGGCAGGTAGACATCGAAGGCCGTGCGCAGGAGCCGCCCCGAGAATTCGCGGGTCGAGACGCCGAGGCTCTGCAGCGAGACCGTCTCGTCCCCCTCCATGACGGTGCCGCGCGCCAGGGACGCGGCCTTCAGGCCGGCCGGGGTGCCGTAGACCTCGCCTCCCCGCGCCAGGGACGCGATGGCCTCTTCGATCTCGGCGTAGCTGGTGCCGCTGACGACCAGGGTCGGCGCCCGGTCCGGGCGCGGCGGCAGGACCACCAGCCTCGGCCCGCCGGTGGCGCCGATCGATTCGAGATCGGGCATCTCCCGCAGTTCCGCCGCCGTCCCGACGATGAGGTTGAGGCCGGCCCGACCCGTCATGGGCGGGCCGAACTCGACCACGGGGCGAGCGATGCGGCCGATGAGGCCCACCGCTTCCACGGCGTGGATCATGCGTTCGAGCCGGGGCAGGTTCGGCTTGTCGTTCGCCACCACCCGGACCGGCAGGGCACCGCTGTCATCGGGTTCGAGGGCGGGGAGATCCTTGAGTTCGAGGCTGGCGGCGGCGACCGGCGCGATCACGAGGCCTGAGCGCGACGGGTCGATCTGCGTCCAGAGCTCGTATGTTGCGTTGAGCGAGCAATCGACCCGGTGGCGCTGGCTCGCCTGCAGGGAGACGGAATTGTAGCCGAGCTTGAGGCTTCCCTCGGGTATCTCGAACTCCACCACCTTCACCGCGCCCGGCGCCTGGATGCTGGTGCGGCCGACCACGGCGCCGTTGACGCTCACGGTCAGTTCCGAGGCTTCCGGCGCCACCGAGATGGCCGAAAGGTAGGAGATGCGCAGGCGCGGGCGGCCCCGCGTCTGAGCTTCCGTCAGATAGACGGGAAAGCGCAGCGTCGCCTCCTCGCCTTCCATCCGGAACCCGTCGGTGGTGGCCGCCAAGCGCCGCGCCGGCGCG
>NZ_NKUG01000147.1 GCF_014845095.1 Methylobacterium bullatum | reverse complement strand
CGTGGCGCAGCTGCGCCGCGATCCAGCGCGGGTTCGCGAGCTTGGCGCGGATGAGGCGCGCCGCATCCTCGCGGGCGGTGCGCGCCTTGGGCTTTTCCGGGTCGGCCACGTCGAGGCTGTAGAGCGTGGGAGCGCGCCCGCCGAGCGCGGCGGCGGCGGAGAACCCGCCCATGGCATCGGCCGCGGCGTCGCCGTCGAGGAGGTCGCGTTCGGCCACGTCGAAGGCGTGGACATAGGCGTCGGCCTGCGCGACGCGGGCGGCAAAACCAGTATCGGCCATGTCCTCGGTCCCGCCATAGGCGTGCGAGGTGGCGTCGAGATAGGCTCGGCCGAGATCGTCGCGGCTCTGCCATTGTCCGTCGAGGGCGAGTTCGCCGGCACCGGCGCCGTAGCGGCCTGGTGCTGCGCCGTAGACACGGGCGGGGGCCTCGCCCCGGCGGCGCGCGGCGGCGAGCGGGTTCTCGTCGTCTTCCTCGTCGCGCTCGGCGACGGCAGATGCCGCGCGGGCGAGGAGAGAGAGGGTCTCGGGAAAGGTGTCGCGGAACGCGCCCGAGACACGCAGGGTCACGTCGATGCGCGGCCGGTCGAGAAGTGCCAGCGGCATCACCTCGAAACCGGTGACGCGGGTGGAGGCGTGGTCCCAGGTCGGGCGCACGCCCATGAGTGCCAGGGCATGCGCCACGTCCTCGCCACCGGTGCGGAGGGTCGGAGAGGCCCAGAGATCCATGACGATGCGGGCCGGGTAATCGCCCTCGTCCTGCAGGTAGCGCCGCACCACCGCGTCGGCGGCTTTCGCGCCGAGCAGGGTGGCGGCCCGCGTCGGCAGGCTGCGCGGATCCAGAGTAGTGAGGTTGCGCCCCGTGGGCATCACGTCGGTCCGACCGCGCGAGGGCGAGCCGGCGGGGCCGGGGGGAACGAAGCGTCCGTCGAGGGCCGCCAGCAGCCCCTCGCGCTCGGCGGCCGCGCAGGCTTTCACAGGGGCCGGCGCGTCGTCCGGTGCCGATCCGAACACGTGGAGCCCGTCGCGGGTGGTCACCTCGCCGAGGTCGCACAGATGCGCGTCGAGGGCGGTGAGTGCGTCGGCCATGGGAGTGTCGGCGTCGATCCCGGCGCCCGACAGAAGGCCGGCATCGGCGGCATCGTCGAGGATCGTGCGGGCGATGATCTCGGCCCGGCGCGGGTCGAGGACGCTGGCCGAGGAATATTCCTCCACGAGTTCGCGCAGCCGCGCGGCCTCCGGGGTCAGGCCGGCGCATTCGGTCTGGGGCGTGAGGTGGCCCAGGGCGATACCGCCGAGCCGGCGTTTCACGGGGGCCGCCTCGCCGGGATCGTCGACGATGAAGGGGTAGATCACGGGCAGATGCCCGATCGCCCGCGCCGGCCAGCAGGCCGGCGACAGGGCCACCGCCTTGCCGGGCAACCATTCGGTGGTGCCGTGGGTGCCGAGATGGATCAGGGCGTCGAACCCCTCCCGCAATCCGAGATGGAAGGCGAGATAGGCATGGGTCGGCGGCTCGTCGGGGTCGTGATAGCCCGCCTTGCGGTCGGCCGCCCGGCCACGATCGGGCTGAAGGAAGACGGCGAGACGTCCTCTCATCCAACCAATGGCCTCATCCTGAGGTGCCGCATCAGCGGCCTCGAAGGAGGCTTCCAGATCTCTCTGAGGCAGCTGAAAGCCTCCTTCGAGGCCGGCGCTGCGCTCCGGCACCTCAGGATGAGGTCGTTGGGGGGGGGGAGCAATAGTGGCCACGACCATCGGGAAGCGGAACGCCCCGTCGACACAGACCGGGTCGGCCTCCGGCTCGCCCCACCGTCGATCGAGCGTGTCCCGCTCGTCCGGTGACAGTGTGAAGAGCCAGTCGCGATAGGCCGCGAGCGGCACCGCGAAGGTCGGAGCCTCCTTCGTCAGCGCGTGCATCAGAGCGTCCGGCTCCGGCAGGTGGCCCACCGCATAGCCGGCCCGCCGCAGCGTCTCCGTAATGATTCCCGCGCTCGCCGGCGTGTCCAGCCCCACGGCGAAGCCCGCCCGGCCGCCACGGGCAGGGTAGTCGGACAGGACCAGGGCGAGGCGACGCGTTGCGCGCGGCCGGTGTTTCAGCGCCACCCAGGCCGAGGCGCGGTCGGCCAGGGCCGCGATACCGGCCGAGAAGGGAACAGCGCGGCGCTCGCTGAACCCGTCGAGTTCCGGCCCGTCCTCCTTGAACGAGATCGGGAAACCGGAGAGCCGGCCGTCGAATTCGGGAAGCGCCACCTGCATGGCGAGGTCGGCGGCGTTCATGCCCCGCGCCGAGGCCTCCCAGGCCTCCCGTGAGGCCCCGATCGTGTAGGCTTGAAGGATGGGCGCGTTGGCGCCATCAAGGACGAAGCCGCCATCCTCCCGCGCCGAGAAGGCCGTTGCCGCGATGACAATGTCCGGGCTTCGCGCGGCCAGAGCTTCCCGCACGGCATCGAGGGCGAGCGCGTCCTTGAGGCTTGCGACCGCGAGGGTGGCGGCACCGATGCCGCGCTCACCGAGGGCTGCGATGAGGTCGGCCACGGGCCGGGTGTCGCCGCCGAGCACCGCCGACCGATAGACCAGGATGAGGGCGAGGGGGCGATCCCGACCTGCGGCGGCCAGGGCGGTCTCGTGTGCGACCGGTCCGCAACCCGGGCACCAGGCGAAGCCGCGCGGCAGGGCGACAGGCGGCAGCGCGTCGACCGCGTGCCCGATCTCCAGGGAGAGGCGCCGGATCATCCGGCGCAGGTTGTCGGACCCGCCCGCGCGGCAATAGCCCTCGAGTGTCTCCACCAGTTCGGGAGCCACCGTCGAGAAGGCGGTGAGGCGGGGATCGGGCTTGTCGCAGCCCGGAATGACGGCGAGCTTCACGCCGTTCGCGCGAGCCGCGGCGGCGGCGCGCTCGACTCCGTAGCGCCAGTAATCGAGGCCACCGAGGCAGCGGATGACCACGACTTTCGACCGCGCGATGACGTTGTCCACGTAGAGATCGACGGACATCGGATGGCGCAGCCGGGCCAGCTTGGCGAGGCGGAGCGTCGGGACGTCGCTCGCCGACGAGTCCCGTGCCGCTGCCTCCCGCTCGGCCGCATGCGCGCCGGCCATGCCGGAGAGGTCGGAATCGGTGAAGGACAGGAACACGATGTCGCCGGGCGCCTGGCCCAGATCGATGGCGGCTTCGCCTTCGTCGAGGGAGACCGTGTCGATTCGGATCAGATGCATGGGCGGCGCGCCGTCATGGCTGTGCCCTGGAGGACGTCCGCTCGGTCATGGCGCTTCGGCGGCCGCGCCGGCGCCACAGCGCGCGAAGGAGAAGCACGCCGATCAGCACCAGCGGTAACCATGGCAGGCCGGCGACGACGAAGCGCAAGGCCGATCCTGCGCTCGCGCCGAAGGTCTGGCCCGCCTGGGCCCAGGCTTCCTCCACGGGGGCGAGGGGCCCGGCGCGCGCCTCGTCGGAGCGCAGGGCGACGGAGACGAGCTCCGTGTCGACGCGCTGGCTCAGGCCGCGCTGTTTGGCATCGGCTTCCTCGATCTGCGACTGAACCTGCGCCAATTCCTGCGCGATGCGGATCAGATCCTCCACGCGCGGGTCGGGCCGTGCGGCGATCGCATCGAGCCGGGCGCGATAGGCGGTGAGCTGGGCCAAGCGCCGGCCGCCATCCTCGATGGCATCCGTCAGGTCGTCGGCACGCGTCGACTGGCTCCGGAGCACGACGTCGCCCGTCGCCTCGCCGGGCAGGGGCGACGTGACGAAGGCCATGAAGGGAGCAACGGATTCATGCGGCAGTCGGACCTGGACCTGGGCCTGCGGACGGCCCGCAGGCCTCCGGCCATCGTCGATGGACGCAGCGACGAGGATGCATTTCAGGGCCGCCTCGTTCAGGCAGCGGTCGCGGGCCGCCTCGAAATGCGGGTTCACCCGCTGGGGCGGTAATCCGATGGTCAGGTCGTGGGTATAGGCGAGCTTCGCATCGCCCGTCTGGGCGAGAGGGCGAGCCACCGGAGAGAGGCGTGCCATCGCCCGGCTGTCCGAGGCCTGAAACTCCGGTTTGGGCGGACGTGAATCCGAGCACCCACCGATCGCCGCGAGAGCCGCCAGGCCGGACGCGACCACGAGGCCGCGGCACCCGCGCGCCGGGATCCGTCGGGCGGTCAACGCGCTCACCCCGCCAGGGCGGCTGCCACCGCCCCTTGGTCGAAACCCTTCAGCCCGATGACCACGAGCCGGCCGTCGCGGTTCTCGCTCGCCCGCCAGGGGCGGTCGTAATGATGGGCGATGCGGGCGCCGACGCCCTGGACCACGAGGCGCATCGGCTTGCCGGTGACCTCGGCGAAGCCCTTGATCCGCAGGACGCCGCTGGTCTCGGCGGCGCGGGCGACGCGGGCGGCCAGATCCTCGGCGCTCGCCGTGGCAGGCACGGCAATGGCCACGGAGTCGAAATCGTCGTGATCGTGATCCTCGCCCTCGCCGTGATGCGAGGGGCGGGCGTCGAGATCGTCCTCGGCGGCGGCGCCGAGACCGAGGATCACGCGCGGATCGAGGCGGCCATGCTCGGCCTCGACCATCTTCACCGCGCGCGGCAGCTGGCGCTCCACCTCGGCGCGGACCTTGGCCTTGCCGGCTTCGTCGAGGAGGTCAGCCTTGTTCATGACTACGAGGTCGGCGCAGAGGAGCTGGTCCTCGAACACCTCCTCCAGCGGGTTGTCGTGATCGACGCTGGCATCGTCGGCCCGCTGGGCGGCGAGGGCCGCCGGATCGTCGGCGAAGAAGCCGGCAGCGACGGCGGGGCCGTCGATGACCGCGATCACCCCGTCCACGGTCACCCGCGAGCGGATCGCCGGCCAGTGGAAGGCTTGGACCAGGGGCTTCGGCAGAGCGAGGCCTGACGTCTCGATGAGGATGTGCTCCGGCGGGTCGGCCCGGTCGAGGAGCTTGTTCAGGGCCGGCACGAAATCGTCCGCCACGGTGCAGCAGATGCAGCCATTGGCCAGTTCCACGATGTCCTCGTCCTGGCAGCCCTCGATGCCGCAGGCGGCCAGGAACGATCCGTCGAAGCCGATATCGCCGAACTCGTTGACGATGATGGCGAGCCGACGACCGCCGGCATTCTCCACGAGGTGACGCACGAGGGTCGTCTTGCCGGCTCCGAGGAAGCCGGTGACGATCGTGCAGGGGATCTTCTCGACGATGCTCATTCGGCGGCGTCCGGAATTCTGTCCGCGCGCGGCGGAGGAAACGGGGGAATGCGGGCGACGACGCCTTTGCGGAACGCTTCCGGCCGTGCCTTCCAGGGCACGATGCCGTCGGGCGTCTCCGCGTACAGGCCGATGCCCGCGAGGATGGTTCTGGCCGATTCGACTGGGTCGAGATCGCCGTAGACGTAGGTCCAGCGGCCTTCGGACGCCACGGCGACCGTGCAGGGTCGCTTGCAGACCGAGAGGCAATCCACGCTCTCGACGGCGATGCCCTCGATCGCGGCTTCCGTCACCGCTTCGCGCAACGCCGAGACGAGGCGGGCCCCGGCGCGGGGCTCGGACGTGTCGCCGGCCGTGCGACAGGTGGCGCAGACGTAGAGTACGACCGCGTTGCCGGCCGGGATGTCCTCGTCAGGCATGCGATGTCGCCGGGTTCTTGCGCCCGACGCTGTTCCAGGCCCAGCCGAAGGCGAGGCCGATCACCGCCCAGAACACGAAGGCGATGCCCAGCGACCGAGCGGCGAACTGGGCCGCGTAGCCCGGGGGCAGGGCGGAGGCGGCGTGGCTCGTCTCCGGAGCGCCTGCCAGATGCGGTGCGACGAGGAGCACGATCCCTCCGGCGATGGCGATGGGGGAGCGGCGGATCGCGATGAGGTAGAGCCCCATGGCGGTGGCGGCCGCAGTCATGATCCACCAGAACTGGCGTTCGGCGAGCGGAGCCGCCTCCATGCCGGGCAATTCCGGCGGCAGGCCGAGGGCCGGGGCGAGAGCCACGGCGAGGAATCCCGCGATGGCGAATCGCAGGCCGGTTTCCGGGCTCGGCTCGCGCCCGCAGGCGATGAGAGTCGCGCCCAGCAACAGGGCATAGCCGACGCCGCCGACCAGGGTCGCGAGGGCGGTGAAGACCATACGGGGCAGGCCGGGCCCGGGCTGCCAGGCCGGTGCGACCTCGCCGCCTTCGACACCGTCCGTCTTGCCGCCATGGTCGTGGCCCGAATGGACGGGCACGATGAGGGAGGCCGGCGAGGCGCCGCGCGGCATCCACTGCGCGGCCGGCGCAGTGGCTTCGCCGCTCTCGTAACGCTCGGCCGCGATGATCAGCGGCGAGGTGAGGGCGAACTGCAAGCCCGTGGCGACGACAGCCGCCAGGAAGCCGGCGACCAGGGCCGCCGACACGAGTCGGATCATCATGGAATCAGGTCCTGACTGAGCGCGTGGCGGTCAGTGGCAGGGGAAATTCTGGGCGTGCCGGAAATCGTGGGCCGCGTTGTGCAGAGCCATCGCCGGGGCGAAGCCGGCCATGAAGACGAGCCCGAGGCCGAGGAAAGCGGCCATGAGCACCGCGCCGAGACGCTCGTTGCTACGGGTGCCGGTGAGGACGAGGGTGTTGGTGGTCATCGTGTCAGGTCTCCGGCCGCCCCGCCGGCGGCGTTCGAGGATCGAGCGGGAGGACGATGTGGTCCCCTTCGGATGGCAGGTCTCCTGGCTCGCGGGTCATCCGGTCCTGCCGCCTTCCCGGATCGCTCCAGTGGCCGATGGCAGGCCCGTCTCCGCTCACAGTTGCGGGGGCAGCTGCGGTTTCAGGCGCGAGCCCTCACCGCATTCCCTTTTCACCCCGTCGCCGGGGCACCGTCCGAACCTCGCTTCTACGCGCTCGCGCGACCGCTGACAACGCGCCGCCAAAGCGTTTTACCGCCTTTGACGGGGCAGGGCGGTTTCGCGCTAAAGGAAGCCATGCGGCAGCCTTCCCCAAGAATGACACTGGTCCTCGGCGGCGCTCGCTCGGGCAAGAGCCTGCACGCGGAGCGCCTCGTCGAAGCCCATCCGGCGCCCTGGCTCTACCTCGCCACCGCGCAGGCCTGGGACGACGAGATGCGCGAGCGCGTCGCCCTTCACCGGTCGCGCCGCTCGGCCGATTGGATCACCCGGGACGTGCCGATCGACCTGGCCGAGGCCGTCGCCGCGGCGACCGGGCCGGTGCTGGTCGATTGCCTGACCCTGTGGCTCACCAACCTGATCCTGTCCGAGGCCGATATCGAGGCGGCGAGCGCCGCCCTGATCGAGGCCTGCGATCGCGCGCCGGGGCCGGTGGTGCTCGTCGGCAACGAGGTCGGGCTCGGTATCGTGCCGGACAACGCGCTGGCCCGCCGCTTCCGCGACGCGGCCGGGCGCCTGCACCAGCGCCTCGCCGCGCGGGCCGACCATGTGGTGTTCATGGTGGCGGGATTGCCGATGATCGTGAAACCCCAACCCGGAGCAGCCGCATGAGCGAGTCAGACACGAACGACCCGGAGGCCGACCGTCACCGCGAAAAGATGGAGAAGCGCAAAGCTGTGCAGGACGCCGAGGTCGCGGGCAAGACGATCGAGAAGGGCCTTCTCATCGTCAATACCGGCCCCGGCAAGGGCAAGACCACGGCCGGGCTCGGCCTCCTCCTGCGCGCCTTGGGCCATGGCTGGCGGGTCGGCGTGGTCCAGTTCATCAAGGGCGCCTGGGACACCGGCGAGAAGCACGCGCTGAAGGCTTTCGGCGACCAGATCGAATGGCATACGCTCGGCGAGGGCTTCACCTGGGAGACTCAGGACAAAGCCCGCGACATCGCGGCGGCCGAGCATGCCTGGGCCAAGGCCGAGGAATTGATGGCCGACCCGACCATCCGCCTCGTCCTCCTCGACGAGCTCAACATCGCCTTGCGCTACGATTACCTGCCCATCGACGCCGTGGTGGCGGCTTTCCGGGCGCGCCGGCCCGATCTCCACGTCATCGTCACCGGGCGCAACGCCAAGCCGGCCCTCATCGAGGCCGCCGACCTCGTCACCGAGATGGGCAGCGTGAAGCACCATTTCGCCGCCGGGGTGAAGGCACAGGAGGGGATCGAGTTCTGACTACTGGGCGCGGTCAGGCCCCAGCGCCGACCGGCTGGTTCTCGTGGAGGACGAGCTTCAGCGTGGCGACGAAATCCTCCAGGGCGGTGCGATCGAGGTCGCGCTGCAAGGCCCCGTGGGCGACGGCGTTGCGCAGGTTCGCGATGGGACGAAGACGATCCGCCTCGTCCGGCGTCACGATGCCTTCGCCCGCGAGCTCCTCGATCAGCCGTGCGGGCGATTGAGAGTGTGACAGGCGGTTCGGAATCAAGGCCCGCCCGATGGCTTCGAAGGTCGACCAGCCTAGCAGCAGAGCCGCTTCCATCTGGCCGGCCGCGATGAGGGCCTCGACCTTCGTGATCGTGCGGTCGATGATGTCTGGCGTCACGCCGTCGATGGCGGGCACGCCGCCGCCGGAGCGGGCGTAGTAGATCCGAAGCTCCCAATCGGTGACACCGAGGAACCGGTCAGCGACCCTTTCCCGGCTTCCGGATCGCGTGCCATCCCGTACGATTTCGATCGCCAGATTCTTTGGTTTGCCAAGCGCGATGGCGTCTGGAACGTAGTCGCCCATGAAGGAGGGCAGAAGCTGGCGTGAAGGGTGAGTATAGACCTCGTAGCCGGCATCCGTAAGTGCCGGGATGATGAGGTCGAGGACCGGCCGTTCTGATTCCATGCCGCTCATGCCAGTTCCTCGAAGGGATCGTCCGAAAGCCTTACGTATAGGATCGGCTTCTGTGCCGACAGAGCCGCCGCCAGGAGTGGGCTCGGCTGCGTGAAAGAAAACACCCGCTGCGGTTCGAACTTCTGGATGACTACCCGTTCGATCTGGGAATCGTCCATGTAGATATGCTGGTTGAGGGCATCGAGAACCAGTTTGACGATATTGTCCACGTCGCCCTGCACGGGGCCGACCGGGAAGTAGAACAGCGTCACGGCGAGTTTGCCCTCGCAGGCGAAGTGGTTCTCGGGCAAAGAGCCGTCGCTTGCCGCCCGGACCTTCTGCTTCCACTGCGATTTGGAACTCGGTCGGGCCGATTGGAACGAGACCGGTGTGCCGCTGACGAGGAACTCGATGGGAAAGATGAGCTCCACGAGAGATCACCTGGCGTCGCGGGCTTCGGTCCCGCAACTTTTGCACGGCTTCGTCAACGTGTATAGTATTATTCTAAATCGCCCTTGGGTTGTGTCTCGTCGCTGCTTCCGGCGCTGCCTCGTTCCTCTCACGATTTTTCTGTCCGGTGCCGGTGCGGCATCCGCCCAATCCGTCACGTCCTGGCCGGACACCTATCTCGGCCGGGTCGAGGCGCTGGCGGTGATGGAGGGGCTGAATGCGCGGCTCCTGGCGGGCCGCAGCGCCACCGCGACGCTCGAAGGCTGGTGCTCCGAGCACGGCATGGCGACGGACCCGCGGCTCACGGCGACCCTCCTGCGCGATGTGGACAAGCCCGCCTCGGAAGAGACGCGCCGCCGCCTCGCCGCCGGACCCGACACCGTCCTGAAATACCGCCGCGTCCGGCTCGCCTGCGGCGACCACGTCCTGTCGGAGGCCGACAATTGGTACGTGCCCGAGCGGCTGACGCCGAAGATGAACCGCCTGCTCGAGACCACGGACACGCCGTTCGGCAGGGCGGTGCAAGCCCTGGGAACCACCCGCCAGACCATTGGGGCGGACCGTCTCTGGCAGCCCTTGCCGCCCGGGTGGGATCAAGCGGTCCCGCCGGATCCCGCCTGCGCGCCGCTCGCGATTCCGGACCGGCTGTTCAGCCATCGCGCCGTGCTGTTCACGGCCGAGCGGGTGCCGTTCTCGGAGGTGGTCGAGACCTACGCCTCCGCCATCCTCGATTTCCGCCGGGCCGGGCGGCCTGCCGATCCCGCCTGCGGCGCCGGCCCGCCGTCGCGGCCCTGACGCGGCCGTGCTAGGGCTCGCCGACGCCCCTCGGCACACCGGACGAGACCCGATCGCATGACCGCCCGCGCCTTCATGATCCAGGGCACCGGCTCGGATGTCGGCAAGTCGCTGATCGTGGCCGGCCTGTGCCGCGCCTTCACGCGGCGCGGGCTCAGGGTGCGGCCGTTCAAGCCGCAGAACATGTCGAACAACGCGGCCGTCACCGCCGATGGCGGCGAGATCGGCCGGGCCCAGGCGCTGCAGGCGCGGGCCTGCGGGGTGGCGCCCTCCATCCACATGAATCCGGTCCTGCTGAAGCCCCAGAGCGAGACCGGCTCCCAGGTGGTGGTGCAGGGACGGATGGCCGGCACCGCGAAGGCCCGAGACTATCAGGCCTGGAAGCCGCGCCTGCTGGCTTCCGTGCTGGAGAGTTTTTCACACTTGAAGGCTCAGGCCGATCTCGTGATCGTGGAGGGCGCCGGTTCGGCTTCCGAGGTGAATCTGCGGCGCGGCGACATCGCCAATATGGGTTTCGCGCGGGCCGCCGACACGCCGGTGATCCTGCTCGGCGATATCGACCGGGGCGGCGTCATCGCCAGTCTCGTCGGCACCAAGGCTGTGATCGACGCGGCGGATGCGGCCATGATCGCCGGATTTCTCGTCAACCGCTTTCGCGGCGACCCGAGCCTGTTCGCCGACGGCATGGACATCGTCGCCACGGCGACCGGCTGGCCCGCGCTCGGCCTCGTGCCGCATTTCCCCCTTGCCGCCCGTTTGCCCGCCGAGGACATGCTCGGTCTCGCGGGTTCCGTCGCCACCGCCCGCACGCGGGTCCGCGTCGCGGTGCCGGTCCTGCCGCGCATCGCCAATTTCGACGACCTCGACCCGCTGCGGGCGGAGCCGGAGGTGGAAGTAGTGCTGGTCAGGCCCGGCGAGGCGATTCCGGGCGACATCGCCCTGGTCCTACTGCCGGGCTCGAAGACCACGATCGACGACCTCGACGCCCTGCGCCGCGAGGGCTGGGACGTGGATATCCGCGCCCATATCCGGCGCGGTGGTCATGTGCTCGGGCTCTGCGGCGGCTACCAGATGCTGGGCCGGACGTTGAGTGACCCGCACGGGATCGAGGGCGAGCCGCGCAGCGTCGCCGGGCTCGGCCTGCTCGACGTCGAGACGGTGATGACGCCGCTGAAGCGGCTCGAAGCGGTGAGCGGCCGGACGCTGGCCGACGATCTGCCGTTCAACGGCTACGAGATGCATGTGGGCGACACGGCCGGTCCGGACACGGTGACGCCGCTGCTGCGCTTCGCCGACGGGCGGGCGGAGGGCGCCGTCTCTGCCGACGGGCGGGTCAGCGGCACCTATGTCCACGGCCTCTTCTCCGACGACCGGCAGCGGGCCGCCTGGCTCGCGCGCCTGGGGGCGGCGTCTGACGGCCATTCCTACGAAAGCGGGGTCGAGCGCGTCCTCGACGAATTGGCGCGACACATCGAGGCTCATGTCGATTGCGACCGCCTGCTGGCGCTGGCGCGTTAGCGGTTTCGCGGCGTAGGCTCGCCCCATAAGGCCCCGTTCGAGGGGCGAGCCTGATGTTCGCGGTGCTGTCCGCCCTGCGCCGAGGCGATGTAACCGCGCCGCGCCCGGCCTGATCCGTCAGGGCAGCGTGTATTCGAGCGGTCCGCCATCCTTGACGCTGTCGAACATGACGAGGATGCGCTTGTCGCCCAGCACGGCGACACCTTCCGCCTTGGCGCCCTTTTCCGCCCCGGTGAGACGTCCGATCGGCTCGAGCTTGGCATTGACGGACGCGCCGGCCGCGAACAGGCTGTAGGGCACGTCGGTTTGTCCTTGAGCCGGCCCGGTGAGGACGAGGAGCCGCCCGTCGGGCAGTATGGCGAGATCGCGGATCCCGGCCCCGCGGCCGACGGAGAGCGGGATCACCTGCGGGGCCGCCTTGAGCGGCTCGTGCCCCTGCGCGAACAGAGCGCCCACATCCGCCTCGACGACGAAGGTCTTGCCGTCATGGGACGGCGCGCGCAGCCCGGCGAACAGCCGCGTCCCGTCGACGGCGACCCCCTCGATATTGAGGCCGTTGGGCGTCGCGTCGCCGTCATCGGTCTGGAGATCCTGCGTGTAGTAGGCGCTGACCGTCTCCGCCAGTCCGAGCGCATCACCCAGGCGGTAGGTGGTCTCCACCGCATCCGGTCCCGCCGGTTCGCCGTTCGCGTCGACCCGGATGCGCGCCAGCACGAAGGTGGAGAGCTTGAACTTCGCCTTGCCGCGCGAGCAACCGTGCGAGCCGACCACGTAGAAGTAGGGAGCCGCATAGGCCACGCCTTCGCCGTCGAGATCGTCGAACTTGCCCTCTCCGCCGGAGCATCCGTTCTTCGAGGGCGGGGTTCCCAGCGTGTTCGGGCTCGGTCCCCCGCCGACGAGGTCGATATCGGCGCCTGGCGTGATCGTATGCCCCTCGATGGTGATGAACTGCGCGCCGGTATTCTCGTCGTTGACCACGAGGCAGCGGCGCTTGCCGTCCTTCTGCGGCATGCAGGCTATGCCGCTGATGTCTTTGGCGGGTCTGCCGTTTTTGCCGTTCAGACCGGACGTCATCGTGTAGGGCGGGTCCACCGGAACGAGGTCGCGCATGACGCCTCCCGCCGCGAGAGCCGGCGCGGCGGCTCCGTGGAAAAGCAGGATCGCCAGAAGACCAGTCCGTATCATTGCCCGCCCGCCCATAGGAATGTGAGTGACCTCAATTATATCAAAACAACCTTGAGTATAGATGCGCCGAGGACGATACATCCGAAAAGTATCGCGCAGGCGATGCGGTACAAGGCCAGCGCCCGTTCCACATCGCGCGGACCCGCCTCCGCCCGGCCATTGCCCATCCAGGCATCGTCCACGATATCGGCGCCGTACATGCGCGGCCCCGCCAGCCTCAGACCGAGCGCGCCCGCCATCGCCGCCTCGGGCCAGCCGGCATTGGGCGAGCGGTGACGGCCCGCATCGCGCCGGACGGCGTGGAACGCCCCCGCCGCCGAAGTCCCGGGATGGAGGAGGCACGCCGCTACGATCAACCCCGCCGAGAGCCGCGAGGCCGGGAGGTTCACGAGATCGTCGAGGCGGGCCGAGGCCCAGCCATAGGCCTCGTGTCGGGGCGTGCGGTGGCCGATCATGCTGTCGGCGGTGTTGATCGCCTTGTAGAGCGCCCCTCCCGGTAGGCCGCCGATCCCGATCCAGAATGCCGGGGCCACGATGCCGTCGGAGAAGTTCTCCGACAGGCTTTCGATCGCGGCGCGGCAGATGCCGGCTTCGTCGAGGCTCTCCGGGTTGCGCCCGACGATCATCGAGACCTCGCGCCGCCCGCCCGCCAGCCCTTCTGCGCGGAGGCCCATGGCGACGCGGGCCACATGGTCGTGGAGGCTGCGTTGTGCCGGCAGACTCGCGCAGGCGAGGCCGAGGAGCAGCATGGCCGGGATTTGACCCGCAGCGGCGGCGAGCGCCGTTCCGGCGATGGACACTGCCGCGACCGTTCCCAGGAGGATGAGGAGACCGAGGATCCCCGCCGCGCGCCGCCGTCTCCCGCTGCCCGTATTGAGCGTCCGGTCGAGCCAGCCGATCAGGCGGCCGATCCAGGTGACAGGATGGCCCAGCGCCTTGTAGAGCCGGTCCGGATAGCCCGCCGCCGCCTCGATGGCGAGGGCGAGACCCAGCACCACGAGCGTGTCCGGCGGATGGGCGAGGGCGGTCCAGGTCATCTGTTCGGGAATGGGGTTCGGTGCGGCAGGGTGATGGAAGAGCAATGAGCGGGACGGAGGAGGCGAGCGGGCGTGGCGGGCCCATCGCCCATGGGGGCGATCTCGATGCCGCCCAGGCGCTGTTCCCGCACGGCGAGCTGCCCTGGATCGACCTCTCCACCGGGATCAATCCGGTCCCGTATCCCTGTCCGCCGCTGGAGGCCAGCGCGTTCCGGCGACTTCCCTCCCGCGCCGACCTGAACGCCCTGTGCGCCGCCGCCGCCCATGCCTATGGCGTCGCCGATCCGGCCCGAGTCGCGGCGGCGCCCGGCACGCAGATTCTCATCGAGACGCTGCCGCGCCTGAGGCCGCATTCGCGCGTGGCCGTCATCGGTCCCACCTATGGCGAGCACGAGGCGGCGTGGCTCCGGGGCGGACATGCCGTGACGTTGGTGCCCGATCCGGCCCAGGCCGAGGGGGCGGACGTCGTCGTCGTCGTCAACCCGAACAATCCCGATGGCCGGAGCTGGGAGGCCTCCACGCTTCTCGACCTCGCGGGACGGCTCGCCCGGCGCGGAGGCTGGCTCGTCGTGGACGAGGCCTTCATCGACCTCGAAGCGGTGGAGTCCCTCGCACCGCGAGCGAGCTCCGGCCTGGTGGTGCTACGCTCCTTCGGCAAGACCTATGGCCTTGCCGGCATCCGTCTCGGCTTCGCCGTTGCCGAGCCGGCGCTCGCCCTGCGGATCGGCGCGGCACTCGGCCCCTGGGCGGTGCCGGGGCCGGCGCTCGCCATCGGCCGGGCAGCGTTGTCCGATGAGGCCTGGCTGCGGGAGGCGGCCATCGATCGCCACGCCGACGCGCTGCGCCTCGACCGGCTGCTCGCCTGCCGGGGAGGGCGCATCGTCGGCGGCACCTGCCTGTTCCGCACGGCTGCGTTCGACGACGCGCCAAGTCTTTTCCGGCGCCTCGGCGAGGCCGGGATCTATGTCCGCCGGTTCGAGGCGAACCCGCACTGGCTGCGCTTCGGCCTGCCGGCCGACAAGGGCGAATGGTGCCGCCTGTCCCGCGTCCTCAAGCCCGCCTGATCAGGCGGGCTTCGTCCGCGACCGGTCGAAGATCGCCACGAGGAGACCCCCGCCCGAGAGCAGGGCGCCGACCGCGCAGACGCCGGGCCACCCGGCCATCAGGAACGCCTGCGAGCCGGCGAAGGCCCCCAGCGCCCCGAATACGAACATCACCGTGAACAGCACAGTGTTGACCCGGCCCCTCGCTCCGGGGACGAGGGCGTAGGCTCGGGTCTGATTGGCGATGAGCGCGCCGTTGAGGCCGATATCGATGAGCAGAACGCCGACGGCCACCGCCACCAGCGAGACCTCCCCCCCGAGCCAAAGGACGAGGAACGACGCGAGGACGAGAGCGGCGCCGGTGACGACCACCGGTCGGGCGCCCTTCCGGTCGGTATAGCGTCCGGAGAGCGGGGCGACGAAGGCGCCGCAGACCCCGATCACGCCGAACAGGCCGGCGCCGGCGGCGGTGAGATCGAAGGGCGGAGCCTCGACCAGGAGGGCCAGGGTCGCCCAGAACGCATTGAAGCTCGCGAAAAGAAGGCCCTGCGAGAGGCTGGCATTGCGCAGGATGGGCTGCGTCTTCACGAGATGCAGGATCGACAGCATCAGCGCGCGGTAGCGCAGCGGTTTGGTCTGCTTCGTCTTCGGTAGAGTCGCGGCCGCCACGGCGGCGATGACCAGGGCCACGACAGCGGCGGCGAAGAACACCGCGCGCCAACCGAAATGCGCGCCCACGAAGCCGCTCACCGTCCGGGCGAGGAGGATGCCGGTGAGCAGGCCCGTCATCACTTGGCCCACCATCCGGCCGCGGCTCTCGTCCGGCGCGAGCTCGGCCGCGAAGGGGACCGCCTGCTGAGCGGCCGAGGACAAAAACCCGATGAGGAGACAGGCGACCGTCAGGAAGGCGAGGGTCGGCGCGAGGGCGGCACCCAGAAGCGCCACGCTCAGGCCCAGCAATTGCGCCACGATGAGCGTCCGCCTCGGCCAGGCATCCCCGAGGGGCACGAGGCCGAGAATGCCGAGCCCGTAGCCCACGAGGCACGCGGTGGGAACGAGGAGGGCGGCACGCTCACCGAACTCGCTCACCAGAACCGCGAGGAGGGGCTGGTTGTAGTAGATGTTGGCGACGGCGCCCCCGGCGATCAGGGTCAGGCCGAAGCGCGCCCTGGCGGTGAAGCCGTGGCCGGAACCGGTGCCGGGCTGCATGCTCAGGCTCGCACCGGAGCGGCGCCGTCCGCCGTGCCAAGCCGATGGAAAAGCGATGAATTGTTCGTCATCCGGTGGGGCGGGTCCGTGAGCGACGGGATGCGTGTGCCTCCGGTTAGGGGCGCCAGCGCGCGGGGGCAACCCGTGGGCGCGCGAAATGGTCCCACGTCAGAGAGCGGGCCGCGACGGGCCACACCTTCCATCGGATGCGTCGATCCCCATATACGAATCGTTACCGGATAAAGACGTGGCGCGTCTCTGTGGCGAAGTCCCGCTTGGCAGGAGCCAAGTCGTTCTGTCACACTCCCGACCGTCGAGACGAGTCGGTCTTCAAGTCCAGGGGGCAACACCGCGTATCGACAACGGAGTTTGGAATGCCGAATTACCGAGTCAGCTTCGCCAAGCAAATTCTCGGCGTGCCGTTCACGATCGGATGTGTCGAGATTTCACGGGCGCGTGATCCTCGCCGGGCTCAACGCGCGGCGGAACTTCGTTTCGCGCGCCAACATGGCGTCGAGGATTGGCGCGAGCGGGCCGATCGTGTTGCCATTGAGGCCGCTCAAGCCTGACACGACAGGTGATCCGACCCGAAAGTGAGTACAGGACTTCGGGAAGACGGTTATTGGGTCGTCGCTTCGTTTCCCCAACTCGCAGCGGCTGCGGCATGGTTCCGCGGTCAAAGCCCTGGCCCTCGGTCGGTCTGCGACATAGACTGGAGCTTGCACGTGTGTTCGGCGGGTTCGGCATCTCGCGGAACTTGCGACAGGGGCAAGGAGCAGGCGGCGAGCCATGGCGGCGATCTCGTTTTTCGGCGACCTGCTTCAGACCATCAGCGACCGTGGTCGCGATCTCATCGGGATCGGCCGCGGCGACCTCGCCTCAAAGGCCAATGCGCATGAGCTCATCAAGCTCTGCGAGGATCTGATCTCCCGGCGCGGCGAGGCGTCGGGCGTTGCGCTCGCCCGCCTGATCCTCGAACGCTACGCCAGCCTCGCGCGTGCCGAACGGCTCGTCTTCCTGCAGGGTATCGCCACCGTCTTCGGCGCCGATCACGAGGCGGTGGACGATGCCATCGCCGCCTATCGTCGAGACCCGACGCGCGCCGCCCTCGGCGTGCTCCACGAGGCGGCCGAGCCGCGCAGCCAGGAACTCATCCGCCGGCTCAACCTCGCCCGCAACGGCACCCTCGCCCTGGTGCGGATGCGGGAGGACCTGTTCGTCCTGCGAAAGGACCTGCGCGGGAGCGAGGCCGATCCCGACCTCGTCGATGCCGTCGACAGCCTCGACAGCGATTTCGAGCACCTGTTCGCGTCGTGGTTCAACCGGGGGTTCCTGGTGCTGCGCCACATCGACTGGACCACCCCCGCCCATATCCTCGAGAAGATCATCCGCTACGAGGCGGTGCATGAGATCGCGGGCTGGGACGAGCTGCGCCGACGCATCGAACCCACTGACCGGCGCTGCTTCGCCTTCTTCCATCCCGCCTTGCAGGACGAGCCGCTGATCTTCGTGGAAGTGGCGCTCACGGACGGCATCGCGCCGGCCATCGCGCCGATCCTCGCGCATGGGCGCGAGCCCCTGCCCACCCGGGCCGCCACCACCGCGATCTTCTACTCGATCTCGAACTGCCAGAAGGGGCTTGCCGGCGTCACCTTCGGCAATTTCCTCATCAAGCAGGTGGTGGAGGATCTCGCCCGCGAGATCCCGAGCCTCAAGACCTTCGTGACCCTGTCGCCGGTGCCCGGCTTCTCTGCCTGGCTCGACCGTGAGCGCCGCTCCGATTCGCCGCAGGGCCTGACCCGTGACGACGTCGAGGCTCTGCGGGCCATCGACGAGCCGGGCTGGCACGCCGACAAGGCCAAGTCCGATGCGGTGAAGAAGGTGATGATCCCCGCCGCCGCCGCCTATTTCTTGCGGGCCAAGAACGAGCGAGGCAAGCCCCTCGACCCCGTGGCGCGGTTCCATCTCGGCAACGGAGCCCGCCTGGAGCGGCTCAACTTCCTCGGTGATGTCTCGCCCAAGGGGCTCGGCCAGTCGCGCGGGCTGATGGTCAATTACCTCTACGATCTCTCGGCCATCGAGAAGAACCACGAGACCTATGCCAATCTCGGCACCGTGGCGGCATCGAGCAGCGTGAGCCGCGAACTCAGGACCAACCTGCCGCCGATTCGCGCCGTGGCGTTGGCCGAGGCTTGATTTCGAGGCGTCGTCCGGCCACGGCTGTCCGTTCGATAACGGCTGGACGACGTCATGCGTAACCATCTCTTCGATCTCATCCGGGCGAGCCTGCCCGCCGATCCCGCCTCGCGGATTTTCATCGAGACCGGCGACGGCGCACGGATCACCTATGCGGACATGCTCGACCGCTCGGCCGCCTATGCCTCCGCCCTCAAGGCGCTCGGGGTGAAGACGGGTGACCGCGTCGCCGTCCAGGTCGAGAAGAGCGCCGAGGTGGTGTTACTCTATCTCGGCGCCGTTCGCGCCGGCGCCGTCTTCCTGCCGCTCAACACCGCCTATACGGCCCCCGAGATCGCGTATTTCCTCTCGGATGCCGAGCCGGCCCTGTTCGTCTGCGACCCCGCCCGGCTCGCCGCTCTCGAACCGGTCGCCGCCGAGGCGAAGGTGCCTGCCCTGCGTACCCTCGACGGGGCGGGGCGCGGTAGCATGGCCGAGGCGGCTGACGCGGCCGGCACCGCTTTCGCGGATGTCGAGCGCGGCCCGGACGATCTCGCGGCGATCCTCTACACCTCGGGCACCACCGGGCGCTCCAAGGGCGCCATGCTCAGCCACGACAATCTCGCCTCCAACGCCGTGACCTTGGTGAAGGCCTGGGGCTTCACCGCCGACGACGTGCTGATCCATGCCCTGCCGGTGTTCCACACCCACGGCCTGTTCGTGGCCACCAACATCGTGCTGCTCGCCGGGGCCACGGCGATCTTCCTGCCGAAATTCGACCCGAAGCAGGTGCTCGCCCTGATGGGCCGGGCGACCTCGATGATGGGCGTTCCGACTTTCTACACGCGCCTCCTCAAGGAGTCGGGCCTGACCCCCGAAGCGGCGGCGACGATCCGCCTGTTCGTCTCCGGCTCGGCCCCGCTCCTCGCCGAGACGCACCGGGACTGGCAGGCCCGCACCGGCCACGCCATCCTCGAACGCTACGGCATGACCGAGACCAACATGAACACCTCGAACCCCTATGACGGTGAGCGCATCGCCGGCACGGTGGGCCTGCCCCTGCCGGGCGTCTCGCTCAGGGTGGTCGATCCCGAGACGGGACGGGCCTTGCCCGCCGACACGGTGGGGATGATCGAGGTGAAGGGGCCGAACGTGTTCCAGGGCTATTGGCGCATGCCCGAGAAGACGGCCTCCGAATTCAAGACGGACGGGTTCTTCATCACCGGCGATCTCGGCAAGGTCGACGAGCGCGGCTACGTCCACATCGTCGGGCGCGGCAAGGATCTCATCATCACCGGCGGCTACAACGTCTATCCGAAGGAGGTCGAGAACGAGATCGACGCGCTTCCGGGCGTCGTCGAATCCGCCGTGATCGGCCTCGCCCATGCGGATTTCGGCGAGGGCGTCACGGCCATCGTCGTCGCGCGTCCAGACTCGCCGGGGGAGCAGGAGATCCTCCGCATCCTCGAAGGGCGCCTCGCGCGGTTCAAATGCCCCAAGCGCGTCCTCTTCGCCGACGAATTGCCGCGCAATGCCATGGGCAAAGTGCAGAAGAACCTGCTGCGCGAGGCGCATGCGGATCTCTATCGCCGCTGAAGGGTAAGACGGCGGAACGCTTTGGCGGGCCGGCGGTTCTCGTCATCGAACGGCCAAGCTCGCGCCGTCTCCGTACCGGTTGCCGTCATGCCCTCGTCTCAGCCTCACCGTCCCGAGCCCACGGGGCCGGGCTCCACCCATTCCGTGGTCTGGACTCTGGCGATGGGGGCGGCGCTCGTCGCCCTGTCGCTGGCACCGCGGTCGCGCGGCGCCAGGCGTGAGGCCGAACCGCCTCAGACGCGACGCGACGAAGGCGCCCGCTCGCATAGTGGACGCAGCGCCGAATGGGTCGCGGCGACACAGGTCCATCGCGGCCGTGCCGCAGACAGCCCGACCGAGATCACTCGCGCCGGCTGGAAGGACATCGCCGTCCGCGTCTACCTGGAATTCAACAAGGACCGCGTGCTCGCGGTGGCCGCCGGGGTGACGTTCTTCACCCTGCTGTCGCTGTTCCCCGCCATCGCCGCCCTGGTCTCCTGCTACGGCCTCGTTGCCGATGTCGGCGCCATCAACGAGCACCTCTCCAGCATGCAGGGCGTGCTGCCCTCCAGCGCCATCGACATCATCGGAGAGCAGGTGAAGCGGATCGCCGCCAAGGACAACGGCACGCTGGGCCTGACGTTCTTCTCCAGCCTCGTCCTGTCGCTCTGGAGTGCGAACGCCGCCATGAAGGCGATGTTCGATGCTCTGAACGTGGTCTACGAGGAAGACGAGAAGCGCTCCTTCGTGATGTTGAACCTGCGCTCCCTGACCTTCACCGTCGGGGCGCTCCTCTTCACCATCCTCGCGCTCACCAGCATCGTCGTACTGCCGGTGATCTTCAACTTCTTCGGGTTCGGGCAGGGGGCGAGGCTCATCGCCCTGCTGCGCTGGCCCTTCCTCCTTGTCGTCCTGCTCGGCGGCCTCTCGCTGCTCTACCGCTATGGCCCGAGCCGCGAGCGGCCGCGCTGGCGCTGGGTCGGCACCGGCGGCGCTGTGGCGGGCATCCTCTGGCTCGCCGCCTCGATCCTGTTCTCGTGGTATGTCGGCAGCTTTGGCAATTACAACGAGACCTACGGTTCGCTCGGCGCCGCCATCGGCTTCATGACCTGGATCTGGATCTCGACGACGATCGTGCTCCTCGGTGCCGAGATCAATGCCGAGATGGAGCATCAGACGGCTCGGGACACGACGACGGGGCCGGAGAAGCCCATGGGCGACCGCGAGGCACGGATGGCGGACACGATCGGCGCGGCCGCGTGACAGGGTGCGGGACGGCCTCGGGAGTCCTATTTCTCCAGCATATCCCGATGAACCGGAGGCCATCATGAGCGAGACCCAGGCAGGCACCGTCCAGCGCAGCGAGGACGAGTGGCGCGAGATCCTGACGCCGGACCAGTACCGTGTCCTGCGCGAGCACGGCACGGAGCGGGCGGGCACGAGCTGCCTCAATGCCGAGAAGCGCCCCGGCACGTTCCACTGCGCCGGCTGCGATGCCCCGTTATTCGAGAACACCACGAAATTCGAATCCGGCACCGGCTGGCCGAGCTTCTTCGATCCCATCGACGGCGCGGTGGAGACGACGACCGACCGGAGCCACTGGATGGTGAGGACCGAAGTGCACTGCGCCCACTGCAAAGGTCATCTCGGCCACGTCTTCGATGATGGCCCGGCGCCGACGGGGCTGCGCTATTGCATGAACGGCATTTCACTGCGTTTCGAGCCGAATGCGTGAGCTCATTGGTATAAAAGGATAAAAATCGGGGCCGGGCTTACGAGGCCGGCCTTGATTTAGTCCCATTTTTTCTTAGTCGAAGGGAAGTGGTCTTCCCATTTGTGTGCCGTCGGCGGTGCGAGGCGGGAAAACGATCGAATTCGGACGGTTCGTGCCGGCTGGTTTCCACAGGCCGGGCATTCCGTCGCTGCCGAAACAGGGTATGGCTTCGAACGGCGCCGACGTTGCGCCCATGGCGCGGCGCTCCGGAGGAGGGCCTGCCATGATGAGCCGATCCGGGGGGAGAGAATACATGAGTGTCGTTCGTCGGTTTCTGGTCGCACCTTCGCTCGTCCGCCTGATCCGCAAGGAGCGCGGCGGTTCGAAGATCACCGAGGGCTATTTCGCTCCCCAGGCCGGTCGCACGTCCTATGTCCGCGTCGATGGCCAGAACTGCCATCTCGTTCTCGTCACGACGGCGCCGGATGGAACGTCGAGCGAGGAGCGGACCGACGTTCCCCGCGCCCATGGCGATGCCCTTCTGGATGTCTGCTCAGGCAAGGCGATCTACGACCGCGCCGTGCTCGCGCTCGGCAACGGCCGCGAGGCGCTCGTCGACCGCTACGCGACACCGGGAGCCCTCGACTTGCTCAGCGTCGTGTTCGACGACACCGCCCAGGCCGCCGCTTTCGTACCCCCAGCCTGGTTCGGCGAGGACGTCTCCGAGAATTCCGCCTATGACCGCCATACCGTGGCGATCCAGGGTGTGCCTCAGACCGGCGAGGTTCCCCTAAACAACGCCGCCCTCGAAGCGATCCTCGATCTGCTCGAGCCGCGCTTCGGTTTCGGCCGCTTCAATGCCCCACCGCCGAAGGCCGGCGAGGACGAGGCGACCCTTCGGGCGAACCGCCGTGCAGCCGCTCTGGCTGCCAAGGCCGCTGCTCCCGCTGCCCTCCCGGTGGAAGAGCCCGCGCCCCAACCCGTCCTTGAGGAACGGAGCGAGCAGCGTCGGGAAGAGCCCGCCGCCGCGGAGGAGACCGCCACGGACACTCCGATCCGCACCGATGCCCGCATCGACGACGTTATCGAGAGCCTGTCTCAGGCTCTGGGTGCCTCTCAGCCGTCCCGTGCTCCTGCACGCGACGACGATCCGGCCGCCGAATTCGAGCGCTGGACCGTACGTCCCCGCCGTACTCCGCAGACCTGAACCCTTGGGACCGGAGGTGGGGCATGCCCATCTCCGGGCTCTTCGCGAGGACCCGGCGGCACCGGGCATATTCGGACAAGTCGATCACCAACGATTGTATGCAATAGCGCGGCAGAAGCCCGTCGCGTTACAGAAGCAGCCCATCCTCACGGTTTCGGCGGGAAACAAAGATAATCTCTCATAGCCGCGTTGAGGCTAGGGATTAAACTCGCTAGCGTCTCGGCAAGACAGACGAGCGTGCGCCCAACGAGGCGCCTGTGAGGGAACATGGTTCAGACCACCGTCCATGCCGGAGGCAGCGCGCCGGCAGCACCGACACCTCACGAACCTTGGTACAAGGTCCTCTACATCCAGGTGCTGATCGCCATCGCACTCGGCATCCTGCTCGGATATCTGCACCCCGAATGGGGCAAGTCCGTCAAGTGGTTGGGCGACGCCTTCATCGCGCTGATCAAGATGATGATCGCGCCGATCATCTTCTGTACCATCGTTCACGGCATCGCCTCCATCGGCGACTTGAAAAAGGTCGGCCGCGTTGGCTTGAAGGCGCTGGTCTATTTCGAGGTTGTCTCCACCATTGCGCTTCTCATCGGTATCCTCGTCGGTGAAGTGGTGAAGCCGGGAGCCGGTTTCAATGCCGATGTGACTAAGCTCGACGGTAAATCGGTCGAGAAATACGCCAAGATCGCGGCCGACGATTCCGTCACCGGACATATCATGGCGCTGATCCCGAAGAGCTTCTTCGACGCCTTCGCCACAGGCGACCTGCTTCAGGTCCTGCTGATCTCAATCCTCACCGGCGTCGTGGTGACCGGCATGGGCAAGCGGGGCGAGGCCATCACGCACGCCATCGACACGGCGGGCCAAGTCTTCTTCCGCATCATCGGCCTCGTGGTGAAGCTCGCCCCCATCGGTGCCTTCGGCGCCATGGCCTTCACCATCGGTCAGTACGGCATCGGCAAGGTGATCGATCTCGCCTGGCTCGTCGGAACCTTCTACGTCACCGCCTTCCTGTTCGTGGTCCTGGTTCTGGGCGGCATCGCCCGGGTGGCCGGCTTCTCGATCTTCAAGTTCCTGGCCTACATCAAGGACGAGCTCCTCATCGTGCTCGGCACCTCGTCCTCCGAGACGGTGCTGCCGCACATGATGACGAAGATGCGCCGCCTCGGCGCCTCGGATTCCGTCGTGGGCCTGGTGATTCCCACGGGCTACTCGTTCAACCTCGA
>NZ_NKUG01000146.1 GCF_014845095.1 Methylobacterium bullatum | reverse complement strand
TTGTTGCAGCTGGCGTCCTTGCCTTTGCGGAAACCTCGCCCGCGACGTCGAGGTGAATGCCGGTTCGGCGAAAAAGAGCGCGGCACAACAAAGGCCGAGAGTTGTGCCCCGACCCAACCTGGTCGGGCGCAGCTCTCGCCGGGCGCACGCTCCGCGCGATTGATCTCAAATGGCCGATACCGCCGTTCGAGGGTGCGCGGAGGCCGGCTCGTGCCAGGACCATTTGCGCCCATATGCGCTGATCGGCGCCTCCACGAGACGCGTCAGAAGCCAGCCTACGGCAACGCAGACCGGCAGGGCCGCGACGGTGACCCCCCATTGCGCCGCCGTTCCGACATCGGGTTTTGTGCCGAGAATGAGCCCGTGCATCAGGCCCAGCACCGGCATGTGCGTCAGGTAGACGGCGTAGGAGGTCGTGCCGAAGAAGCACAGGATCGGCGAACGGAAGCGTATCGCTTCGGGTGCGCCGCGCACGAGGGTCAGGAGAAAGGCAGTGCATCCCACTGAAACGGCGAGCGGCCCGAAGACTTGGAAAACGATGCCTTGTTCGCTGTCCATCAGCTTCAACAGGCAAGTCACGAGGAGAAGCAGCGGCGCGGCCAGCCGCAGCGGCAACTCCAGGCGTGACCCTAAGGTTCGCGGCGAAGCTATCGCGAGTGCCCCGAGCACGCCGCAGATGAGTA
>NZ_NKUG01000145.1 GCF_014845095.1 Methylobacterium bullatum | reverse complement strand
CAGATCGGCTACAACCGCGCCGCCTCGCTCATGGAGCGCATGGAGGTGGAGGGCATCGTCGGCTCCGCGAACCATGCCGGCAAACGCGAGATCCTGGTGGAGCCCGATCCGCACGAGATGTGACGCGTGCCGTCAGGTGCGCGGCGCGAACAGGATGATCCCGGTGCCGACGAGGCAGATCGCGGCACCGGTCATATCCCACCGATCCGGCCTCTGGCTCTCGGCGAGCCAGAGCCAGAGGATCGAGGCGGCGATGTAGACGCCGCCATAGGCGGCATAGGCCCGGCCCGCCGCGTCGCTCTCCACCCTGGTGAGCAGCACGGCGAAGAGGACGAGGGACACCGTGCCCGGCAGCGCCCACCAGGCCGACCGGCCGAGCCGCAGCCAGGCCCAGAAGGCGAAGCACCCGGCGATCTCGGCCAAAGCGGCGCCGGTATAGACGAGGGCGGTGATCAGGGGTTCGCTCCATCACGAAAGGGAGCCGCGCGCCGCGTTCCGATGCCGGTCATTCGCCCGCATGGACGACGGCCCGCGAGGACCGGGCTTCCGCCTCCCGCACGACATTCCGGCCCAGAATGGATCCGAGTGCCGATTCCAGCTGGGCATGCCGGAAGGCGAACCCGCTGGCGAGCGCTTTCTCGGGCAGCACCCTCTGCCCGCCCAGGAGCATCTCCTCGGCGAAGTCGCCGCCCAGCCGGCGCAAGAGCCGCGCCGGAAGCGGGGCGATCGCCGGGCGGTGGAGATGCCGCGCCAGGGAGGCGGCGAAATCTGCATTTCGGACCGGCTCAGGCGCGGTGCCGTTCACCGGCCCATGCAAGGTCGGCGTCGCGATCATGTGGCAGATCAGGCGGACGAGGTCGTCGCGGGAAATCCACGACATCCATTGCCGCCCGGAGCCGATCCGTCCCCCGAGGCCGAACTCGAACGGCATGAGAAGCCGCGCCAGGAGGCCGCCCTCGATGCCGAGCACCAGCCCGGTGCGTAGAAGGACGACCCGTGGGCCGAGGGCCGCGATGGCCATCGCTTCCCGCTCCCAGGCCTCGCACACCCTTTGGGTGAAGGCCGGAGCCGCCGGGCTCGATTCGGTGAGGCTCTCATCTCCGCGCAGGCCGTACCATCCGACGGCCGAGCCGCTGACGACGACGGTCGGTGGCCGGTCGAGACGGGCCACCAGTTTGGCGAGCCCGCGAGTCATCCTCAGGCGCGATGCGAGGATCGCGCGGCGCTTGGCACGCGTCCACAGCCCGTCGGCGATCGGTTCGCCGGCGAGGTTCACGATGGCATCGAGCCTCGCGTCGTCCGGCACTTGGTCGAGGGAGGTGACGATCCGCAACGGCGCGGGCAGTGCCGCGGCTTTCGCCCCGTCACGGGTCAGGACCGTCACCTCGTGGCCGGCCGCCACGAGGCTCGCCACGAGGCGCTGGCCGACGAAGCCGGTGGCGCCCGTTACCAGGATCGTCCGCGCCGGAGCGAGCATGTCCGCGAGCCCGGCCGGGGCGGGCAGGCCCAGGCGCTCGGACCGCACGGCGGCGAACCAGTCGCGCAGGCCGAAGAGCGCGACGGAGAGCGAGGCCGCGAGGGCGAGAACGCTCCAGGCGCCGTGGCTGACCCAGGCAATGCCCGTGGCCTCGCCGGCCCAGCCGAGCAGCACCGGCAGAATGAGGACGAGGATCGCACCGTAATTCAGCGCCAGGAGCGTGTGGTTCACCCGCTCCGTGGCCGGCAGGCGCCGACTCAGATCCTCTTCCACGAAATCCATCAGCGTGATGACGACCTCGACGATGAGAACGCCCATGATGGCCCAGGCGAGCAGCCCCTTCGGCTCGGCGAAACCGAGGGTGAGGAAGAGCAAGGCATAGAGCCAGTTGCGCACGGCATGGAGGCGCAGTTCCCCGCGCTGGGACGGGCGCCAGGCGAGGCGCTCGGTCAGTTCGTGGTGGTAGAGCGTGTCGAACGCTCCCATGGCGATCTGCACGGCGATCAGCGACCAGAGCAGGGTCGAGGTCATGATGTCGGGTCTCCCGCGTGATGGATCAGGCGTCGACGACGTCGCGGAACTCCGCCTCCTGGCGGATCAGCGTGCCGAACCAGGGGTGGCGGATCGTGAGGCTGAAGGCGAAGCGGTTCGCACCGGTCTCGCCGTGGGTCACGGTGAGGCTGCCCGGCGTCAGGAAACCGGGTAGCGGCAGATGCCATCGCCACAGCCGGAGGAAGTAGCGCCGGCTGGAGAAAACCAGCCGGCCCTCGACGACGGCGATATCGAGGCTCATGCCGAGGCCGCCGCCCACATGCTCTTCGAGGCCGGTCGGCCCGCCGAAGCGCTTCGCCGAGTTGATCGTCTGGGGAAATCCGCCGGGCCTGGCGTAGAGCCGCGTCCAGACCTGCCCGCCTCCCGACCGGTCTTCGGTGACGGAGACGACGCTGGCGAGGCCGGCCCCCCTGGAGGTCGGCAGCGGACCGCCGATGAGGCGGGCGGCCTGTGCCAGGAGCCAGCCGAGGCGGCTCATCCGGGTCTCGACCACGTGGCCGACATAGACGGCGCTGGTGCCAGGACGGAGCCGCTTGGTGAAGCGCCGCCTGATCGCGGGCGACAGCGTGGTCCAGTCCTCGTCCGCGATCAGGCTGCGGAACCGCAGGTCGCGGAGGTCGGCCTCGTGCGCACGGGCGATTACCGGGCTTTCGCCGATGGGAGGCGCCGTGCCTCCCACGGAAGGCCCCCTCAATGCCGTCATGATCATGATCGCGGCTCCCCGGTTCAGCGTTCGGGCTTGGAGGGCAGGAAGCGCACGATCCGGCTGCCGAGGCGGATCAGCTTGGCGAGGGTCGCGTGCGGAACGCCCAGCATCTGGCTGTGCCAGCGGTCCATGGTCTCGGTGAATTCGAGCATCGCCTTGAGGCGGCGGGAGGCGACGGCACCGATGGTCGGATCGCCCTCGGCCTGCGCCACGCAGGTGCGCAGGGCCGCGATCGCCGGATCGATCTCGCGCTCCTTGCGGCCGGCGGCGATGCGCGTGACCATCTCCCACAGGTCGGTCTCGGCGACGAAGTGATCACGGCGCTCGCCCAGCACGGGGACGCGCCGGATCAGGTTCCAGCCGGACAGTTCCTTGAGCGATGTCGAGACGTTGGAGCGTGCGATGCCCAGCGTCGCCGCGATCTCCTCCGCCGCCAGGGGCTTGTCCGACAGGTAGAGCAGGGCGTGAATCTGGGCGACGGAGCGGTTGACGCCCCATTGCCCGCCGAGATCGCCCCAGTGGAGGATGAAGCGCTCCACCGCCACGGGGAGCCTTTCGGGAGTGTCTGTAATTTCTGTCATGACAGAAATTACAGACATAAAAGAACCCGAGTCAAGCGACCGCCGCTTCGGGCGATGACAAGCGGCGTGTCAGTCTGCGCTGAACCGATAGGTCGTCGTCGCCGTGAAGACCTCACCGGGGCGGAGCGTCGTCGAGGGAAAATTCGCCCGGTTCGGTGCGTCGGGGAACCCCTGCGCCTCGAAACAGACCGCGTCGCCGGCGCGGTACAGCCGCCCGCCGGACCCGACCACCGTGCCGTCGAGCATGTTGGCGGTGTAGAGTTGCAAGCCCGGCTGGGTGGTGGCGATGGCGAGCCGTCTCCCGCTCGACGGATCGTGGGCGGAGGCCGCGTGCCGCAGGCGGCCGGGGTCGCGCAGGACGAAGGTGTGGTCGTAGCCATGCGCCAGAGCGAGCTGCGGATCCGCGTCGCGGATGCGGGTGCCCAGGGCTTCGGGCTCGCGAAAATCGAAGGCGGTGCCCGCCACGGGCCTGATCTCGCCCGTGGGAATCTGTCCGGCATCGGTGGGGAGGTAATGCTCCGCCGCGATGGCGATCCGATGTTGCATCACGTCGCCGGAGCCCTCGCCGGAGAGGTTGAAGTAGCTGTGGTTGGTGAGGTTGACGATGGTCGGCCGGTCGGTTCGGGCCGTGTAGTCGATCCGCAGGGTCTCGTCGCCGCTGAGGGAGTAAGCGACTTCCACATCGAGAGTGCCGGGGAAGCCCTCTTCGCCGTCGACCGAGCGATAGCCGAGGACCAGGGAGGTACCGTCCGACCGGATCACCCGCCAGATGCGCCGGTCGAAGCCGTTCTCCCCGCCATGCATGGTGTTGCCGCTGGCATTGAGCGGCAACTGGCATTGGTGTCCGTCGAGGCTGAAGCGCCCCCCGGCGATGCGGTTCGCGTAGCGGCCGATGATGGCGCCGAAATGCGCGTCGCTCGCCTCGTAGCCCGCCACCTCACGGGCGCCCAGGACGACGTTGGCCCAATTGCCCTCGCGGTCGGGCGTATCGATCCGGCCGATCACGCCGCCGTAATCGAGGATGTCGACACGCAGGCGGGACCGGGCGAGCCTGTATCGCGAGACGGGGCTACCGTCCTTCGTCCGTCCGAAAGCCTGTCCTGCCATGCCGGCACTCGTCTCGCGTCAGAGGAATCGTAGGGCCTCAACGCGCGGGATGCGGATCAGGGGGCGAAGGCCGGTTCGTCCGCATCGTTGGACAATTGCATCCGGTGCAGGCGCGCATAGCCGCCCTGCGAGGCGATCAGGGCGTCGTGCGTTCCGGTCTCGACGATGCGGCCGGCTTCCATGACCACGATCAAGCCGGCATCGCGCACGGTGGAGAGGCGGTGCGCGATGACGAGGGTGGTCCGCCCCTGCATCAGGCGCAGCAGCGCGCCCTGGACCAAACGCTCGGATTCGGAATCGAGGGCGCTCGTGGCCTCGTCGAGGAGCAGGATCGGCGCGTCCTTGAGGAAGGCGCGGGCCAGGGAGATGCGCTGGCGCTCGCCTCCCGATAGGCGTCCGCCGGAGGGGCCGACGCGGAACTCGTAGCCCTCGTTCAGCCGGCTGATGAAGCCGTGTGCGGCGGCGGCTTCCGCGGCGGCCTCGATCTCGGCGCGGGTCGCACCGGGACGGCCGAACCCGATATTGGCGGCGACCGTGTCGTCGAACAGCACCACCTCCTGGGAGACCACCGCCACGGCCGCGCGCAGGGAGGGGATCGTCACGTCGCGCAGATCCGCGCCATCGATGAGCACGCGGCCTCCGGTCACGTCGTAGAGACGCGGAACGAGGTTGAGCAGGGACGACTTGCCGGAGCCCGAGCGCCCGACCAGGGCGACGGTGGCGCCTGCGGGAGCGGTGAGGTCGATTCCCTCCAGGGCCGGCGCGTCCTCGCGATAGCGGAAGCGGACGCCTTCGAACCGAATCTCTCCGCCGGTGATGACCAGCGGCACGGCATCGGGCTTCTCGCGGATGCGCGGCGCCTCGTCCATCAGCGCGAAGTAACGCTGCAGAGCCGCGCCGGCTTCCTGAAGGATGGCGTTGAGGGTGCCCAGGGCGCGGGCAGGCTGCGCGGCCAGGAGCAGGGCGGCGACGTAGCCGGTGAAATCGCCCACCGTCCGGTCGCCGGACATGACGCGCTGGCCCACCAGAACCAGCACCGCCGCCACCGCGACCCCCCCGCCGATCTCCATCAGCGGATCGAGGCGTCCGCGGGCATTGGCCGCCTTCATCTTGAGGCGGCGGACATTGTCGAAGGCGCCGGAAGCCCGGCCCTTCAGGTAGGATTCGAGGGCGTAGGTCTTTGCGATGCGGGCGCCCTGCAGGCTCTCGGTGATGAGGCTCGCCGTGAGGCCCATCTGCTCCTGCGTGGTGGTGGAGACCCGCCTCAGCTTCTTACCGATGCGGCCGATCGGGCCGGCGACGAAGGGCACGACCACCGCCGCCACCAGGGTGAGCACCGGGTCCATCCACAGCAGCGCGACGACGAGGGCGATCAGCATGGCGAGATCGCGCAGGAGCACCGTGGAGATGCGCGTCAGTGCCTCCTTGATGAAGGCGAAATCCGTGGTGAAGCGCTGGGTGAAGGCCGCCGGGCTCTCCCGCCCGAGCTGGGCGAGGTCGGAATCGATGAGATGCCCATAGAGTGCCGCCTGCATGTCGGCCTCGACGCGGGTCACCACCCGGTTGGTGAGCACCGTCTGGCCGAACAGGGCAAAGCCCCGGATCGAGGTGATGGCGATGACGATGATCGGCCCATAGGTGAGGGCGGCAGGGTCCTTGTGGTCGAAAGCGTCGAAGGCGCCCTTGATCAGGGCGGGATACAGCCCCGTCGCGACCCCGATGATGGCGATCAGCACCAGGACGACGGCGAGGGTCGCCCGGTGGGGCCGCAGCCAGTCGCGCCAGACACGGCCGATGAGGGGAAGGGTGTCACCCCTGAGAAGCGGCCTACGGCCCATGATCATCCGTTGTCTGGCGCGCGGGCAGGCGCCCGGCATTCAGACGGGGGTTTGCCGGGCGATGAGGGGAAGATCAAGCGACGCTCTCCGCCTTGGCAATGTGATACTGTTACACTAGAGAATGCAGCCGTACATCGGGTGCCGGCCGAGTGCACCATCCCGCCGCTTTTCGGTCGTGTGACGCATCGCACGGCGAGCATCGCCTTCGTCGCCGGGCAGACGCGTCCTGGGGTGGGGGAGCGGATGGCACTGGATCGGCATCCGGCGGATGTGTGGTCAAGGAGCGAGACGAATGCAATCGAGGCGCCATATCGTGACATCGGCTGCAGCGGCCTGTTTCGGCTTCCTGCTGGCCGTCTCCCCGTTCGGGAATAAGGCGGATGCCGCCGAACCGCTGAAGGCGGTGGCGACATTCTCGATCCTCGGTGATCTCGTGAAGCAGGTGGGCGGCGACCGGGTCGAAGTGTCGACGCTGGTCGGCCCCGATGCCGACGCGCATGGCTACAACCCGGCCCCCGGGGATGCGCGCAAACTCACCGCCGCCAATCTGGTCGTGGTCAACGGCCTCGGTCTGGAAGGCTGGCTCGACAGGCTGATCAAGGCGTCCGGGACGAAGGCCCCCGTCATCGTCGCCACCAAGGGTGTGAAGCCCATCGAAGGTGACGACGACCATGGCGGAGGGCATGCGGGACACGCCCATCACGACGATCCCCATGCCTGGCAGAGTATCGCCAATGTGCGGATCTACATCGCCAATATCAGCGACGGGCTGGCGACGATCGATCCCGATCACGCCGGCGACTACGCGGCGAACGCGAAAGCCTATCTCGCCACCCTCGCGGGCCTGGAATCCGATATCCGCGCGGCCATCGCGGCGATTCCCCCCGAGCACCGCAAGATCATCACCACGCACGATGCGTTCGGCTATTTCACCGCCGCCTACGGGCTCGACTTCATCGCGCCCCAGGGCGTCTCCACCGACAGCGAGGCGAGCCCGAAGGATGTGGCCCGCATCATCCGCCAGATCCGGCGCGACAAGATCCCGGCGGTCTTCCTGGAGAACGTGGCCGACCCACGCCTGATGCAGCAGATCTCGCGGGAGAGCGGTGCCACGGTGGGCGGCAAGGTCTATTCCGACGCCCTGTCGGGTCCCGATGGTCCTGCGGCCAGCTACGCGGCGATGATGCGCAGCAACCTCGCCGCCTTCAGCGCGGCTCTCGGCAGGAAGTGAGCGAGCCGCGCGGCGTTGTGAGCCTCGACCCGCTCAGCCCGCATTCTCGCCGATGACTTTCTGGAGGCAGATCGTCCGGGTGTCGCGGTAGCCGAGATGTTCGTAGAAATGGCGGGTCGCGCCATTCTCCTCGCGCACGAGGAGCTGGACCTTCCAGACGCCGCGGGCGATCAGCCACCGCTCGGCCGCCTCCATGATCGCCCTGCCCAGGCCGAGGTCGCGAAGAAGCGGGTCGACGGCGACGTAGTAGACCCAGCCCCGGTGCCCGTCCTCGCCCACCATGGCGGTGGCGGCGACGGCCGCCTCGCGCTCGATCAACAGGATCGTCGAATGCGGATCGCGCCTGGCGAAGGCGATGTCCCTGGCCGGATCGTTCCATGGCCGAGAGATCCCGGCAGCGTGCCAGAGAGCCACCACCGCTTCGGCATCGCCGTCCTGGAACTCGCGAATCACGGTGGTCATCGATAAGCGCGCCCTCGCGAGAGATCCGGCGAGCGGCCGCTCAGCCGCCCGTCATCGGCGGGAAGAACGCGATCTCGGTGGCACCCGCGATGGCGGCATCCGGCTTGGCGTGGACCCGATCGATCGCCGCCCGCACGATACCGGCATTCTCGAAGGCATAGGCGTATTCCTCGCCCCGACCGCACAGCCAGCCGACGAGGTCGGCCACCGTCTCGGTCCCGGCCGGCAGGTCCACGGTCTCCTCGGCCTTGCCGATGCGTTCGCGCACCCAGGCGAAATACACGAGCTTCATCATCTGCCCTTCCGGCTGCGGCATCGGCGGGTCAGCGCGGATCGTCCATCACGTGCCGGATGCCGGCTCTCATATAGTCGTAGCCCGTGTAGAGCGTGAGGGCCGCGGCGACCCAGAGCAGGGCGACTCCGGCAAAGACGGTATGGGGCAGGATCGTTTCCCCCGCCCTGCCGGCCACGAGGAAACCGATCGCCACGAGCTGAAGGGTGGTCTTCCACTTGGCCACGCGGCTCACGGGAAGACTGACCTTCAACTCCGCCAGATATTCGCGCAGGCCCGACACGAGGATCTCGCGGCACAGGATGACGATGGCCGCCCACAGGCTCCAGTCGTGAATCGTCTTGTCGGCCACCAGCATCAGCAGACAGGCGGCGACGAGGAGCTTGTCGGCGATCGGATCGAGCATCCGCCCCAGGGCCGAGCTCTGATCGTAGGTCCGGGCGACGTAACCGTCGAGATAATCGGTGATGGCCGCGGCGATGAAGACGCCGAGCGCCGCGAACCGCGCCGCATGCTCGTCCGGCCAATACAACAGCGCCACGACCACGGGGACGGCGACCAGCCGCCCGTAGGTCAGGCAATTCGCCAGCGTCCAGGCCGGTGACCGGCGTCGGAGGGGGAGGACAGTCATCGACGCGGTGAAACCATGGCCGGGGGGGAGGGGTCAACCGCGATGATGCAACCGGCCATACCGCTTTCATACAGCCTCTGTCGTCGCGCCGTGCGCCTTGCGCTGCGAATGTGCCGGGTCCGATTCTTTGTTACCGAG
>NZ_NKUG01000144.1 GCF_014845095.1 Methylobacterium bullatum | reverse complement strand
ATCTCTGCGGACTGACCGACGGGCCCGGCTGGGGGCGGCGGAGGGTTTTCGAAACGCGAAAGGGCGGCGCCGACGAGGCGCCGCCCTTTCGCGTTTCCAGGCATCGAGGCCACGCCGGGCCTCGACGCGCCACATCTCAATGCGCAGGTCTCAATGCGCCACGCCGAAAGCGCTGCGCAGCAGGCCCTGCTGGGCGGCGACGGGGCTCTCGCGGACGATCGGGGTCGGGTGGTCGTCGGAGATGAGCCCGTCGAGATGCAGGATGCGGGCATGGAGCCGGCGCGAGCGGATTGTGAGGTCCTGAAGACGGGCCGGGAGCGCGCCGAACGTCTCGGCGCGGAAGGCCTCCGGCGTCGCGAGGCGGACGCGGGTCTTCTCCTGAAGCGCTTGGGCGGGGGTGATCTCACCCTCCGACACGGCGCGCTGCACCAGCAGCCAGGAGGCGATCTGCATCAGCCGCGTGGTCAGACGCATGCTCTCGCTGGCATAGGACAGGGTACTGTCGCGCGACAGGAGGCGGGATTCCTCGCGCCCATCTCCATCGAGATAGGCCGCCGCCTCCTCGACCATGGTCATGCCCTCGCGGAACAGAACCCGGAAGGCCTCCGAGTTCACGTAGGTGTCACCGAAGCTGACCCAGTCGCGCTCGTCGCGAAAGGTGACGTTGAACTCGTTCATCCTGCCTCCTGTGCCGCTCTCGGACCGTTGTGTCCCGACCTGGGACACGATCAGTGCGTTCGCGACCAGAGGCGCAACACTAGCGCCGAACGCGCCGCCCCGCGCCGTTGACCGGGGGTTAACGTTAACAAGCGGACATCGTGCCAAACGAGCAGAGTCGCACGGCGCCGGGCATGCGCATGAGCGAGGACGAAAAAAAAAGCCGCCCGGGAGGGGCGGCTTTGGTGAAGTCGACAGAGGCATCAAAACAACGGCAGATCGAAATCTGCCCCACATCCGGAAAACCGGACATGATTCCTTCATGAGCCGAAAAGGTTAATGCACGGCTAACGCCGACCCCGCTCGGACGGCGGCGGGCGCGATGGGAAATGCCCGCGCCAGAATTGACTTCGCCCCCCCTCTCCGTCATAAGCCGCGCCATCGCGTCGCCGCGCCCCACGTGGGCGCTCTTCGCGCTTGCAGACACATTTCAGGGCGAGTGAAGATGTCGGTGGGGCTCCTGCAGCCAGCCGGATCGATCCTCGGCCATCGGAGATCGCGCCATGAAGAGAACTTATCAGCCCAGCAAGCTCGTGCGTAAGCGCCGCCACGGTTTCCGCGCCCGTATGGCCACGGCCGGCGGTCGCAAGGTCATCGCAGCCCGTCGCTCGCACGGCCGCAAGAAGCTCTCGGCCTAAGGCATCCGTGCCTTCGGCGGCACGGAACGCCGAGGCCAGCCCCGCTCAGACCATGACCTCGCCCCTAGGCCGCAGGATCGAACCGGCAGTGTCGACGATCGGACGGCTCAAGCGGCGACCGGACTTCCTCGCTGCCGCGGGGGGGCGACGGTTCCATACTGAGCTCATGAGCGCCCAGGGGCGGATGCGTGAGGCAGCGTCAGGGACGCCACTCGCCGATGCTCCGCCGATCGGGGGGCTGCGAATCGGCTTCACGATCACGAAGCGCGTCGGTCATGCCACCGAGCGCAACCGGATTCGCCGCCGGCTGCGCGATGCCGTGGCCCGTGCCTCGGCGGATCTTCCCGATACCTCTGCGGACATCGTTCTCATCGCGAGACGTCCGGCGCTCCACGCCCCGTTCGAGACGCTGATCGCCGACCTGCGCCGCTCCGTCGGCGCGGTGATCAAGCCCGGCGGGACCAAGGGTCGCGAATCGGCGCCCTCCTCGCGGGGCCGGCGCAGGTCCGGAAAGCCCGATGCGGGCAAGCCCGGCTCGGGCTCCGATGGAATCGCATCCTCCAAAACAGCATCACTCGCCCTGATGTCGGCGCGTTCGCCCGCGCGAAACGAGGCGGGGACGATGCCCCCTGCCTCGGGCGACGCTTGCCTTCCCTCCCCTCCTCCGAACACACGCGACGGATCTCTCGATGGGTAATGACAAGACGAACATGATCGTCGCGATCGCCTTGTCGCTGGCGGTGCTGCTCGGTTGGAACTATTTCATCGCCGCCCCGCGCGTGGAGGAGCAGCGTCAGGCCGCGCTCCAGAGCAAGGCTGCGCAGCAGGCGGCCAACCCCGCCGGCGCGCCCTCGGCGAGCCCGGCGGAAGGCGGCCCCTCGGCCCCCGTGCCGGGCACCCTGCCGAATGCGCAGACGCCGGCGGAAAGCCGCGAGGCGGCGCTCGCCCGCTCGCCGCGCGTGACCATCGATACCCCGGCGCTCGCCGGTTCGATCGCCCTCAAGGGCGGCCGCGTCGACGACGTCTCGCTCAAGGGCTACCACGAGACCGTGGACGACAAGAGCCCGCGCATCGTGCTGCTCTCGCCCACCGGCAGTGCCAATCCCTATTACGCCGAGTTCGGCTGGGTCGGGCAGAATACCGGCCCCCTCCCCACCGGTGACACGGTGTGGACCGCCGACGAGACCGTGCTGACGCCGACCAAGCCCCTGACGCTGACCTACGACAACGGCGCCGGCCTCGTGTTCCGCCGCGTCATCGCGGTGGACGACAAGTTCATGTTCACGATCCGCGACGAAGTCGAGAACAAGGGCGCGAACGCCGTCACCTTGTATCCCTACGGGCTGGTCTCGCGCTGGGGCAAGCCGACGACGCAGGGCTATTACGTGCTGCACGAGGGCATGATCGGCGTGGTCGGCGCCGACGGCCTGCAGGAATACACCTACGATCACGTCGCCAAGGAGCCGGTGCTCGGCAATGCCAGCACCAAGGGCAAGGCCTGGGCGAACGTGACCGGCGGCTTCGTCGGCATCACCGACAAGTACTGGGCGGCGGCCACCATCCCCGACCAGGCCACGCCCTATACCGGCAGCTTCACCGAGCGCACCGACGGCGCCACCAAGGTCTATCAGGCCAGCGTGCGCGGCGACGGCCGCAACGTCGCGCCGGGCACCACCGTGACGGCGACCCAGCAGCTCTTCGCCGGCGCCAAGGAAGTCAACACGATCAACAACTACCAGAAGGATCTCGGCATCAAGCAGTTCGATCTGATGATCGACTGGGGCTGGTTCCACTTCATCACCAAGCCGATGTTCCGGGCGCTGGACTTCTTCTTCCACCTGTTCGGCAATTTCGGCGTGTCGATCCTGGTGGTGACCTTCTGCCTGAAGCTTCTGTTCCTGCCGATCGCCAACAAGTCGTACCAGTCCATGGCCAAGATGAAGGCCGTGCAGCCGGAGATGGCCTCGATCCGCGAGCGCTACGGCGACGACAAGATGAAGCAGCAGCAGGCGATGATGGAGCTGTACAAGAAGGAGAAGATCAACCCGGTCGCCGGCTGCTGGCCGGTGCTGATTCAGATCCCCGTCTTCTTTGCGCTCTACAAGGTCCTGTTCATCACCATCGAGATGCGGCACGCGCCGTTCTTCGGCTGGATCCAGGATCTCGCCGCTCCCGATCCGACGAACATCCTGAATCTGTTCGGGCTCCTGCCCTTCGCCGCCCCGGACTTCATCCATCTCGGCATCTGGCCGATCGTGATGGGCATCACGATGTTCATCCAGATGAAGATGAACCCCGCGCCGCCGGACCCGGTCCAGGCGCAGATCTTCACCTTCATGCCCATCGTGTTCACCTTCATGCTCGGCTCGTTCCCGGCCGGTCTGGTGATCTACTGGGCCTGGAACAACACCCTTTCGGTGATCCAGCAATACGTCATCATGCGCCGCAACGGCGTGAAGGTGGAGTTGTGGGACAACCTCGGCGGGATGTTCAAGAAGAAGCCCGCCGACAAGGGTGCGGTCGCCAAGAGCTGACCGCCTCCGGGGCTGGACACCGCTCCGCAACGACGACTCGATCACGGGTCCTCTCCGTTTCGCGACGGGGAGGACCTTCCTGTTTCCCGCGTGTCGGCGCCTCACGCTGGCGGATGCGCCGCCCACGATCCGGAACCCATCCATGTCCCAAGCCGAAGCCGACGCGGCCCTCCTCGAATCCGGCCGTCTGCTGTTCGCGGGCGTGGCCGACTTCCTGTCCTCCGCGCCCACCGTCGCTGCCCTGCCGCCGATGAAGGGCGTCGAGATCGCCTTCGCCGGCCGCTCGAACGTCGGCAAATCGAGCCTCGTCAATGCACTGACCGGTCGCAACACTCTGGCGCGGACGTCGCACACGCCGGGGCGGACGCAGCAGCTCAACTTCTTCGATATCGGCGGGCGCCTGACCCTGGTGGACATGCCGGGCTATGGCTACGCCGCCGTGGAGAAGACCAAGGTCGAGGCCTGGACCGACTTGATCCACGATTACCTGAAGGGCCGCGCCAACCTCGCCCGCGTCTTCATGCTGATCGATTCCCGCCACGGGCTGAAGAGCATCGATACCGACGTGCTCGATGGGCTCGACAAGGCCGCCGTGAGCTACCAGATCGTCCTGACCAAGGGCGATGCCCTGAAGAAGGCAGAGATCGAGGCGCGCATCGCCGGCATCCGCTCGGCCATCGCCAAACGCCCGGCGGCCTACCCCGAAATCCTGCTCACATCGAGCCGCGACGATCGTGGCGTGCCGGAACTGCGCGCCAGCGTTGCCCGTCTCCTGTCCGAGCGCGGTGCATGACCGGCTTCGACCGCGCCCTTCTCGCACTCGGCGCTCTCGCCGGCCTGCTGGGCGTCGCCGCGAGCGCGGCGGCGGCCCATATTCCTGGCACCGACAGCCTGAAGACGGCGGCGCAGTTCCTGCTGTTCCACGCGCCCGCCATCATCGTTCTGGTGGCCCTGACCGCAACCGGGATCACTCATCGCCTCACGACCCGAGTCGCCGCCGCCGCCCTGGTGATGGGGCTCGCTCTGTTCTCCGGCGATCTGTCCTTACGGGCGATGCACGGCATTCCGCTCTTTCCCATGGCCGCCCCGGCCGGCGGACTCTTGCTGATGGCCGGCTGGCTGCTGGCCGCACTCGCCGCTTTCGTTCCGACGGGAGCCCGACAGGCGGCACCCGGCCGGTAAGCTCCTGCCGCCCGGTCCCTGACGCGCACCAAAAAGCTCCTCCTCGTGCGAGGCCCTCGTTTCGAGCCCCATGACGCAAGGGAGCCGGTGGGGAGAGGCTCAGACGAACAGGAAGTCGGTCGCGTGCAGATCCGCGACCTGCAGGCCCGCAAGGCGGATGCTGCCCGCGTCGTAGTGGATGACGACCCCGGCGCTGGTGTCCTTGGCGTGAGAGACCAATGCGGCGAAGGAGCCCAGCACATCCTTCTCCAGGCGAATGACGTCGGGCGAGCCCGATCCGGGGCTGAAGTCGGTGATGACGTCCTTGCCCGTGAGGCGGTCGAAAACGAAAGTGTCGCGGCCCACGCCGCCGGTCAGTCTGTCGTTGCCGGCCCCACCGACCAGCGTGTCATTGCCGTCATCGCCACGGAGCGAGTCGTTGCCGGCGTCACCGAACAGCGTGTCGTCGCTGGTCCCGCCGTTCAGCACGTCCTTCCCCTCGCCCCCGAACAGCTTGTCCGACGAGCCATCCCCCGAGAGGACATCGTCGCCGCTGGCTCCCACGACCCGGTCCACACCGTCCCCACCCTGAAGCGTGTCGTTGCCGGCACCGCCATTGAGCTGGTCGTCGCCGAGCTTGCCGATCAGGAGGTTGCTTGCGGCGTCGCCCGCAATCTTGTCGTTCTGGTCGGTCCCGCTCACGTTCTCGACACCGGAGACGGTGTGCTTGCCTTCCTCACCGCCGACGATGAAATAAGACTTCTGGCTCAGATTGACGTTGGCGGCTCGATCGAAAGCGAAGAACGCGAGAGTATCGGTACCCGACTGGCCGTAGACGTCGTCGACGAACAAGTCGTAGCGCATGACGAACCGGTCATCGCCAGATCCGCCGTAGAGCGTATCGACGCCATTGTCTCCAACCAGCAGATCGTTGCCACCGCCGCCATAGAGGGTGTCGCTGCCGACATAGTTCGTCGCCGAATCGGAGTCGCCAAAAATGGTATCGTCCCCGCCTCGACCGTAGATCACGTCGTCGCCACCGTAGCCGAGAATATAGTCGTCGTCGTCGGTCACACCCTTGCCGTAATCGATGACATCGGCCTGACCAGTACCCATTACATACGCCATGACGTTCCTTTCCGTCACACCCTCCAAAGAGGATAGGATTGCGGCGTTAGCCTAGCTTTGCGCCGGCCACCAGGCAATATGAAATTTTGCACTTGAATTATATGACCATCTCTCAAGATAAACGCCAGTATCTGCGGCCCGCAGCGTCCGCATCGCCTTATCCATCAAGGTGTCCCCCCCCGGCTCTAGGTGTTCGACCGATGCGGGCACGGCGCGGAATCATTCCTCGGGAGGGCCTGTTAGCCGCCAGTGAGACATCAAAAATTCGGCGTGCCGACGCGAGGATCTACGATCGGGGATGGGTCGACGCCGACATTGTCGAGTGCTTTCCCCATCGATGGGGCATCCGGCCGGACCGGGACGGCCCTACGCCTATCGAGACGATGGTGTACGCTCCGCCCGGCCACGCACCGAAGGGAGGATCGTTTGCGCAAACCCTGGATTCTGCTCGCCGCCTGCCTCGCGGCCTTCCCCGCCAGCGCCGCGCCGATCGAGGAGAACGAGCCGCTGGTGATGCGGATCATCTTCGAGGATTGCCTCGGCTACATCCGCCACGGCCGCATGCCGTTCCAGGGGCTCGCGACGCGGCCCGCCTCACGGGAGGCGATCGACACCATCCCGAGCCGTGCGCCGGACCGGGAGAAGGCCGTGGAGCTTTTGTCGCCGCGCTACGTGGCATCCTGGGGCCAGGACGGGAACGGCCGGCATTGCCTCATCCGTACGATCTGGCAGGCCGAGCCTGACACCCGGCCGGTGCGCCTTGGCGTAGCGAGCGATGGCTTCCTGCAACGCGTCGATGCACGCGCCCGCGCCGAGGGTCTGACGAGCAGCGGTATGGCGGATGCATTCACGCCGATATCCGTCAGCTCCTGGTCCGAGGGCGAAACCGGCCACGACAGCGGTCCGCTGCGGCCCATCAGCTTCTCGCTCGTGGCCTCTGGCGCCGACGAGGCCCGGGGCCTCGCCGATACCGGCGTGATCGCCATGGGCGGCCCACCGCAGGGACGCCCCTGAAACCCCGACCCTTGTCCCATGCGGCGGATCGGAATGTCTGATCAGAACGATCGGCGGGCTCGCGTCACGTAGTCGGGTCAGGCCCGGGAAACAGGCCGCCCCCTACGGCATGACCGGCGGGTGGTAGGTCAGCGTGAAGGCCAGCGCCCAGAGCAGGAACAGCACCACCGGCAGGTGGATGATGAGCTGCAGGAAGCTGAACCCGACGATGTCGCGGGCCTTGAGGCCGAGGATGCCGAGAAGCGGCAGCATCCAGAACGGGTTGATCAGGTTCGGCAACGCCTCGGCGGCGTTGTAGATCATCACCGCCCAGCCGAGATGGACCTGTAGCTCGTTGGCGGCCTGCATGACGTAGGGCGCTTCCAGCAGCCACTTGCCGCCGCCGGACGGCACGAAGAAGCCGAGCACCGCCGAATAGACACCCATGGAGATCGGGAAGCTGCCCGTGGTGTTCAGCGCCACGAACGCGTGGGTGATCACGTCCGAGACCGAAGTGCCGCCGGCATTCTTGGCGTTGGTCAGCATGGCGCTGATCGCCGCGTAGAGCGGGAACTGGATCAGCACGCCGGCGGTGGCCGGCACCGCTTTGGCGACGGAGGCGAGGAAGTTCCGCGGCCGCCAATGCAGCAGCAGGCCGAGGGTGAGGAAGAGCAGGTTGTAGGTGTTGAGGTTGGAGATCGCGGTGATCCAGGATTGGCGCGCGAATTCCTGGTAGAGCCAGCCGCCGGCGATGATGACGAGGAGCAGGGTCAGGATCGGCGAATGTTCCAGCCATTCCGAAGGCTGCTGCGGCCGGGACTCGTCCGGCTTGTCGCGCGAGACGTCGAGGCCGAGGTCGTCGGCCGTCACGGCGGTGGCGGGCTGGGGCGCCGACACGTAGGCGATGACGATCGAGATCACGAAGAGGATCAGGGCGATCAGCATCGACTGCCAGAGGAAGATCGTCTCGCTGAACGGAATCACGCCGGTGATCGGCAGGAGGCTCGGCGGCAGGCTTTTGGGATTGGCCTGCAACTGCGCGGCCGATGAGCTGAGGCCCATGGCCCAGGTGGCGCCGAGGCCGAGATAGGCGGCCGCCCCCGCGGCCCGGTAGTCCATGCGGAGTTCGGTGCGGCGGGCGAGCGCGCGGGCGAGAAGGCCGCCGAAGATCAGGCTGAGGCCCCAGCTCAGGAACGACGACAGCATCGTCGCCGCCGCCACGAAGCCGACCGCGCCCCGGCCGGTCTTCGGCACGAGGGCGAGCCGGTCGATCAGCCGCTGAACCGGCGGCGCCGTCGCCACCACGTAGCCGCCGATGGTGACGAAGGCCATCTGCATGGTGAAGGGGATCAGGCTCCAGAATCCGTCGCCGAAGCTCTTGGCCACCGTCATCGCGGGAGCGCCATTGGCCAGCGCCCCGAGGGCCACGATGACCACCGCGATGGCCACGAAGATGAACGCGTCGGGAAACCAGCGCTCGGCCCAGACGGTGAAGCGGATGCCGAGGCGGGACAGGGCACCGTCGGTAGCAGCTTCGCCAGCGGGGCGGCCGGTTCCCGGTTTGGACGGAACCGGATTGCGGGTTTCTGGATTGCGTGCCGACATCTGAAATCCCGCCGTGATCCGGCCTGGTCCATCAAGCCGACGCCGTGCATGTTGCCCAAACATGGAGCAGGCTCAAGCCCGGCGTTTTGGCTTGTCACCAAGCAAAGGCGACAGGCACGCCTCCCCTTCAATCTTCCTTCAACACTGCACGCTTAGATCGCATCGGCAATTCTTGGGGAAGACGAGGCGTGACGAAGCCGGCGAGCCAATCCCCCGTGGAGATCATCCGCGACCGCCGCCCCCGGGCGGATGCGATGTCCCGCGATTTGACCGACGGGACCGGGTCCGACCGTGATGACGGTGGGAGGAAGGCCTACGGTTCGCAATTGGCGTGGCTGTTCGGCATCCTGGCCAGCGTGGCGGCGATTGCCGGCGCCGTCCTCGTCGTCCTGGCTCTGCCGCCCGTGCTCGATTGCCGAAACCGGGCAGCGCAGGGCTTCTTCGTAGGCCAGACCTATGGGGGCTGCGTGGCGAGCGGGTTCTCAGCGCGGTGGAACCTGCTCGAACAGCGGGTGACAATGACGCTGCGCGGCTCGGGTCGCTGATCGACGCCTCGCTCCCCGCCCGGGATGCGCGCATTCCTTCGGGAGATGACACGGGAGATGGCGGCCATCGCCTGACCTGCCCCGGCGAAACGAGCCCGCCGGGGCCGTGAGACAGGCCGCGCCTCAGTTCAGCGTGACGCTCGCCGGGCGCCGCTCCGGCAGGGCCGGATCGTCGCCGATCATCAGGCCGGACGGGCCGAGCCGGACCTGCACCGCCTCGCCGTCATGGATACGACCCGCGAGCAGCTGCTCGGCCAGCCGATCCTGCACCGCCTTCTGGATCACACGCTTGAGCGGACGCGCCCCGTAGGCCGGGTCGTAGCCCTTGTCGGCGAGCCAGTCGCGGGCATCGGGCTCCACGTCGAGGGCGATCTTGCGCTCGTCGAGGAGGGTCTGCAGCCGCTTGAGCTGGATATCGACGATCGCCCCCATCTCCGACCGCCGGAGACGGTGGAACAGGATGATCTCGTCGATCCGGTTGAGGAATTCCGGCCGGAAATGATGGCGGACCACGCCCATCACCTCCTCGCGGACCTCGTCCGTCTCCTGCCCCTCCGTCTGCGCCACCAGATATTCGGAGCCGAGATTCGAGGTCATGATCAGAAGCGTATTGCGGAAATCCACCGTCCGCCCCTGCCCGTCCGTGAGTCGCCCGTCATCGAGAACCTGCAGCAGGACGTTGAACACGTCCGGATGCGCCTTCTCGATCTCGTCGAACAGCACGACCTGATAGGGCCGGCGCCGCACGGCTTCCGTGAGCGCTCCGCCCTCCTCGTAGCCGACATAGCCCGGAGGCGCGCCGATGAGCCGGGCCACGGAGTGCTTCTCCATGTATTCCGACATGTCGATCCGCACGAGGGCGGTGTCGTCGTCGAACAGGAACCCGGCGAGTGCCTTGGTCAGCTCGGTCTTGCCGACGCCCGTCGGCCCGAGGAACATGAACGAGCCGATCGGCCGGTTCGGGTCCTGCAGGCCGGCACGGGCACGCCGCACGGCGGTGGCCACGGCTTCCACGGCTTCGCGCTGGCCGACGACACGCTGCCCGAGCGCCGCTTCCATGGCGAGCAGCTTCTCGCGCTCGCCTTCCAGCATCTTGTCCACGGGCACGCCGGTCCAGCGCGAGACGACACCGGCGATATGGGCCGGCGTCACCGCCTCCTCGACCATACCGTCGCGGGCGACGGCGGTTTCGGCAGCGGCCTCGTTCTCGGCGAGCTCCCGCTCCAACCCAGGGATCACGCCGTAGGCGAGTTCGCCCGCGCGCTGATACTGGCCCTGGCGCTGGGCCGAGGCGAGTTCGTTGCGCGCCTCGTCGAGCTTCTTCTTGAGTTCGGCTGCGGCACCCAACTTGTCCTTCTCGGCCTTCCAGCGGGAGGTGATCGCGGCCGACTGCTCTTCGAGATCGGCCAGTTCCTTCTCCAGCCGCACCAGACGGTCGCGGGAGGCGGAATCGGTCTCCTTCTTCAGGGCCTCGCCCTCGATCTTGAGGCGCACCACCTCGCGGTCGATGTTGTCGAGCTCCTCCGGCTTAGAATCGACCTGCATGCGCAGGCGCGAGCCGGCCTCGTCCATCAGGTCGATGGCCTTGTCCGGCAGGAAGCGGTCGGTGATGTAGCGGTTCGACAGGGTCGCGGCCGCCACGAGGGCCGCGTCCTGAATACGGACGCCGTGGTGCTGCTCGTACTTCTCCTTGATGCCGCGCAGGATCGAGACCGTGTCCTCGACGGTGGGCTCGGACACGAAGACGGGCTGGAAGCGGCGGGCGAGGGCCGCGTCCTTCTCCACGTGCTTACGGTATTCGTCGAGGGTGGTCGCGCCGACGCAATGCAGCTCGCCGCGCGCCAGAGCTGGCTTGAGCAGGTTGGAGGCGTCCATCGCCCCGTCCGCCTTGCCGGCTCCCACCAGCGTGTGCATCTCGTCGATGAACAGGATGATGCCCCCGGCGGCCGAAGTGACTTCCGACAGCACGCCCTTCAGCCGCTCCTCGAACTCGCCGCGATACTTCGCGCCGGCGATCAGCGCGCCCATGTCGAGGGCCAGCAGACTCTTGTCCTTCAGGCTCTCCGGCACGTCGCCATCGACGATGCGCAGGGCCAGCCCCTCGACGATGGCGGTTTTGCCGACGCCGGGTTCGCCGATCAGCACCGGGTTGTTCTTGGTGCGCCGGGACAGGACCTGGATGGTGCGGCGGATCTCCTCGTCACGGCCGATCACCGGGTCGAGCTTGCCCTCCCGGGCGGCCTCGGTGAGGTCGCGGGCGTATTTCTTGAGAGCGTCGTAGGCGTTCTCGGCCGTGGCGTTGTCGGCGGTGCGGCCCTTACGGAGCGCGTTGATGGCAGCGTTCAGCGACGCGGCCGTGACGCCGGCGGCGGCGAGGGCACGGCCGGATTCGGTGTCCTTCTCCACGGCGAGGGCCAGGAGCAGGCGCTCCACGGTGACGTAGGAATCGCCCGCCTTCTGGGCGGCCTTCTCGGCGGTGTCGAACAGGCGCACGAGTTCGCGCGTCGCCTGGGGCTGCGCCGAGTTGCCGGAGACCTTGGGCTGCTTGGCCAGCCATTGCTCGACCTGAGCGAGGGCCACGCGGGACTGCCCGCCGGCGCGGTCGATCAGACCGGCGCAGAGCCCCTCTGGATCGTCCAGGAGCACCTTGAGCAGGTGGCCGGGCTGCAATTGCGGATGGCCTTCGCGAAGGGCCAGGGATTGCGCGGCCTGGACGAAGCCGCGGGCGCGTTCGGTATAGATCTCGAAATTCATGTCTGTCCTCTCCCCCGTTCCGACGATCCACCGCCCGCCAAGCGGCGCGGCCCCGTCGAGACGTCGCTTCCCGACCGGATGGTCCGGGAAACCTCGGCGCCGCGAGGGCCGCCGATTGCTCACGATGTAGTGTTGCAAATGAGCACCACAAGACCCGATCACGGACTTGCGTGCGAGGATGGCTTCGGGCGAGGCTGACGGCATGACCGCGACGCCGACCAGCCTTCCCGAACTGCGCCTCGAAGCGCTCCACCGCTACCCCGTGAAGGGGCTCTCGCCCGAGGGGCTGGAGCAAGTGACGCTGGAAGCGGGACGCTATTTTCCGGGCGACCGGCTGTTCGCCATCGAGAACGGGCCGTCCGGCTTCGATCCGGCCGCGCCGAAGCATCAGCCCAAGATCAAGTTCCTGATGCTGATGCGCAACGAGGCCCTGGCCCGCCTCATCACGCGCTACGACGACGAAACGTCGGTGCTGACGATCCGCCAGGGCGACGGCCTCGTGGTCGAGGCCGACCTCTCGACGCCGGAAGGGCGCGAGGCGGTGGAAGCGTTCTTCCGTGCCGAATTCGCGGACGCCCTGCGCGGGCCGCCGAGGCTGCTCGCCGCACCGGACGGCTTCCGCTTCACCGATTCAGCACGCGGCTTCGTCTCGCTCCTCAACCTCGCCAGCGTCGCGGCGACGCAGGACATGGTGGGCGCGCCCGTCGATCCGTTGCGCTTCCGCGCGAACCTTCACCTCACCGGCCTTCCCCCCTTCGCCGAACTCGACCTCGTCGGGCGCATTCTCGCCACGGCGGGAGGCGTGCGCCTGCGGATCTCGAAGCGGACGGAGCGCTGTGCGGCGACGAATGTCGATCCGGCGACCGGCATCCGTGACCTCGCGATCCCCCGGACGCTCTCCACGCGTCTCGGCCATGCCGATTGCGGGGTCTACGCGGAGGTGCTCCATGGGGGCCGCCTCGAACGGGGCGAGACGCTCCGGATCGAGGCGTGAGGCGCTAAACAGGTTTGTATCGCAGAAGCGCGGCGGCCACGTCTGCGAAACCTGCTTGGGAGAGCGCTGAGGCCTGCGGGCCCTGATCGTCCGTCGCGTTCCCCCAGGCGGGATCGCTCAGATCGCGTGACGCGGGACGAGGACGATAGCTGCGGCGTAGCCCGCCCGGCGCAGGCCGCGAAGATCGGCATGGCGGCGCTCGCAGGTCACCCTGACGTAGCGCTTCTCACCATCATCGCTCCAAGTGGAAGCAGCCATGGTCTGGCCATGGATCATGCATTCCATCGGCGTGTGCGCGGGAGACACGATGACGTCGAGGGCGGTGGTGCGGGAGCAATCCTGCACCGCGATCATGCTGGAGCAAACGAGGGCGACGGCTAACAATTCGGACATGACGGACCCCTTTTTCGGTTCGGCGAATAAGGTCCGCGGTGTTGCTCAGGCGTCGAGCGGCCGCGTGATTGTTGCCTGAGCGTTCCTCGTCGTTTTTCATTGGACTTGGTCTAGCATGACAGATGCCAAACCTGTCGCAAGGTAGCCTCGATCCGGGCCGGACATGGCTCTCATGCGCGGCGCGAAGACTTCGGATTCATGCGCGAAGCGACACCTTGCCGGCCCGCGATCGGCCGGTGACGAGGCGATCCTCGTTACGGGTCACGAGCCAAGTCGGCTCGGGCTCGGCGCGGGGCAGGATGCTGGCGACGGCATCGAGATCGACGACGTAGCTGTCGGTCAGTCTGCGCCAGACTTCTGCGGGAGAGGCGGTGTCCTTCCCGATCTGGGCGAGGGCGGCAGTCAGATTCCGAAGGCCGGTGAGGGTCGGACGGGCGAGGGTGGGATCCGCGGCGAGCATCGGAGGAAGCGTCCTGTGCAATCGTCCAAAGGATCACAGGACATGGTTAACGCATGGTTATACCCTCCCCCTTGGTGCCGGCCGTTCTCACCACCGATCCGCCTTTCACGGCGGGACCATTTTTCCGAGCTTTGGCGGCTATGGCGCTTCGCAGTGCGACATCGCTGCGCTAGAAGCGCGTCGTCGCGCATCCCGATCCGGCGCCGTAGCGAGGACAGTGCCTCACGATGAAAGAATCTCTGGCAAAAGACGCCCTCCCGAACGTGCATGTCCGCGCGGAAGTCCTGGTCCAGGCGCTCCCACACATGCAGCGCTACGACCAGGAAATCGTCGTCATCAAGTATGGCGGCCACGCCATGGGCGACCGCGCGGCGGCGGAGGATTTCGCCGAGGACATCGTCCTCCTCGAGCAGTCCGGCCTGAAGCCCATCGTCGTCCATGGCGGCGGCCCGCAGATCGGACGGATGCTCGGCCGGCTCGGGATCGAATCCGAATTCCGCGGCGGCCTGCGCGTCACCGACGAGGCCACCGTGGAGGTGGTCGAGATGGTGCTCGCCGGCTCGATCAACAAACAGATCGTCGGCTGGATCTCGGCCGAGGGTGGCCGCGCCATCGGTCTCTGCGGCAAGGACGGCAACATGGTCCGCGCCCGCAAGGCGACGCGTACCGTCCTCGACCCGGAGAGCCAGACCGAGCAGGAGATCGATCTCGGCCTCGTGGGCGAGCCCGAGCACGTGGAACGCGGCGTCCTCGATGCGGTGCTGAAAGCCGAGCTGATTCCGGTCCTCGCCCCGGTCGCGTTCGGGGCGGACGGCCAGACCTACAACGTCAATGCCGATACGTTCGCCGGAGCGATCGCCGGGGCGCTGCGGGCCAAGCGCCTGTTGCTGCTCACCGACGTGCCGGGCGTACTCGACAAGGACAAGAAGCTGATCACCGACCTGACCCTCGAGGATTGCCGCCGCCTCATCGCCGACGGCACCATCACGGGCGGGATGATCCCGAAGATCGAGACCTGCATCTACGCGCTGGAACAGGGCGTCGAGGCCGTGGTCATCCTCGACGGCAAGGTCAGCCACGCGGTGTTGCTCGAGCTCTTCACCGACCACGGCGCGGGTACCCTGATCCGCCGTACGTAGCCACGAAGCCCCGGGACGTCTCGTCTGCGTCCCGGGGCACGGCACATTGGAAGCCGGCCGGGGCCGGAGACCATCACGCGTCTTCGGCCTTGCCGGGCTCGGGCACACCGGCCTTGGCCCAGAACAAAGCCGTCGCCTTGCGATAGGCTTTGAGCAGGGCGGGCCCTTCCGGGCCCGCGGGGCCGATCTCGTCCCATATCTGCTGACACAGGCCGGCCTGGACCGTGAAGCGGCCTGGATCCTCGGTCTTCGCGGCGGCCGTCAACGCACCCACGATCTTGCGCATGCGGTCGGCATTCTGCGCGAACACCTCCTCCCGCTCGGCCACGCGACGGCGGGCCGCCTCGGCCTTCGCGGCGCGGCGCTCGTCGGCGGAGACCGCATCCTCGGTCACATCCGCCCCGTCGGGCCGGAACGCAGCCTCAACCTTCTTGAGGGCGGCGCGGCCGCGCAGGATCATCGGCTTGGCGTCGGGTCGCCCCCGACAGGCTACCCGCAGTTCGACGACGAGACGCTTGGCCAAATCCACCATCTTGAGCGACGGTGGGGACTCGGAGGCTGAAACGGCCGCCTTCTCCAGGGCTGCGATGATGGACTCCGCGTCCGCCGAAGGTCGCTCGTCGGAAACGTCGGGGCCGGGAATCGCCAATGCCTTGTGGTCCGGCTCAAAGCTCACGATGAAACCCTCTCGATCGATCTGGGGCGCCGCGCCGCGGATCGCTTCCCCGACCGTTCGCGGTGCCGCTCCCGTGTCGGAAGCCGCCATGCCGAGAAACCGGCGACACCGCCGCGCACATGTGCCCCGCGCTCGAGCCTTGGTTTCGCAGGCCGGCTACCGAGACGGGGCGTAGCCCTATCGCCTCGGCCGCGACAGCGTCAAGGCAATCGCCACCACATCCGCCTCTTGGCGATACGGGTGAATCAAAAATGGGAAGGAAAGTAAGGTGCCCAGCCATGTCTGAGCACTCGACCGACACGTCCCGTGACCATCGGGACACCATCAGATAAATCAATGATGTGATCGGAGAAAATGGTGCTGCTGGACAGGATTGAACTGTCGACCTCCTCATTACCAATGAGGTGCTCTACCACTGAGCTACAGCAGCCGATCGTCGCGACGTGTCGGGACGAGCGGGGAGTTAGCGGATCAAACGCGGCTTGGCAATCACTTCTCGCCACCTTTGAGCAATCCGTTTGAAACGAGCAGCCCGGTTTCCCTCTTGCAGGCGGCTCGTATGATGCCCGCCAGACCGGATTCGGCGACGGCTTCCGCCGCGTCGGAGGGAGAGAACCAGCGGTCCTCGCGCTCGTTCCGCTCCGGCCAGTGCTTGAGCTGCTTGCGCACTTCCAGGGGGAACACCTTGACCTGGCAGAGGACGAAATCGCGGCTCTTCAGGCGTTTCTCGTAAAGATAGAAGCCGAGCGGCCTCTTGCCGATCTCGCCCAGGAGACCGGCCTCCTCATAGGCTTCCCGGGCGGCGGCCTCGAACGGCTTGCGGCCCTTCATCGGCCAGCCTTTCGGGATCACCCACCGGCGGCTCTCGCGCGAGGTGATGAGGAGGATCTTGAACCCGCCATCCGGAAGGCGCCGGAACGGCAAGGCACCGACTTGGCGTCGAGGCTCCGCCTCACTCTCCAATTGGATTGAACTCATGGCAGGTGAACGCCCAGCCGCCGTCCGGGTTCGACGGGCCGAGGCCGACAGTGAGGCTCGTGACGGGGCACTGTACGCATTCGCGACGAGACGGGCGTTTTCACAGCATGAGCGATCGGTACGAGGACCATCGAACTCCGGATCATCGGACGCCCCTTGTCTGTCCCGCTAGGACGGGCCCGCAGGTGTGGAACAGCCGAGGCTGGCTTGGACGTGTCGGACACGGGTTGGCTCTACCGGAAAAAGAAGATTGCCCTCAAGGCAAAATTTATCCGGCAAACTAAAACGGCTTCCCGTGCCTCCAGCGTAGAGAACCCGCGTTCCTACGACACGCGTGTGACACCGCGAACTCAGCCGGCACCGGTGGAATGACCCTCGGCACGTCGATGCAAGGCGGTGTTCAGCCGGCGGCGCTGAGGTTCTCAATCAGGGCATTGAGGTCGGCGCGCATGGCCTGGACCTCCGGCTCCGACATGTTGAGCTGGCACATCACGGATTCCCGCACGAGGCGGGCTTCGGCGCGAAGGTCACGGCCATGCTCGGTCAGTTGGATCTCGACCTCGCGCTCGTCACTCCGCCGTCGGTTACGGATCAGGAAACCGGCCGTCTCGAGCCGTTTCAGAACCGGCGTCAGCGTGCCGGAATCGAGCCTCAGACGGCGACCGATATCCGACACCGTCACGCCATCGGTCTCCCACAGGACGAGGAGAACCAGATATTGCGGATAGGTCAGCCCCATCCGCTCCAGCATGGGCCGGTACGACCGGGTGATCCGATGCGCGGCGGCGTAGAGCGCGTAGCAGAGCTGATTGTCGAGGAGCAGCGGGTCCGTGGTGGAACTCACCTGCTGCTCTGGAGCATCGACCATATACACCACGCGATCGATCCCCAGATCCAGACGAGACGACGCACGACCGGCGACCTCGGTTCCTCGCGTCCGGCTCCGTGCCCGGGGCATCGGACGCGGAGCCGGACGAGGGGCTGCCAACGTCCGAAAGTCTCGTCATTTCGTTCCGATTGCAAGCATTTACCGGACCACAGACCGCATCCATACCCGATGGCGGCCATGGACGGGATGCCACGCCATCGCGCGAGCCGCGCGACGCAGCCGGCCCAAGCGCACCCTCCCTGTTACGAACGGGGCGGATTGATGCACGAACAGCCTGTGACCGCCCCCTTTTTGGCCTGTGCCTCGGCGGAGGGAGCGGCCACAATGCGGGGATCAAGCCCGTGACAGGATACCACGATGCAGCTCGCCCCTTCAGCCTCCCGCTCCCGCGCTCTTCCGATGGCCATCGCCCTGGCCTTCGGCCTCGGCCTGCCCCTGGCACCGGTCTCGGGTTCGGCGCTCGAAGGCCCGGCTCCGGCCAAACCGGGTGAGGCCACGGCGCCGGCGGCGGCAGCCAAGCCCCGTGTCGTCATCGTGGCCACCGGCGGCACCATCGCCGGCGCCGGTGCGGATGCCGCCAACAGCGCCACCTACCAGGCGGCCAAGGTCCCGGTGGACAAGCTCATCGCCGCCGTGCCCGCCATCGCCCAGATCGCCGAGGTGCGCGGAGAGCAGGCCTTCCAGATCGCGTCGGAGAGCTTCACCAACGCCCAGTTGATCCAGCTCGCCAAGCAGGTCTCGGCCCTGGTCAAACGCGACGACGTCGATGGGGTGGTCATCACCCATGGCACCGACACCGTGGAGGAGACCGCCTATTTCCTCGACCTCGTCGTGAAGACCGACAAGCCCATCGTCATGGTCGCTTCCATGCGCCCCTCCACCGCAATCTCGGCGGACGGCGCCCTCAATCTCCTCGACGCCGTGGTGGTCGCCGGCGCGAAGGATTCCCGCGCCAAGGGCGTGCTCCTCACCATGAACGACGAGATCCAGGCCGGACGCGACAGCACCAAGCGCGTGAACATCAAGCCCTCCGCCTTTTTCAGCCAGTGGGGGCCGCTCGGCATGGTGGTGGAGGGCAAGACCTACTGGTTCCGCGCGCCGGTGAAGCGCCACGGCACGACCTCCGAGTTCGACATCGAGACGATCGACTCCCTTCCGGACGTCGCCATCGTCTACGGCTCGGGCAACATGCACCCCGAACCCTACACCTCGGCCGTGGCCGGCGGCGCGAAGGCCATCATCCATGCCGGCACCGGCAACGGCTCGGTGGCCGGCTATCTCGTCGACACCCTGAAGGACATCCGCTCCAAGGGGGTGCAGATCATCCGTTCGTCCCGCGTCGGCGACGGCTTCGTCCTGCGCAATGCCGAGCAGCCGGACGACAAGTACGATTGGGTCGTCGCCCACGACCTCAACCCGCAGAAGGCCAAGATCCTCGCCGCCGTCGCCCTGACCAAGACGCAGGACACCAAGGAGCTGCAGCGGATCTTCTGGGAATACTGAGCGGATCGCCCCGACCATCGCCTCAGCGCAGGAGGAACCCCTCCGGCGCGAGGGGCGGCGGTGCGGGCTCACCGAGGGCGTCGCGGACGATCCCCTCCACCACGCGGACGAGGGCATCGAGAGGCAAATCGTTGGGTTCGGTGCCGAAGGGATCCTCCAGCTCGTCCCCCAGGGCATCGAGGCCGAAGAAGGTATACGCGACGAGCGCCGTCACGAGCGGCGTCACCCAGCCCAGGGTGCCCGCGAGCCCGAAGGGCAGGAGCAGACAGTAGATCCAGGCCGTGCGGTACAGGAGCAGGGTGTAGGCGAAGGGGAGCGGTGTGCTCTGGATGCGCTCGCAGACGATCTGAACCTGGCCAAGCGCGGCGATCTTCTGCTCCACGAGGCCGAACAGGATGTCGGAGACGGCGCCCTCGCTCCGGGCCCGCCCGAGATCGGCCAATTGGTGGACGAGCACCGCCTCGGCCGGACTGGGCCGGGCGTGCAGATCCGCCGCCTCCGCCTCGGGGAGCCACGGCATGGCGGCCGCGGCCTCGTCGCCTCGGCGCATTTGCGCGTGCAGGGCGAGGGCGAAGGCCATGACGCGCCTCAGCGTCCGCGCGCGAAGGGCGCGATGCTGCTCCTCGGGCAGGAGCGCGGCCAGGAGGCGGGCAAAGGAGCGCGCTTCGAGGATCAGCGTTCCCCAGGCTTTGCGCGCCTCCCACCAACGGTCGTAGCAGGCCCCGTTGCGGAAACTCAGGAAGATCGAGAGCGCCAGCCCGACCAGCGTGAAGGGGCCGATGCCGGCACTCATCGGGAAGGGATGGGGCCATGCCCGCTCCACCGCGACGACTGCAATGGCAGCCGCGGTGATGAAGCTCACCTTCAGCGCCACCCTCGGCAGGATCGAGCCCTGAAGCGTGAACAGCACCGCCATCAGGTTTGGACGTGAACGGACGATCATGGTGGGTTCGAGGTTCCGTTGATGGGATCGAGGGCCGCGCGAAAGGACAACCCGGACGAGCCCGCGTCACCGGTCGCTCCACGACACGCCAACCCGAGCAGGCTCGCACCGGCAAGCCGACGCGTCCCTCGCTCAGTCCTTTCGAGCGTCGCAGGTTCCAGGATGCAAGACCGATGGACGACTTTCACGAGGTCTGCCCGCCATGAACACCATCGATCCACGGCGCACCGCGCCCGATCTCGCCGCGTGGTCGGAACACCGGGAATGGAGATCGGCACAGGGCGCTCGGCAGCGATGGAACGCAGAATGTTGAATATTGTCGACGTTCCCGCACCGCAAAAGTCTTCGTGCCGCCCAAGCAAGAGCGGACAATTGCGCAGAATCCTCGCGAACCGCCGGAAAGGCCGGATATCGGGAGGCGAGAACCAACCAATCCGCTGCAGTGCAACAAGACATTCGCACCGCTACTTCCCCTAGACCGGCCCCTTGCGGAAACTGGACCGTATCTTTACGCTATGGGCGCCAAACAAGACTTCCGCACTCCCGACACTATGCAAGATATCACTTGTGTTAGGGACGGGACGGGGGAGGCGCTCCGAGGATAGACCGGTCGATGAAGAAAAATAAGGTGATCACGGCCGAGGAGGCGATCGCCCTCATTCGGCACGACGACGTCGTCACCACCACGGGGTTCGTCCAGAGCTGCATCCCGGAGGCGCTTCATGCCGCCCTGGAGAAGCGCTTCGTCGACACGGGCGCCCCGCGCGGCCTCACCCTGATCATGACCGCCGGCGCCGGCGACAGCAAAGGCCTCGGCACCGGCCGCCTCCACCATGAGGGCCTGCTGAAGCGCGTCATCGCCGCCAATTTCGGTCGCATGCCGAAGGTGGCCAAGGCCGCCCAGGACAACAAGATCGTCGGCTACAACCTGCCCCAGGGCGTGATCTCGCAGCTCTACCGCGCCTGCGCCGCCGGCCAGCCCGGCCTCTTTTCCAAAGTAGGCCTGCACACCTATGTCGATCCGCGCCATGGCGGCGCCCGCGTCAACCAGGTGACGACGGACGAGATCGTCAAGCTCGTGGAGGTCGATGGCGAGGAGTGGCTGTTCTACACCGCCACCAAGATCGACGTCGCCTTCATCCGCGGCACCTCGGCGGACCCGGCCGGCAACATCTCCTTCGAGAAGGAAGCGCTCACCCTCGACTGCCTGGCCCAGGCCATGGCGGCGCGCAACAATGGCGGCATCGTCATCGCGCAGGTGGAGCGCATCGTCGATGACGGCTTCCTGCTGCCCAAGGACGTGCGGGTGCCGGGCATCCTGGTGGATTGCGTGGTGCTGGCCGAGCCCGAGATGCACCGCATGAATTACGGCGTGCAGCACGATGCGGCGCTCGCCGGCCAGATCCGCGTGCCGGTGAGCGGCATGAAGAAGATGAAGCTCGACGCCCGCAAGATCATCGCCCGCCGCGCGGCCTTCGAATTGCCGCCGAACGGCGTGGTCAATCTCGGCGTCGGCGCACCCGAGGGCATTTCGGCGGTGGCCAACGAGGAGAAGGTGACGCCCTACATCACCCTCACCACGGAAGCCGGCGCCGTGGGCGGCGTGCTCGCGTCCGGGTCGAGCTTCGGCGCGGCGACGAATGCCGATTGCGTCATCGACCAGAACCAGATGTTCGATTTCTACGATGGCGGCGGCCTCGACATGACCTGCCTCGGCATGGCCGAGTGCGACCAGCACGGCAACGTCAACACCAGCGCGTTCGGCGGCAAGCTCAACGGTTGCGGCGGCTTCATCAACATCAGCCAGAACGCGCGGAGCGTTGTCTTCGCCGGCACCTTCACCGTGGGCGGCCTGGAGACCACGATCGAGGACGGCAAGCTCAAGATCGTCACCGAGGGGCGCTCGCAGAAGTTCCTGCCGCAGGTGGAGCAGATCACCTTCAGCGGCCCCTACGCACAGAAGCGCTCGCAGCCGGTGATCTACGTCACCGAGCGTTGCGTCTTCCAGCTCACCGACGAAGGGCTCGAACTCATCGAGGTGGCGCCCGGCATCGATATCGAGCGCGATATCCTGCCCCATATGGGCTTCACGCCGATCATCAAGCACCCGGCGCAGATGGATGCCCGACTGTTCCGGGACGAGCCGATGGAGTTGCTCTCGGATCTCCTCAACCTCAACCTGCCGGAACGGGTCAGCTACGACGCCGAGCGCAACATCCTCTTCCTCAACCTCGAAGGCTGGCACGCCCGCATCAAGAGCGACATCGACGACCTGCGCAAGGTTCTGGTCGATGCCTGCAAGAAGGCCGGCCAGCGGGTCAACTCGGTGGTCAACCATGACGGGTTCCGCATCAACGAGAACCTGTACGACGATTACGCCAGCATGATCCAATACCTGTCGGCGAACTACTATCTCACCACCACTCGCTACGCGACGAGCGCCTTCCTGCGCCTCAAGATGGAAGAAGCGCTGAACAATCGTGGCCTCGCCCCGCACGTCTTCGAGCGCAAGGAAGACGCCCACGCCTTCCTCGACGGCATGGACCGCAAGGTGCGCCGGGCCTCCACCGCCATCGACGCGGCGGCGTGAGATCACGGCGGGATGGAGATCGGGTTCGACGACCGGTCTCCATCCCTCGTGCTGCCGGCATGCACGAGGATGCGGCAGGTCGCATCACGCTTGATCAGGCAGTGCGCTCCGACACCGTGAGATCGGTAGCCAGGAAATCGACGAAGGCGCGAACTTTGGGGCTCACCTGCCGGCTCGAGGGCCAGACGATCCTGAGCTTGCCCGTGCTTTTGATGTAAGGGGTCAGAACCGGCAGGAGCAGACTGGCTTCGATCTGCGGCCGGATGGTGAAGAGAGGGACGCAGGTGACGCCCTGTCCCCGCTCCGCCAGATAGATCAGCGGCTCGAGCGTGCTCGCCGTCAACGCGACCGGCACATCGCCTCCGACGAAGATATCGCCCCGGTAGAGAGGCCATCGCTCCAGCTTGCCGTTCGAGGGATAGCGGTGCTGCAGGCAGGCATGCCCGGCGAGATCCTCCGGTATGTTCGGGTATCCCATCCTATCGAAGTATTCCGGCGCCCCCACGACCCTGTGCTCGAATTGCCCGAGCATGCGCGTCATCAGCCGGGAATCGGAGACCTCGCCAGTCCGCACGACCGCGTCGAACCCCTCCTCCACTACATCGACGACGCGATCGGTGAAATCGAGGTCGAGCTCGACATCCGGATATGCGCGCATGAAGGCGGACAGGGACGGCATCAACAGCATCCCCACCAGCGGAAGGCTGATCCGCAGCCGTCCCCGCGGCCTCTCCTGTGACAAGGACATCTCGCGGGTCGCGGCATCGACCTCGGCAAAGATGCGGCGGCTGCGCTCCAAGAGCAGGCTGCCTTCCGCCGTCAGGGCGATGCTGCGGGTGCTGCGGTGAAACAGACGGGTGCCCAACCGCAGCTCCAGCCGCGCGATGGCCTTGCCCACCGCCGAGGGAGAAACTCCGAGCCGCCGGGCGGCCTCGACGAAGCTTCCAGCCTCAGCTGCTTGTAGGAAAACGTTGAGGGCGGACAGAGTGTCCACGGTATCGTCCCACGATTGCGGACACCAACGTCCGGATAAACCGGAACGATAGAGTATTTTTCGCTCCATTGCAGAGGGGTATCGCCGATGACGCGGTCGCTCGGACCGCCTCTCGACGGACCGATCCAATGGCTGAAACGATCACCCCGCCCGTGGCGCCGGGCGCAACCCGCTTGCCGGTCGTCGGCCTTTCGGCCCTGGCGATGGCGGGCTTCCTCACCATCCTGACCGAAGCCCTGCCCGCCGGACTGCTCCCGCTCATGAGCTCGGATCTCGGCGTGTCCGAGGCCATGGTCGGACAACTCGTCACCGCCTACGCGATCGGCTCTCTTGTCGCGGCCATTCCGCTCACGGCGGCAACCCGGACATGGCGACGGCGACCGCTCCTCATGCTGGCCATGGGCGGCTTCCTCGTGGTCAATGCCGTGACGGCGTCGTCGACCGATTACAGGCTGATGCTGGCCGCCCGCTTCATCGCCGGGCTCTTCGCGGGGCTCGTCTGGTCCCTGCTCGCCGGCTATGCCGGCCGCATGGCCCCTGAACATCTGAGGGGCCGCGCCATCTCCATCGCCATGGTCGGCGCGCCCTTGGCCCTGTCGATCGGTATTCCGGCCGGGACGTTGCTCGGTGGTCTCGTCGGATGGCGCCCGGTCTTTACTATCCTGAGCGGTCTCAGCGTCGTGCTGGTCGGCTGGATCGCCTGGAAGGTCCCTGACTTCGAGGGCGAAGCCCATGACCGCAGACTCCCCCTCGCCGAGGTCATCGCCCTGCCGGGCCTGAAGACGGTGCTGGCGGTGACGCTGGGCTTCGTGCTGGCTCACAACATCCTCTACACCTATGTCGCGCCCTTCCTCGCCCGCTCCGGCCTGGCCTCCCGCACCGATGCCGTGCTGCTGCTGTTCGGCCTCGCCGCGCTGGTGGGAATCTGGATCGTGGGATCCCGGATCGACCGGAGCCTGCGGACGCTCACGCAGATCAGCATCGCCGCTTTCTGCGGCGCGGGACTGGTTCTCGCCATCCTCGGTGACACCCGATGGGCCGTGCTGGTGGCCGTATCGGTATGGGGTGTCGCCTTTGGCGGGGCGGCATCCCTTTTCCAGACGGCCTCGGCACGGATTTCGGGAAAGACCGCCGACGTGGCCCAATCGATGATCGTCACCGCCTGGAACCTCGCGATCGCCGGGGGCGGCGTGCTCGGAGGCCTCTTGCTTCAATCCGGCGGTGCCGCCGCCCTGCCCTGGAGCCTCGTGGGGCTGCTGGCCTTCGTCGGTCTCTTGGTCCTGGCAGACCGCAAAACCGGGTTCGCTTGAGAACCCTCCTTCGACGAGATCGATATCGGCTCATTGAACGAGCGCGGGTCGGAAACGAGGCCTCGGGACGCGAAAAGGCGTCCTCTCCCCTTAGCTCACGCCTCCGGCGTCGGAACGCCGATGCCGACATAGTGGAAGCCGTGGCGAGCCACGTCCTCGCCCCGGTAGACGTTGCGCAGGTCCACCACCACCCGGACGGCCATGCTATCGGCGAGCAACGCCCAGTCGAGGGCGCGGAAGGCGTTCCACTCGGTGACGATGACGAGGGCGTCCGCCCCTTCGGCGCAGGAATAGGGGTCGTCGGCATAGGCGATGTCCGGCATCAGGTGCTTCGCGCCCTCCATCCCCTCCGGATCATGGGCGCGGATGCGCGCGCCGGCATCCTGCAGGCCGGCGACGATGGAGAGGGACGGCGCATCGCGCATGTCGTCGGTGTTCGGCTTGAAGGTGAGGCCCAGCAGCGCGATGGTCTTGCCGCGCACCGAGCCGCCGCAGGCGGTGACGATCTTGCGGGCCATGGCCCGCTTGCGCTGGTCGTTGACGGCGACCACCGCCTCCACCAGCCGGATCGGCGTGCCGCAATCCTGAGCGGTCTTCACCAGCGCCAGGGTATCCTTCGGGAAGCACGAGCCGCCATAGCCCGGCCCGGCATGCAGGAATTTCGAGCCGATGCGGTTGTCGAGGCCGATGCCACGGGCGACCTCCTGCACATTGGCGCCGACCTGCTCGCAGAGATCGGCGATCTCGTTGATGAACGTGATCTTGGTGGCGAGGAACGCGTTGGCGGCGTATTTCGTCAGCTCGGCCGTGCGCCGGCCGGTGACGAGGATCGGCGCCTGGTTGAGATAGAGCGGGCGGTAGACCTCGTTCATCACGTTGGCCGCGCGGGCGTCGTCGGCCCCGATGACGATGCGGTCGGGCCGCTTGAAATCGCCGATCGCCGCGCCTTCGCGCAGGAATTCCGGGTTCGACACCACGGCGAAATCCGCATCGGGCCGCGCCTCGCGGATGATGCGCTCGACCTCGTCGCCGGTGCCGACGGGAACCGTGGATTTGGTTACCACCACCGTATAGCCGGTGAGCGCGGCGGCGATGTCGCGGGCCGCCGCATAGACGTAGGAGAGATCGGCGAAGCCGTCGCCCCGCCGGGACGGCGTGCCCACCGCGATGAACACCGTGTCGGCGGCGGCCACCGCGCTCGTCAGGTCGGTGGTGAAGGTCAGGCGGTTCTGGCGGACATTGTCGGCCACCAGCGTGTTGAGGCCCGGCTCGAAGATCGGGATGCGCCCCTGCTCGAGCGCTTCGATCTTTGCCGGATCGTTGTCGACGCAACAGACCGTGTGGCCGAAATCGGCGAAGCACGCACCGGAGACCAGGCCGACATACCCCGCGCCGATCATCGCGATCTTCATCAGGCTCTCTCCTCGGCCGCCTCGATCAGGCGTCTCGACCAACCGTCTCTCGCCGCCGGCGGTGACAGATCCATGACGGACCGGGAGGATGGCCGACCATCACGTCGGCAGGTCCCGAAGCCTCCACCTCCGCCGGGCGGATCGGTAGGCCGGGGCTGTATAGCAGCCCCCTGCGGATGACAAACGAGAGGGTACGGCGGCCTCGGTTCCGGGCGCGTGCGTCACGGAGCGCCGCGCCCGTCGCCATGATACGATCCAGGCCATGATCCTTCGCTTCATCCCGCCGGCCACCGCCCGGAACCACGTTCCGTCCCGTGCTTTGCAGGCGCTCGTGGCGGTCGCGATAACTCTGGCGGGCCTCGCCCTCTCCGTGGAGGCGGCTTTTGCCCGCCCCTTCGTCGATGCGGCCGGGCGAACGGTGGAGGTGCCGGAGCGTGCGCGCCGCATCCTCGCCGCCGGTCCGCCGGCCTCGGTACTGCTCTACACCCTGGCCCCAAAGACCATGATCGGCTGGGTCCGCGCCCCCTCCCCCGACGAGGCCGCCTTCCTGACGCCGGAGACGCGTGGCCTGCCCGCCTACGGCCGGCTGACGGGCAAGGGCAACACCGCCAATGTCGAGGCCGTGCTGACCCTGAAGCCGGATCTCATCATCGACGTGGGCAGCACGGCGCCGACCTATGTCTCCCTCGCCGACCGGGTTCAGGCCCAGACGGGCATTCCGTACATTCTCCTCGACGGCGCCATCGACCGCACGTCCGAGACCTATGCCAAGCTCGGGGAACTCATCGGCGTCCCGGAGCGCGCCAGCGATCTCGCTACCCATGCGGAGGCGATGATCGCCGAGGTGAAGGGCCGGATCGCCTCGGTCCCCGCCGACCGGCGGCAGCGCGTCTATTACGCCCGCGGGCCTCGCGGCCTGGAGACGGGGGTTTCGGGCTCGATCAATACCGAGATCCTCGACCTGGCCGGCGCTCGCAATGTCGCGGAGGGCGGGGGCGCTGCGGGACTCACCACGATCTCGCCGGAACAGGTCCTGGCCTGGGATCCCGACGCCATCGTCACCCTCGACCCCGCCTTCTACCGGGCCATAGCCACCGATCCGCTCTGGAGCACGCTACGGGCCGTGCGGGCCGGCCGAGTCTACCAGACACCGCGCCTGCCCTTCGGCTGGTTCGATTCCCCGCCGGGGATCAACCGCCTGATCGGCCTGCGCTGGCTCGCGGCCCGGCTGTATCCCGACCTCTTTCCCGAACCGATGGAGGGCATCACGCGCGATTTCTACAGGCGCTTCTACCATGTGGACCTCGACGCGGCGCAGTTGGAAACCCTGCTGAAGGATGCAGGGGCCGCACGCCCGTGACAGCCTCCTCCCTCGCCGCCCGGCCTGCCTTGCGCCTCGCCGTGGCGGGCGTGCTACCGCTTCTCGCGCTGCTGCTCCTCGTTCTCGTCTCCCTGGCAACGGGCAAGTACTCCGTGCCCATCGCCGACGTGGCGCGCATCCTCTGGGCGAAGCTGCTTGGGCTCTCCTCCTCCATCGATCCGACCGCGCAGATCGTCGTGCTGCAGGTGCGCCTGCCGCGCGTGGCAGCGAGCCTCGTCGTCGGCGCGGCCCTGGCCGCGGCGGGCTCGACCTACCAGGGCCTGTTCCGCAATCCCCTGGTCTCGCCCGACATCCTCGGGGTCTCGGCCGGCGCGAGCCTCGGCGCCGTGCTCGGCATCTTTCTCTCGCTCCCCGTGGGTGCGATCCAGCTCCTCGCTTTCGCCGGGGGATTGCTCGCCGTGGGCGCGGTCTACGCGGTGGGCCTCGCGGTGCGACGGCACGATCCGGTACTGACCCTGGTGCTCGCCGGCGTCGCCATCGGGGCCGTCCTCGGCTCAGCGATCTCACTGCTGAAGGTGCTGGCCGACCCCTACAACCAGCTGCCCGCCATCACCTATTGGCTGCTCGGCAGCCTCGCTTCCGTCACCCTCGGCGATGTCGGCGCGATCCTGCCGGCGATGGTGCTCGGCCTGCTGCCCCTCGTCCTGTTCGCCTGGCGGATGAACCTGATGAGTCTCGGTGAGGAAGAGGCCAGGGCGCTGGGCGTCGAGACGCGCCTGCTGCGCCCGCTCTTCATCGCCGCCGCGACCCTGGTGACCGCGGCCGCCGTCTCCGTCACCGGCGTGATCGGCTGGATCGGCCTCATCATCCCGCATGTGGCCCGGCTGATCGTCGGGCCGGACTTCCGCCGCCTGCTGCCGGCCTCCCTCCTGATGGGGGCGGGCTACCTCCTGGCGGTGGATCTCGTCGCCCGCACCGTCGCGCCGATCGAGGTGCCGCTGGGCATCCTCACCGCGCTCATCGGCGCACCGTTCTTCCTCTGGCTCCTGGCCACCGCGAAGGGGGGCTGGGCTTGAGCCTGGAAGTCCAGAACCTCGCCTTCGGCTACGGCACGAAGCCCCTCGGCGTGGGCATCGGCTTCACCTTGAAGGCGGGCGAGGTGCTCGGCCTTCTGGGTCCGAATGGCGGCGGCAAGACCACCCTGTTCAAGACCCTCCTCGGCCTGCTCCCCGCGAAAGCCGGGCGGATCACCCTCGACGGCGAGGATGTGACCACCTGGTCGCGGGCGCGGTTCGCGCGCAGCGTCGCCTACGTGCCCCAGGCCCATGCCGCCTTCTTTCCTTTCCGCGTGCAGGACGTGGTGCTGATGGGCCGGGCGAGCCGCCTCGGTGCCTTCGCCGCTCCCGGCAGGGCGGACGAGGCGATAGCCCTCGAGGCGCTCGCCACCCTCGGCATCCGGCATCTGTCCGAGCGGCGTTACACGGAGATCAGCGGGGGCGAGCGCCAGCTCGTCCTCATCGCCCGGGCGCTGGCGGGAGAACCCCGCTTCCTCGTCATGGACGAGCCCACCGCCAGTCTCGATTTCGGCAATCAGGCCCGCGTCCTCGACCAAGTGCGGCGCCTCAAGGAACGCGGCATGGGCATCGTTCTCTCGACCCACGACCCGGATCACGCCTTCCTCTGCGACACGGTCGCACTCCTGCACGAGGGCCGGCTCCTGGCACTCGGCAGACCGGAGGAGGCCGTCACGCCCGAGACCCTGCGCCTCCTCTACGGCATCGACGTCGCCATCGTCCCCCTGCCGGGCAGCGGACGCTTCGTCTGCACGCCGATCCTGCCCAGCTGACGCGGCACGCCGGCACCCGCCCGCGCGTTGCCGTGCCGATGAGCGTCGATGAGGGAACGGAGACCGGATGCCAGTGCTGGAGACCCCCGACGGCCGCTACATCGTCGTCAAGGGACGGCTCTGGCGGCGCACCGATCCGAACCTGAGCGAAGAGAAGCGGGAGCACCTCGTCAAGGCATTGATGGATGCGCGGCGGGCGGTGAAGGAGGCCAAGCGCTCGGGCGACGAGGCCGACATGAAGCGCGCCCGCGCGGCGGTCGACGCCGCCAAGCACGGTCTGGGCGAACGCGGCCCCGTCTGGTGGACGGACGGCGCCCCCGACCAGAACCGCCGCATGGTCGCGAACACGACCTATGCCGAGTGGTATGCGGGGCTCCCGGAGACGTAGGCGGCCTCCCCCAACGATGGGCGCGTGATCCTACCGCGAGAGCAGCTTCCCGGTGAGAGTGCCGACACCCAGGATCACGAGGGCGCAGAGTGCGAGCGCGGTGAACTGGCCGAGGCCTTGAAGCGCCGCGCCGAGGATCGCCACGCCCAGAGCCTGTCCGCAGAAGAACGAGAAGGCGTGGAGGGAGACCGCCGAGGCGCGGGCCGTGGGCGCCACTTCGGTGACCTGAACCTGAAAGGTGTTGTGGAGCATGTAGAAGCCGAGGCCCAGCGCCACGAGGGCCGCGCAATCCACCTGCCAGCTTCCCGCGCTGCCGATGACGAGGAGGGCGCCGGCGCAGATGGCGCCTCCGCCGACCAGCATCCGGCGCATCCCGAGGAACCGCAGGAGGAGGGCGACGAAGGCCGAGTAGAGCAAACCGCCGGCGGCGAAGCCCGCCAGGGCCAGCCCGGCCTCGCGCGGGCCGCCCTCCCCGCGCGCCTCAATGAGCGGCGCGAGATGGGGGAAGATGCCGAAGACCGCGATCGCCTCGATGAACACGGCGGCGAACAGCACCCGCGCACGGGGAATGGCGACGATGGTGCGGTAGCGCGCCACCGCCTCGCCCAACGCGAAGCGCTTGGGTGCCGCGCCGGCCGCCCATTCGAAGCCGAGGATCGCCGCCGCGCAGCCGAGCGCCGCGATGGCCGCCGTGATGGCGAAGACGCCCTTCCAGCCGACATCGGCCTCGATCAGACCGGCGAAGGTCGAGCCGGACAATTGCCCGAGGATGACGGCGACGAGGAAGCGGCCGATGGCGACCTGTCGGCGCTCCAGCGGGATACGGTCCCCCATGAGAGCGAGCGCCAGCGGGATGACGCCGCCCGCCGCCGCGCCCGCGAGCACGCGCAGCCCGAACAGCACGGTGAGATCCGCCGAGAGCGCGCATCCGGCGAGTGCCAAAGTGAGGATGCCGAGACAGACGGCGATGACCCGTTCCTTGCCCAGCGAATCCCCCACCGGCCCTAGGATCGGCTGGATCAGGGCGTAGGGCAGCGCGAAGGCCGTCGACAGCAAAGCGACCGTATGTGGATCGCTGCGCAGATCGCGGGCGAGGACGCCGACGAGGGGCTCGATGGCGCGCCCGGCGAAGGTACTGGCAAAGCCGGCCACGGCCAGGATCACGATGAGCCGCGTGGTCGAGAAGGCCGTTGGTGCTGCGGTCATTCACACCCTCGAAACGGGGACGATCCGGTCGGCCCTCGCGCGAGCGTCCACAGGGGTGTGTTTCATACGCGGATCATGACGGCAACGCGCGATGCGCCCGGGATCAGGCTTTCGCCACCAGGGCGTCGGCGAGATCGACGATCCGCTCGCGCCAGGCCAGGGGCCGGAGCCAGCGTTCGGGGATCGCCGAGGCGCCGTAGAGGGCGCCCGCGAGCTGTCCGGTGACGGCACCGACCGTATCGGCGTCCTCGCCCAGATTGACGGCCAGGATCAGCGCGTCCTCGAAGGTCTCGGTGGTGCCGACCGCCCAGAGGGCCGCCTCCAGCGTGTGGATCACGTAGCCGGACGAACGGATCCCGGCCCGTGTCTTCCCGCGCCATGAGCCACGGGCGATCGCCCCGACGGCCGATGTGGCGGAGCCGCCGACGGTGCGCGGACGCAGACTATCCGCCTCGCCGAGAATCGCACCACGGAGGAGCTGGACGAAATAGGTGCAGGCCTCGACGGCCTCCTGCGCGCCGTGGGTGGTCCGGCTCTGCGCCTCGGCGATCCGTTCGGCCTCGCGGGGATCGCGCAGAGTGACGAGGGCGACGGGGGCGAGCCGCATCAGAGAGCCGTTGCCGGCGGTGTCCGGATCGGTGGAGCCGGACTCGGCTCGGCCGGTCTCGACGAACCGGGCCAGGGCGTCCCGCGTCGTCAGGCCGATGTCGAAACAGGCGCCGGTGCAGGAATAGGCGCCCTGCTTCCACCACGCGACGAAACGGGTGGCGAGGTCGTGGGGGTCGAAAGGTCCGGCTTGAAGCAGGCTCTCGGCAAGCGCCAGAGCCATGCTGGTATCGTCGGTCCATTGACCGGGCTCAAGATCGAACGGGCCGCCGCCGGTCATCTCGGTGTGATGCGGAAGCGTATCCCGGCGGCTGAATTCCAGGGTGGTGCCGAGGGCGTCGCCGATCGCGAGGCCGAGGAAAGCGCCGCGGGCGCGGTCGCGGATCGCGGGGGAGTGCGTCGGATCGGGCAAGGTCACGCGGAGGCTCCGTTGGCTCCGGCAACCATACCCGTCGCGGAGGGGCGCGGCGATACGGGCTTCAGCGCAGGCGCGCGAGCAGCCGCTCAAGCACCTCGGTCATCCGCGCCTGCGCCGCGGCCGGGCTGAGATCGTGATCCGCCCCCTCGATGATCGTCACCGGGCCGCCGAGGCGGCGGGCCATCCTTGCGGGGGAGCGGCCGAGCGCCTCGTGCAGGGCGGCGAGGCCGCGATCGCCCGCGCTGTAGACGAGTTCGAGATGGGCACCGCGCCGGCGCAGGGCGGCGATGCGCTGCGCCACGCTTCCGCCGGCAGGGCGGGGCCGGAGCAGGAGGGCGAGCCGCTTACCCACCCGCCCGATGGCGGCCCGGGTGATCGCCCGCGCGATGGCGCCGACGCGGATTTCGCCGCGCGCGAGGCGTCGCCATGCGGCTCCCTGCTTCAGCAGGCCGGCATAGGTCGAGGCGTTCCGGAACACGTTGCGGATAACGCTGTCCACGTCGTCCGCCGGGTTCCAGTCGAAGCAATAGGGGTTGACCAGCACCGCGCCCTTCAGCCTCTCCTCGCGGCAGACGGCCCGGAAGGCGAGATAGGCCCCGCTGCAGGCGCCCACGATGACGATCGGGCCAGATCGAACGGTCTCAAGACGGTCGAGGGCGGCGCGGACATCGTCGAGCGCGTCGAGGCTGTAGAGGGGAGACGCACCGCCCGGCCGGTTCGGACTGTCGCCGATGCCGCGCAGGTCCATGCGCAGGGACGGAAAGCCCTGGTCGGCGAGACGTCGCGCGAGCGTGGTCGTTTGCCGCCCCCAGCCGGAATGCACGTTGGTGCCCGCATTGACGAAGAGCACCATCGGCCGCGCCGCTTCCACGTCGCGCGGATGGCAGAGGATGCCGAACAGAGACGGGCCGAACCGCGAGGGTTCCTCCCACCAGCCGTCCCCCCGGATCGGATTGGCCGGGAGCGGCGGGAGCGCGGCGGCCGGGACGGGACGGGGCTGCGCCCCTTCGGCGACGGAAGCGATCACCGCCGAGAAGGCCTCGTCCGGCGTCTCGGCATAGAGCGGGTTGGCGACGAGGGCGGCGAGGCCGGGAAAGGGCCGCGTCGTCACCCGCGCCCCCAGCGCTGCGTAACGGGGGCCGAGCCCGCCGGCCTCAGCCCCGACGAGCAGGATGTCGGGAGCCGGCGCCCGCTCGGCCTTGGTGAGGTCGATGACGGAAAGTTCGGCGGCGAGAGCGGGACCGAGATGGAATCCGCCCACGGTGAGGCAGCCCTCCTCCTGCGGCAGTGGCGAACCGTCCGGCAGGCGCCCGATGGTGCGCGACTGCATCTTCATTTCGCGCAGATAAGCGCGCCCGGTCGCGAAGGGCGCCAGCAGGACGAGCCGGTCGACGTGATCCCCCTCCGCCGCCAGGGCCGCGAGCGTGCCGCCGAGGCGAAGCCCGACGAGGACGATCTCCTCCACCCCCGCCTCGTCGCGGAGATGGCGGATCGCCCGGCGGATCGCCCGCACCCGGCCCTCGACGCTGTCGGCCTCCGCGTCGGCGGAATCGCCCGTTCCGGGATAGTCGAAGCTCAGGGTGGCGCAGCCCGTGGTGGCGATCCCCTCGGCGAGCGCCCGCCAGGGGCGATGCGCCGAGAGCTGCTCGTAGCCGTGGGTGGCGCACAGGACGACACCCCGGCGCGAGATCCCCGGGCCGAACCAGCCGAACAGACCGTCGAAGGCGACGGGGCTCAGCGGCAGGGGCGACGCAGCGGCATCGCTCCCGACAGGGACTGTCTCAAACGCCATCCGGACCGAACCTCACGATCTCGATGCCATTGATGGCGCTGATCCGTCCCGCCGGCTCGGGCGCTGTCTCCGAAGTGCCGAGAAGCGGCACGAGACGGCTCGCCCCCGGCGCGAGGGAGAAACCATTGTCCAACGGCCGTCCGAGCGTGGTCTCGATCTGGACGTGGAGGGCATGCAGTCCGGTGGCGATCCGGAGCGCCCAGCCGGATCGATCGGCGACGAGCGCGGCGCTGAGACCGAGATCACGCGGTTCGGAATCCCGCCCCTGCGGGTAGTGAAACGCTTCGGCGATCACCGCGCCCGTGCCGGTCTCGATGAGGCTCGCATGGCCGAGGCTATGGGCCGGCGGCCCGAACCGATAGGCATGGGTGGCGTCGAAGAAGCGCCCCAGCAGTTCCGCCGAGGACCATGAGGCGGAGACGCGCGGGCCGACCTCGATCACCCGCTCGGCCCCGACGACCACCCGGCCGCCCGCATCGGTGAAGGCGAGGCGGAGGGTCGCATCGAGCCGCTGCGCCGTCTCGTTGTGGACATGGAGATGGAGTCCGTTCAAGCCTTCGTCGGACAGGGTGACCTGGACCGGCCTGAACGCGCGCTTGAGGGCGTACCAGGCGGGTTTCGGACGCCCGAGGCAGTCGACGACGCCCCATCCCGCCCCCGGCGCGAGATCGCGGAAAAACCAGACGAGCCCGCCGGCATTGGGCGAGCGCGCCCGGCGCCATTCCGCGAACACCGCCTCCATGCACGCGCCGCTCGCCGCGCGGCCGAGCGCGTGGTAGCGCTCGGGATTCTCCCGGCGGAGCCGTTCGGGATCGGCACCGAACAGCGTCGCCACGTAATGGTCGCGCACGCCCTCGAAATCCCAATCCGCCCCCCGGTCGCGGGGGATGCCCGCCATCCAACGCGGTGATGCGGGATCGGTGAGGCCGCATTCGGCGAGGGTCGCGGCGTCCGGCACGTTGGCGAAGGCGAGGCATTCGGAGGCGAACCCGACCTCGGCCCGGCGGGCATCCTCGAACGGACGGCGATAGGCGCCGACGCCGTAATAATGCGTCACCCCGGCGCTGGTGGAGAAGGGTAGATCGCCGCCCGAGGGGGAGTTGGGCACCACGACGAGGTCGGGTCTGGTCCTGGCAACCAGATCGGGAAGCGCTTCCGTGACGAAGCTGCCGGCCCAGACCGCGCGCGGGAAGCCGAGCATCGCCGCCTGCTGCCAGACCTCGTTTCCGCCCGACAGCACGCAGAGCGAGGGCGAGGTCTGCGTGCGGTCGAGGAACTGCGTGATCTCCTCGACGAGGATTTCGCGGAAGGCGGGATCGTCGGTCGGATAATCGAAATTAGCCAGCATCAGATCCTGCCAGACCAGGATGCCGAGTTCGTCGCAGAGATCGTGGAAAGCCGAAGCTTCATAGAGCGTGATCCCCGGCACGCGCAGCATGTTCATGCCGGCCTCCCGCGCCAGTTCGAGGAGGGGCCGATAGCTGTTGCGGTCGCTGGGCAGACCCACGAGGTCGGGCGGCGTCCAGCAGGCGCCGCGGCAGTAGACCGGCACGCCGTTGATCGCGAGGCTCAACCCCTCCTCGAACGGGCGGGTCAGGGCGATGGTGCGGAAGCCGACGCGGCCGAGATCGATACGCCTGCCCGCGACCGAAACGTCAACCGTGTGAAGCCTCGGCTCGCCGTGGGTGTGGGGCCACCACGGGGCGATGTCCGGCAACAGGAGTTCGCCTTCGAACCCTCCGGGGGCGACCTGACGAAGGGCGGCCTCGCGGCCGTCGCAGATCAGGAACGCCGGTCCCTCCGCCACGCCGTCGAGTTCGATCCGCACGGTGAGGCGTCCCGTCTCGTCTTCGAGGGTCGTGCGCAGATCGACGGACGCGATATCCACATCGTCCCCGCGAAGAACTTTGTGCGTCACCGGCCGATAGGGGCCGACGCTGTCGATGGACGGGCACCAGCCCGGCATGAACCCGAGCAGGCTGGTGCGGACATGGCGCAGCGAGCCCGGCGTCGCCAGGAGCGGTCGCCAGCGGCCACGCTTGTGCGGGCGCGCCAACTCGGCCGAAAGCGACCGGAAGCAGAGGGCGATCTCGGTCTCGCCCGAGAGATCCGCCTCGACCTCCCGGGCCAGGAACATCGAGCGACCGGTACCGGCGAGAACCCCGTCGATCCAGATCTCACTGAGTGTCGCCAGCCCCTCGAAGCGCAGTCGCTCGCGGCCGGTGCCGGAGAGAGTGGCTCGATACCAGACATCGGACTCGTGGAGCGGCGTCGGCGCCGCCTCGGACCAGAGCCCGTCCTCGCGCAAGGAGGCCGCCGCCGTGCCGGGAACGCGGGCCGCGATCCATCCCTCGCCCGGCAGGTCGCGGGGTGTCGCGCAGGCGTTCGACGGCGTCACCACCAGGTGCCAAGGTCCCTCGACGTTGAGGGCCGGCATGCCGTCGACGGCGAGGATACGCGCCACCGCGATGCCTCTCAGGACAGCGCGCGGTCGAGGGCGGCGAAGACCGCATCGTAGGTGCCGGCCAGCCCGTCGAGGCGTTGGCAGAGACCCGCGGCGTTGCGCCGGCCGAAGGCGCGCGCTAGCTGGAACTGGAAGGCCTTAGCTTCCGCCGCGAGCTTTTGCGCCAGTTCCGAGCCGGAAGACATGTCGGCAACGCCATGGCTGTCGAGCCATGCGAGATGGCTGCCGAGAAGCTCGAAATTGGCTCCGAGTTGGCGGGTCGTGTTGAAGGCGTAGCCGTGGAAGACGCTGAGCGGGTTCTGCACCAGCACCTCCACCCGTTCCGCCAGGGCATCCCGGAAAGCGAGGATCGGATTGGTCCTTGGCGCGAAGCGCCGGTGATGGCGCAGCAGGTCGAGGGCGGCACGGGGCAGGTCGTCCGGCGTGAGCGGCGGGCCGACCGGCTTCACGAATTCGGCATAGGGGAAAAGGATTCCGGCGGCGAAGATGCCGTCGTAATCGCCCCCCTGGAGACGGAAGCGGCCGGCATTGTGGAGGTAGTCGAGCCGGCGCTCGCCCGCCTCGAGGCCGAGGATCCCGATCGTGGTCTTGCCATGCTCGCGACCATAGGTAGTGCCGACTGTGTCGGGCAGGTGGATCGCGTCCACTTCCACGAGGACCGGGCATCCGCGCGCGACCTGCACGCCGGCATGCGCCTCCAGGCTCTCGAAGAGTGCGAGTTCCTGGATCGACAATCCGTAGAGCCGCTCGATCTCGCCGGGAGGAGGCTTGAAGAAGGTGAACTGGTCGCCTTCGAAATCCTGCCGCAGGGTGAAGCCGAGCATGGCTTCCGGCACGAGGCCCCGGCCGTGCAGCAGCTCGATCCAGAGATCGACGTAGCAGTTCGTCTCCGGCCAGATCCGGTCGGAGCCATGAAGGGCATGGGAGGCGGATGGCGACGGGTCCGAAGCCTCTTCGCGGAGGGCGGTGGCGGACACCTTCTAGCCCCAGAGCCGGTCGCGCACGGCGTCCGGCCACGCCTCGATGTCGAGGCCGTGATGGCGGAGCAGGGCCAGGGTGATCCGCTCCAACCCGAACCCGACGCAGGCGGTGTGCGCCACCTCGCCATCGGCCTGCCGGATATCCCAGATCGTGCCGAAATGGTCCTGGTGGTAATTGAAACTGAGGCAGGCGGTGGGCTTGTCCTCGCTGTTGACAGGCACGTTCAGCTCGAATTTCAGCCCCTGGGCGCGCTGGTTGTTGGCGAGCATGCGCCCGGCGCGGCCGAAGAACGGATCGTTGGCCGGGTCCACCGCGATCGGCAGGCCGAGTTCGCGCATCATCGCGGTGCCGCGCTCCAGCCAGAGCTCGCGGAAGGCGAGAACCTGATCGGGACTGCCCATGCGCACGTATTCGCGCATGCGGAACATCTGCATCCGCGTCGGCTCCAGCGAGGGCTCGTGGCGGAAGCAGTAGGATTGCAGGTCGAACAGCAGCCCGCCTTCGGGCAGCGCCCCGCGCGCCGCGGCCACCGGGTAGAGCGGGTAGCAGGCGGCGGGCGTCAGCACGATCTCGCTGGCGGCCTGGCCGCCGGTCCAGTCGGTGCCGGCCTCGATACAGGCCAGCAGCCGAGCGTGATCGGCGTCGTTTCCGCAGAAGCAGTGGATGGTGCCGGCGAGGTTGGGAAACCCCTTGAGGTAACCGCTGCGCTCGAAGGCCGGCCGGCTCATGCCGGGGGGGAAGCGGAGGGATTCGGCCCCGTCGCCGGCGCCGAGCCGGGTGGCGATCCGGTCCACGGCCTCGACCACGCTCTCGAACTCGCCGCTGCGCCCATAGAGCCCGTCGACGCCGGTGCGAACGAGGAGGCCCTGGTCGAAGAGCCGGTCCAGCAGGGAGCGCGGCCCGGACACGGGATCGCGGGCGGGAAGCTGGTCCATCATGCGCTCAGGAGCTGGCCCCCGCCCTTCTGCACGAGCAGGAGGTTTGCGGTGTTGGCGAGGATGCGGTCGTTGTTGATCATCAGCGGCGCCGACAGCACGTCGCGGAGTTGCCGGCCGAGGCTGAACGGAGTGCCGTTCTTGTAGCCGGAGAGCCCGACGATCCCCAGCGCGCGCTGGACGATGTCGACCGCCTTGTCGGAGATCGTCGTCTTGACGTTGTTGAGCATGACGGCGAACCCGATGGAGCCGAGTTCGTCGGCGTCGCCCTGCGCCGCCTCGTAGCGCTTGAGGGCGGCGATCACCGTCGCCTTCATGGCCTGGAGTTCGTTGGCGGCTTCTGCCAGACGCAGGGCGCCGGGCGGAACCTGGCCCGGCCGACGCCGGGCTTCGCCCTGGACATAGGCCCTGGCCCTGTCGAGGGCATGGCTGGCGATGCCGAACCAGACGCTGCTCCAGAGCAGGTGCGACCAGGCGAGCATGGACTGCGCCGCGATCTCGGCGAAGGGCTTGGGCAGGATCTGCGCCACCGGCACGTCGCGGGCTTCCAGCTTGAACCCGTCGCTGCAGGTGCCGCGCATGCCCAGCGTATCCCAGGTGCTCGTGCGCTCCAGGGACATCTGTCCCTTCATCAAGGCCACGAGGACCTGATCCGACGAGGACGCCTCCGGATGACGGCGACCGGTGGCGAGGATCACGTCGGCATGGGCACCGTAGGAGATGACGGTGGCGTCCTTAGCGAAATGGAACACGTCGCCCGCCGTCTCGACCGCGCAGAGGCTGTTGCGCAGGTCGCCGCCGATGCCCCCCTCGGTGGTGGCCGAGGCGAAGAGGAGCTGATCGCGCGCCACCCTTTCCATCAGGGTGCAATGCCACTCGCTGTCGAGGCCGTGCGAGACGAGGCTCGCGACCTTGATCTGGTGCATGGCGAAGACCATCGCCGCAGCGGAACAGGCCTGGGACAGGGTGAAGCAGACCTCGGCGATCTGCGACAGGCTCGCGCTCTCGCCGCCGAACTGCATGGGGATCTGCATCCCGATCAGGCGCTCCGCCTTGAGAGCCGTCACCGCCTCGGCGGGAAAGCGGGCCTGACGGTCGACGTCGTCGGCATGGAGGGCAGCGACAGAAGCGACCCGCTTGGCGCGGATGGCGATGTCGGTCATGCGGCTGCCGAAACGGTCAGCTTGCTCACCGTCTCGACGATGATGCGGATGGTGGAGAAGGAGCGCCGGTTGAGGAGGTTATCGGGGAACTCGATGTTGTAGCGTTCTTCGAGCGCGAGCATCAGCTGGACCGAACCGAACGAGTCCAGGCCTCTGTCGAACAGGTTGTCGTCTTCTCCGAGACTGTCGACCACCTCGGTCAGGGCCGCGACGCTCTTGAGCGTGTCGCGGATATCTTCGGGAAGCACCATGTTGCCGCGCCTTTTACGTAATATTTCTCGTAAAATATCGCGGTGCCCATGCCGGTCAAGACCATTCGGCTCAGGTAGTTAATGAGCGGCACAAGCCGGCATGAAATACTGGTCAATAGAGTTTCTTACCGCGCCCCCTCCTGAACAGTCATCGCATCGTGGATACGACCATCCATGATCGCGCATGGCCATGTCCCCTTGCCGATGCCCTCTTGCCGATGCCCTATTCGGCGGGCATCGGCTCCGGAACGACAGGCCTCATCGGTTGAGGATTGGCCTGCACATCGGAGAGTGACACTTCCTCGTCGGCCCGCCGCTCCTCCGCCCTCTTGAGAATCTCGCGGGCCTCGTCGGCCTCGCGCTGACGGCTCCACAGGGAGGCATAGACACCGCCGAGATCGAGCAGGCTCTGATGGTCGCCGCGCTCGACGATCACGCCCCGGTCGAGGACGATGATCTCGTCCGCATTGACCACCGTCGACAGGCGGTGGGCGATGACGAGGGTGGTGCGGCCACGGCTCACCTTGTCGAGCGCGTCCTGGATCTCGCGCTCGGTAAAGGAATCGAGGGCCGAGGTCGCCTCGTCGAGGACCAAGATCGGCGGCCCCTTAAGAATAGTGCGGGCGATGGCGACGCGCTGTTTCTCGCCGCCCGACAGCTTCAGCCCGCGCTCGCCCACCGGCGTGTCGTAGCCCTCCGGCAGGGAAGAGACGAAGCGGTCGATCTGGGCGAGACGAGCGGCCTCGCGGACCGCCTCGTCGCTCGCGTCCCATTGGCCGTAGCGGATGTTGTAACCGATCGTGTCGTTGAACAGGACGGTGTCCTGCGGGACCATGCCGATGGCGGCCCGAAGGCTGCCCTGTTCGACCCCGGCGATGTCCTGCCCGTCGATGAGGATGCGGCCGGATTGCGGCTCGTAGAACCGGAACAGAAGCCGCGACAGGGTCGATTTGCCGGCCCCCGACGGGCCAACGATGGCGATGGTCCGCCCGGCCGGCACTTCGAAGCTGACGCCGCGCAGGATCGGCCGTGCCGGGTCGTAGGCGAAGCGGACATCTTCGAACCGGACCACGCCGTCCGACACGGCGAGGGGTTTCGCGCCCGGCCTGTCGGCGATCTCGGGGTTGCGATGCAGGATCTGGAACATGTCGTCGATGTCGATGAGCGCCTGTTTGATCTCCCGGTAGATCATGCCCATGAAGTTGAGCGGCATGGAGAGCTGCACCAGCATCGTGTTGACGAGGACGAACCCGCCGAGCGTCGTGCGGCCGACCATGATGTCCCGCGCGGCGAGCCACATCACCACCGTCATGCCGATGGTGAAGATCAGGGCCTGGCCGGCATTGAGCACGGCGAGCGAGACGTAGGTCTGGGTCGAGGCCTTCTCGTATTTGGCCATGGAGCCGTCGTAGCGCTCGGCCTCGCGCAGTTCGGCGCCGAAATACTTCACCGTCTCGAAATTCAGCAGTGAATCGACGGCCTTGGTGTTGGCATCGGTATCCGAGTTGTTCATCCGCCGGCGGATCTCGATCCGCCATTGCGTCGCCTTCCAGGTGAAGGCGAGGTAGGCCGACACCATGACGAAGACGACGAACGAATAGAGCCAGTCGAATTCGTAGGCGAGGACGCCGATGACGAGGAGGAACTCGACGATGGTGGGGACCAGCGTCAGCACCATCAGGCGAGAGAGTTCCTCGATGCCGCCGCGCCCGCGCTCCAGCACGCGGGTGAGGCCGCCGGTCTTGCGCTCCAGGTGGAAGCGCAGGGAGAGCCGGTGCATGTGCTCGAAGGTCTGGAGCGCGAGGCGGCGCACCGCATGCATCGCCACCTTGGCGAAGAGCCCGTCGCGCACCTGGGTGAGCACGGCCATGATCACCCGCGACAGGCCGTAGAGCCCGATCATCAGCATCGGTGCCGCGAACAGGCCCGTGGGGAGCGTCGCGCCGAGACCGTCCTTGTCCCCCACCGCCGCCACGAGGGCGTCGGTCGCCCATTTGAAGGTGAAGGGCGTCAGCATCGTCACGAACTTGGCGACGAGGAGGAGGCCGAAGGCGAGGAAGACGCGCCGCTGCAGGTCCGGCCGGGTATGGGGCCAGAGATAGGGCCACAGGCGCCGATAGGTGGCGAACAGGCCGGGGCGCTCGGGCGGCGTCGTGCCGCCGCCCGCCGCGGAGGTGGGATCGGTGCTCATTCAGGCAAACTCGGGCAGCGGGACCGGGAGCGGTCGAATTCAGCTCCCGATATAGTCCCTCGAACCGTTCCAGACAGTCGCCCAGCGGCGCAGGGCCGGGATGCAGGATGCGCGGTCGCGGCTCAGCTGCGTCGCTTGTCCTGCGGCAGCGTGGAGGCACTCTCGGACGGGACGACGAAGATCTGGCCGGGATAGATCAGGTCGGGGTTGCGGATCTGCGGCTGGTTGGCATCGAAGATCACCGTGTATCGGGTCCCCTTGCCGTAGACCCGCCGGCTGATCTCCCAGAGGCTGTCGCCGCGGGTGATCCGGGCGGTGTTGATCTCCGGTACGAACACGCTTTGAGGCGCGGACGAGGGCTGGATCGCCAGGGCCGACACCGCTCTCGCGCCGGCTTCGTCCGTCGTCGGGCTCGGCTGCGACCGGCCCATCGTCATGGCAGAGGCCGGCGCGCTCGGCGAGGCGTCCTGGGGTGCCCCCTGGATCGGGCGACCGAGGGACGAGGCAAGAACCGGCGAGGATTTGGCATGCGGCCTCGCCGCCGGCGCGGCGCTCGGCGAAGGCTTGGCCGCGAGAGTCGGCGGCGCCGCGTTCGGCGGCGCGTCCTGTAGCGGACCGACCACGGGCTTTGCCGCATGCGGCATGGAGAAGGCGACTTCGGACCGGTTCTTCACCTTGCCCGAGACGGGATCCACCTGATCGATACGGATCCGGTAATCGCCGGGGGCGACCCCGCGCCCGATCGTGAACGAGACCCGCCCGTCGGCGCCGACGCTGCCGGGCGCGATCTGGGCGTCGTTGATGTAGAGGCGGACGGTGGCACCGGCCGGCGCCTGCCCGGTGACGAAGAGGCGTCCGCCCTCCTCCGCATCGACACTGACGACCTTCACCGGCACGGCATCCGGCTTCGGCGCGCCGGACGAGTCGGGACCGGCCGCTTCAGGCTTGGCGGCAACCGCGCCATTCGCTTGAGCTGGATCGCCCGGGGCCCTGGCCGTGCTGCCGGACTTGTCCGCACCGGCGCCCTTCGGACCGCCGCCGGCCACCTTGGCCGAGGCCGCATCCACCGGACGATCCGGCTGCGACAGGACGACGGTGGGTTTGTCGGGGGACGTCAGGGCGATGAGGGGCTTGGTGGTACGGTCGGCGGAGACCACCACCATGACGGTCTCCCGCGCCTGCCGACCCTGGCCGTCGGCCCCGATCGAACTCAGGGTGATCTCGCTGCTACCGGCGGGGAGCGCAGGCGGGACGATGGCAAACTGGCCGGACGGGTCGATGAGCGCACGGGCAATCGGGTGGTTGTCGCGCAGCATCTCGACGGTGGTGTTGGGGGTTCCGCGACCGGCGATCACGGTCTCGCCCGTCGGCTCGACGCGGATGATGTCGAAGGTCGGAGCCTGCGCCTGATCCTGCGCGGCCGGCGGGGTGCCCGTCTGCCCGGTGGCGCCCCTGCCCCCCGCCGACGACTTTCCCGGCGTCGTCGAAGCCCCCTCATCGCGGCGCGCCGGAGGCGTCACCGGCGAGCCGGGAGCGGCGGGCGATTCCGCCGCCCGCGATTCGGGCGTGCTGGTCTCCTTCGTCCGAGGCGACGTCGCCGCGGCGACGGGCTGCTTGTCGCCCTGCGCGAGCTTGAACATCTCGCCGGTGCCGAACAGCACGACGACCAGGGCGAATCCGGCCAGCAGGCCACCGCCCGCGAGAATCAGGCCTCGCCGCCACTGCGCCGTCATGGCACCCCCGCTCTTCAAATCCCTCGACTTTGCGGCAGATAACATCGTCGGGTTTCGACTCTGGCTGTCGACAAAACGTCGATTGATGGCGACATACTAGCCGACATGATCTCAACACCAAATCGCGCTTCCCCCCGAAAGGCGGGATCATTCACGAAATCAGCAGTTTGGCCCCTGGATGGCGCCTCCCTGCCCCTCATCGGGGGAGGCTCGGCATGGCCCCGGTGAAAAACGTCTGCGTCTATTGCGGCTCGGGCTTCGGGGGCGACCCGGCCTTCGCCGAGGCCGCGGCGGCGCTTGGCCGCTCCCTGGCGGAAGCCGGGCTCGGCCTCGTCTATGGCGGCGGCAATGTGGGGCTGATGGGCACGGTGGCTCAGGCGGTGCTCGATGCCGGCGGCCATGTCACCGGCATCATCCCCGACTTCCTGAAATCGCGCGAGCGGATGCTGGACGCCATCCAGGAGACCATCGTCGTCGGCGACATGCATACCCGCAAGCGGCTGATGTTCGAGCGGTCCGACGCCTTCGTGGCCTTGCCCGGTGGCATCGGGACCCTGGAAGAACTCGTGGAGCAGCTCACCTGGGCGCAGCTCGGCCAGCACAAGAAGCCGATCCTGCTTCTCTCGATCGCCGATTTCTGGACGCCGCTGCTGACCCTCCTCGACCACATGCGCGACCAGGGCTTCATCCGCGAGGGGCTGGAGCTGAACTACCTCGTGGCCAAGGACGCCGCCGAGGTCATCGGCCTGCTGCAGAGCCAATCAGCGGAGACGTCGCCGGAGGCAGAGGCTTTCGTGGCCGAGCGGTTCTGACCGCACGCCGGTTTCGCCGCCTCACCTCTTGGCGTACGGCACGGCCTCCTTCCCCTGGGATGGGCAGGAGAAGGGGGCCGTGTGGTTGTCTCCGTCACCGCGTCGAGGGCAGGAGCCAGTTCGGCAGCCACATGGCGATGCCGGGGACGAGGCAGAGGATCAGGATCGCCACGGCCATCAGGATCACGAAGGGCAGCGTGCCCCAGATGATGTCCTTCAGCGGGATGTCGGGGGCGATGTTCTTGATGACGAAGATGTTGAGGCCCACCGGCGGGTGGATCAGCCCCATCTCCATCGTGATGGTCATCACCACGCCGAACCAGACGAGGTCGAACCCGGCGGCCTTCAACGGCGGCAGAATGATCGGCGCGGTCATCAGGATGATCGAGACCGGCGGCAGGAAGAAGCCGAGCAGGATCACGAGGCCGAGGATCGTCACCAGCAGCACCCACTTCGACAGCTGCATCGCCACGATGGCGGCCGCCGCCGATTGGGAGATGTGCAGGTAGCTCATCACGTAGGCGTAGAGCAGCGACATGCCGATGATGAGCATCAGCATGGTGGATTCCCGCAGGGTCGCCGCGAGGATCGGGGTCACGTCTTTCGGGCGCCAGACGCCGTAGATGACCGCGATGAGGCCGAGGGCCAGGAGGCCGCCGAGGCCGGCCGTCTCCGAGGGCGTGGCGTAGCCGCCATAGAGTGCCACCATCACGCCGGTGAGCAGGATCACGAAGGGCAGCACGCGCGGCAGCGTCGAGAAGCGCTGGCGCATGCTGTAGGTGTCCTCGGCCAGGATCGCCGAGGCGGTGCCGTGGCGCTCGTAGGCGTCCTTCGCGGCGGCGTATTCCGAGCGGAAGCGGTAGACCGACCAGGCGGCGAACAGACCGACCAGCAGCAGGCCCGGCCCGATGCCGGCGAGGAACAGGCGGCCCAGCGACTGCTCGGCGGCGACCGCGTAAAGGATCATGGTGATGGAGGGGGGCAGCAGGATACCGAGGGTTCCGCCCGCCGCGATGATGCCGGCGGCGAAGCCCGGCGAGTAGCCGCGCTTCCTCATCTCCGGAATGCCCGCCGAGCCGATGGCCGAGCAGGTGGCGGGCGAAGACCCCGCCATGGCGGCGAACAGCGCGCAGGCGAAGACGTTGGCGATGCCGAGGCCGCCCGGGATCTTGTGCATCCAGGCATGCATGGCCGAGTAGAGGTCCTGACCCGCCTTGGACCGGCCGATGGCCGCGCCCTTCAGGATGAAGAGCGGGATCGACAGCAGGGTGATGGAGGCCATTTCCTCGTAGACGTTCTGCGCCACCGTATCGAGGGAGGCGCCGGGCATGAAGAAGAACATGAAGGCCAGGGCGACGAAGCCCAGGGCGAAGGCGATGGGGATACCGGCGAGCATCGCGCTGAGCGTCGCGCCCGCATAGAGGAAGCCGATGGCCGCGACGCTCATGGGTGGTTGCCCGTCTTCAGAGGAGTCTTGTTGAGATCGGCACCGAGGCCGACCTTCGGGTTGGCCCAGCCCGCCGCGCGCGGGCCGTAGGTGAGCGCCTCGACGATCTGCAGCAGGAATTGCAGGCCGAGGAAGCTCATGCCGATCGCCATGAGCGCGTAGGGAATCCACAGGGGCGGCCCCCAGGAGGATTGCGAGACCTGCCCGTCGACCCAGGCCTCGTGCAGCAGCGTCCAGCTCTTCCAGGCGAAGAAGGTGACGAACACGATGCTGATGATGTCGGCCATCAGCAGGCGGGCCCGGTTCACGCGGGGCGAGAGCAGGCCGCTCAGGGCCTCGATCGCCACATGGCCGCGCTTGGCCTGCACGGCGGCGGCGGAGAAGAAGGTGGCCCCCACGATGAGGAACACCGCCATCTCGTCCTGCCAATCGGTGGGCTCGTGCAAAGCATAGCGCACGACCACGCTGTAGCTGAGCACGAGGCAGGCGCAGACCAGGGCGATGCCGCCGAGCAGCATGATCACCCGGTTGATGGCCTTCATGCCCCTGTCGAGATGCCCGAGAATCCCGGGGATCCGGGGCTCGGGCGCCATCGTGGCGGTCTCTGAAGCGGCCGAGGCCGCGTCGAAGGCGTGGCTCACGACACCTGCTCCGCCAGCTTGAGGAGCTCGGCGCAGCTGGCCGACTTGCCCGCGAAGTCCTTCCAGGCAGTCTCACGGGCGATGTCGCGCCACTGGCCCAGCGTCTTCTCGTCGAGGTTCTGGACCTTGGCTCCGGCCTTGGTGAAGATCTCCTCGACCTTTGTGTCGTCCGCCTTGGCGCCGGCCTGGCCGAAGGGTTCGAGTTCGGCGCCGATCGCCATGATGAGATCCTGCTGGTCCTTGGGCAGGCGCTCGAAGGCGATCTTCGACATCATGATCGGCTCGAGCATGAACCAGTAGGAGCGCTCGCGGCCGGACGTCAGGGACTTCGACAATTCCTCCAGGCGGAACGAGATCAGGCTGGTGGACGAGGTGATCACCGCATCGCAGGCGCCGGTCTGCATGGCGGCGTAGGATTCGCTCGACGGGATCGACAGGGTGGCAGCACCCGCCTGCTTCATCATCAGGTCCATCTCGCGCGAGCCGCCACGGACCTTGAGGCCCTTGGCGTCCGCCGGAGCGTAGAGGGGACGCTCGCGGCTGGCGACGCCGCCCGATTGCCAGACCCAGGAGACGAGGAGGATGCCCTTCGAATCGAGGATCTCGGTGATCTTCCGGCCGACCGGCGCCGCCTTCCAGGCGACGGCCTGCTCGTAGGAACTCACGAGCGCCGGCATCAGGCCGATATTCATCTCCGCCACCTCGCCGCCCGCATAGGGCGACGGGTAGAGGCTCATATCGAGGGCGCCCTTGCGCATGGCGCCGAACTGGGCGTTCGTCTTCATCAGCGACGAGCCGGGATAGACCTGCACCTCCAGCGCGCCTTTCGAGCGCTCGGCCAGGAGAGCGGCGAACTTGCGGCACATGCGGTCGCGGAAGTCGCCCTCGTCGATGGTGCCGCCGGGGAACTGGTGCGAGATTTTCAGGGTCGTCGCCGCCTTGGCCTTCAGCCCCATCGACAGGATAGCGGGGGCGGCGAGGCCGGATGCGACGAGGGCGCGGCGTGTCAACGTCATGGCGTCTCTCCCGGGCGGACCTTTGTGGTCTCGCTGTTTTGCGGCGCAACATTTATACTGCAACGCGCATTCGATATACCAACGAACTATGTCTTGTATATTTTGTCAACGACATTGAATAATGGATCGCAACGAATTTCATGACCTATAGGACGGGAACGCCATGACCCGATCGCTCAGCCTCAGGCAGACGATCGAGACGGAGATCGTGGATGGTCGGCTGGCCATCGGCTCCCGCCTCGACGAGACCGAGCTGGCCGAGCGCTTCGGCGTCTCGCGCACGCCGATCCGCGAGGCGTTGCTGCAGCTGGCGATGACCGGCCTCGTGGAGATCAAGCCGCGCCGGGGCGCCATCGTCAGCGCGCCCGATCCGGAACTGCTCGTCGCGATGTTCGAGACGATGGCCGAGATCGAGGCCTCGTGCGGCCGGCTCGCCGCCCGCCGGCTGATCGCGGCCGACGAGACCGCCTTGAAACAGGCGCTCGCCGCCTGCGCGGCGGCGGCGGCCGACGAGGACCCCGAGACCTACTACCAGGAGAATTACGTCTTCCACACGGTGATCTACCGCGCCTGCCGCAACAACTTCCTGTGCGAGCAGGCGCGGCTTCTCCACCGGCGCCTGACCCCGTTCCGGCGGATGCAGCTGAGAGCGCGTCACCGGCTGGGGCAATCCCTCGCCGAACACGAGGCCATCGTCGCCGCCATCGTCGCCGGCGACGAGATCGCGGCGTCGGACCGGCTGCGCGCCCATGTCATCGTCCAAGGGGACAGGTTCTCCGATCTCGTCGCCAACCTGCGCTCGATCAGCGACGCGGCGTGAAACCGGCCGGCCGACAAGAGTGGACTATCGCCGGCAAGCTTTCGGGCGGAGACCAAACTTTCGTTAGGAATTAGCCATCATGGTCACGGCGATTTTGCATAAATTCGCTCGTTCCCCGGATCGTTTCATGCGCCTCTCCATCAAGACGACGCTCATCGGCCTGTTCACCGCGCTCGCCATCATTACCACCGTGCAGGGCGTGGTTGCTCTGCGGAAGCTCGTCGCCATCGGTGGCCGGATCGAGTTGCTGGCCTCGAATGCGCTACCTTCGGTCGATGCGGCCCATGCCCTGAATGCGCTGGTGATGCGCACCCGCCTCTGGCAGTTCCGCTACCTGATGGCGGAGGACGAGGCCGAGCGTGCCCTGAGCGTCAAGAATGCCGGCGAGATGATCCAGAGCGTCGAGAAGAACAGGAACGCCTATCGTCTCCTCATCGGTTCGCCCGAGGAGCAGGCGCTGTTCGATGAGTTCGGTGCGAAGTGGCAGATCATGCTCGACGGCTGGAATGGCCTGAGCAAGATCGATCCCTCCCAGCGCGCGGCGATCACCGAGCGTTTTCGTGGTCCGATGAACGCCGAGTACCTCGCCGCGACCGCCGCCGGACGCAGGCTCGTCGAATTCAACGGCCGGGCCGGAGCGGCAGCCAGCGCGGCCGCGCGCGAGGAACAGGCGCAGGCGGTCTTCACCACGCAGATCATGCTGGTCGCGGCCGTCGTCATGGCGCTGGCCGCCATGGCCTTCGCGTTCTTCGGGGTGTCGCGTCCCATCGAGCGGGTGACGGCCGCCATGCGCCGTCTGGCCTCCGGCGATACCGAGGTCACCATCCCCGGCACCGGACGGCGGGACGAGATCGGCGCCATGGCCGCGACCCTGGACACCTTCCGGGACAATCTGGTCCGTACCCGTGCCCTGGAGAGTGAGGCCGCCCTGGCCCGTGCCGGGGCGGAAGCCCAGCGCAGGTCCGCCGCCCTGGCCTTGGCCGACGGTTTCGAGAATGCGGTCGGCGATATCCTGACCCGGGTCTCGGCGGCGGCGACGCAGTTGCGTTCGACCTCCCAAGGCATGTCCGGCACCGCCACGGAGACGGCGCACCAATCCGTCGCCGTAGCGGCGGCGGCCGAACAGGCGGGCACCAACGTCACCATGGTGGCGGCAGCGGCGGAGGAACTCGGTTCGTCCGTCATGGAAATCGGCCGTCAGGTGGACGGCTCCACCAGCTTGGCGCACCAGGCGGTGGAGGACGCGACGCGGACGGGCGCGCAGATGAAGGATCTGAGTGACGCCGCGGCGAAGATCGGCGACGTCGTCGCGATGATCGCCACCATCGCTGGCCAGACCAACCTCCTCGCCCTCAACGCCACCATCGAGGCGGCCCGTGCCGGCGAGGCGGGCCGGGGCTTTGCCGTCGTGGCGGCCGAGGTGAAGGAACTCGCCAACCAGACCGCGCGGGCCACCGACGAGATCGGCAGCCAGATCGGCCGGATCCAGGGCTCCACCGGCCAAGCCGTCACGGCGATCGAAACGATCACCGCCCGCATCCGCGAGATCAGTTCCGTCGCCACGTCGATCGCGGCGGCAGTGGAGGAGCAGGGGGCGGCGACCCAGGAGATCGTGCGCAACATCAACCAGGCCGCCGAGGGCACTGGGGAGGTGACGACCAACATCGCGGGCGTGGCGGGCGCCGCCGAGGAGACGGGCGCCGCAGCCTCTCAGGTGCTGGCCTCCGCCTCCGAACTCTCCCGGGAATCGGAGCATCTCAACGCGGAAGTGGGGCGCTTCCTGGCCACGATCCGCGCGGCCTGAGACGGCCCTGCCCGTCGACGTCCCGCACCCGATCGGCGTCCTGAGGCCGGGTCCCGTCGTCGGGTCGGCCCTTCAGGTCCCCGCGCCGAAATTCTCGGCGATGACCGGGGTCTTGGAGCGGATATGGTCGCGCATGAGCGTCGCCAGCGCAGGACCGTTCCGGGCGTGGAGGAGTTCGATCATCCGTTCGTGCTCGGAGACGGCACGGCTCCATTGCTCGGCGGTCTGGTGAACGGCATAGCGCGAGCGCTGGATGCGGCCCGACAGGCTGGCGTAGATGCTGCCCAGCACAGAATTGCGGCTCGCGGCCATGATCGCTTCGTGGATCGTGCGATTGAGCCGGAAATACGTGGCCTCCTCGCCGTCCTTCCAGGCCTTCACCATGGCGTGGTGATCCCGCTCGATCTCGGCGACCTCCTCGTCGCCGATGGTGCGGCAGGCGAGATCGGCCGCGGTCGCCTCGAGGCCGGCGATGACCTCGATCATTTCCTCAATCTCGACCTGGGACAGGCTGGCCACCCGCGCCCCGCGGTTGGGCAGCAGTTCGAGCAGCCCTTCCGTGGCGAGGATCTTGATCGCCTCGCGCAGGGGCGTGCGCGAGATGCCGAACCGCTCGGTGAGCTCGCTCTCGTTCACCCGCGCCCGTGGCTCGAGTTCCCCCGACTGGATGAGATCCCGCATCCGGTCCACGACTTCGTCGTGGAGGTAGCGGCGATTGATCCCGACCGCCGAGTCCAGCTTTTCCATGGGGGCGTAGGTCTTGTCGTTGGAGGGTGGATACTCTCCTGAGGTTTAGGCGTCGGGCATCGGCCTGTCGAGGGAGAGCCCGATTAGTTGTTTTTATTCCGGTCTTACAAATAACTTAGCACCTGAGACGACGCCCCCCCGCCGATCAGTGCATTTCCTCGTGCCAGGTCCGTCCGTCCCGCTCGATCAGGGCGATGGCGGCGGTTGGGCCCCAGCTTCCGGCCGGATAGGCGCGGGGCGGCTCGGGCCGGTCCGCCCAGGCCTTCAGCAGCGAATCGGCCCAGGCCCAGGCCACCTCCACCTCGTCGCGGCGCATGAACAGGGTGGCGTTGCCGCGCACCACGTCCATCAGCAAGCGCTCGTAGGCATCGGGATACCGCTGCTTGAACGTCTCCTCGAAGGAGATGTCGAGGTTGGTCGGCCGCAGGCGCATGCCGCCCGGCCCCGGGTCCTTGGTCATCACTTCGAGCTTGATCCCCTCCTCCGGCTGGAGCCGGATGACGAGGCGATTGGGCTCGCGCCCGAAGGACTCAGCCGGGAAGATCGAGAAGGGAGAGGCGCGGAACTGCACCACGATCTCGGAGAGCTTCTGGGGCAGGCGTTTCCCGGTGCGGATGTAGAAGGGCACCCCGGCCCAGCGCCAGGACTGAACTTCGAGCTTGAGGGCGACGAAGGTCTCCGTTCGGCTCTCCGTCTCGCCGCCGAGATCGGCGCGGTAGCCCTGAACCGGTTTGCCGTCCACGGCGCCGGCCGCGTACTGGCCGCGCACGGTGACGGCCTGGACGTCGTGGGGCGTGATCGGCTTCAGCGCACGCAGCACCTTCAGCTTCTCGTCCCGCACCGAATTGGCGTCGAGGGTGAGCGGGCTCTCCATCGCCATCAGGCAGAGAAGCTGGAGCAGGTGATTCTGCACCATGTCGCGGAGCGCCCCCGACGTGTCGTAGTAACCGGCACGGCCCTCGACCCCCACCGTCTCGCCCACCGTGATCTGGACGTGGTCGATCACGTCCGCCGTCCACAGGCGCTCGAAGATGGTGTTGGCAAAGCGCAGGGCGAGCAGGTTCTGCACCGTCTCCTTGCCGAGGTAATGGTCGATGCGGAAGATCTGCTCCTCGGGGAAGACCTCGCCGACCGCGTCGTTGATGGCGCGGGCCGATTTCAGATCTTTGCCGATGGGCTTTTCCAGCACCACCCGCGACTTCTCACCGATGAGCCCATGGGCCGAAAGGTTGCGGCAGATCGAGCCGTAGAGATCCGGCGAGGTGGCGAGATAATAGGGCCGCACCTGGTCCGGCCGTTCGGCGAGCTTGGCGGCGAGATCCTCCCAGCCGTCGTCGCCGGCCCCGTCCACCGCCACGTAGTCGAGATGGTCTAGGAAGGCGGCAAGCTTGTCCTCGTCGAGGTCGCGGGCCGGGACGAAGCGCTTGAGCGCGTCACGCGCCCGCTCGCGGAACGCCTCGACGCTCATCTCGGAGCGGGACGCGCCGATGATGCGGCTGGTGCCGGGAATCTGCCCGTCCTTGTAGCGGTAATACAGGGCAGGCAGCAGCTTGCGGGTGGTCAGATCGCCTGTGGCGCCGAACACGACGCAATCGAAGGAGGCGACGGGGATGATGGTGGCCAAAGGGCTACTCCCGGGTTTGTCAGCGCCGGTTGAAACGGGCCGATCTTGGGCCCAGCGGCCCCGGCAATCCGGCCCCGCGATCGTGGCGATGCCATACCCTGCAAGCAAGAGCGCCGCCAGCAGGGCTGCCGGGTAATTGCATCACTCGCCTGGCGCCCGCCTCCTGCTCGGAAGCGCCCTCCGCCGGATCGGCCGAAGCCGGGAAACGAGCATTACCCGGGACGGCGCGAGATGCCCAGTGAGTCTACGCACACGGGGATCATGGACGGGAACGAACCAGTCCTGCGACGACATTTTCAGTCGAAAACCGCGCTCCTTCCGCCGGCAGCTTTCACTCCAGCGTATCGCCAGACCGCCCCCCCGTCGTGCTCAAGCGGTGACGGTCCGGTCCCAAGTGTAACACCTTTGGGTCACCCCACGATCTATCATCATACCAATTCGTCCTTTCGATTTCGACCAGAGCGAAGTATAGACGTGTTAGCGGAAGACACAGCATTTCAGCGGCAAAATCCTGCCATGACTTCCGATCGGGACGAATCCCGAAGCGTGATCTATCCCCGGCGACTCGCAGATGCCGAGAGATCAATTCATTTCCAAAAGTCCATTAACTTGCATTAAATGCCGGATACGGCTCAAATATTATGCCCCGGCAACTGTAGATAATCACTTTTTGATCCTGCAAACACGCAACGGCACCCGCGTGAACGGGTCCGTGTGACCATTCCGGAGGGACGACCACATGGCCCGCGATATCGCAGACGAGCCGTTGTTCCCGCTCGACGCCATCCAGGGCGACATCCTCGCCGGTTTGCCCAAGCGCCACGAGCACCTGATGTTCTTCACGATCACCGATCCGGCAGCGTTCAAGGCATTCCTCAAGTCCCTCCACATCACGAGCATGCAGGATTGCATAGACGATCGGGCCAAAATCGCGGCCCAGAAGCTCATCAACGCACAGCTCGTCCCGACGCCCGGACTGAACCTCGCCTTCACCTTCGCGGGTCTGGACAGGCTCGATGTGGAGGATGCCGCAACGATGACCGGAGCGGATGCCTTCAGGGAGGGGATGGCGAGTCGCCAGGCGATCCTGCAAGACCCGCCGTCGTCCGAGTGGACGGCACTGAATCCAGACCCCGATCTCCACGGTGTCTTCATCGTCACCGGCGCTTCGCACGCCGAAGTCGTCGACGTCATGTCCCTGAGGCTGGTCCCGCCAGCCGAGAACGGATGGAGCCTGCTCCATGAGGAGGTCGGTCAGGTGCGACCGGAGCCGGTGGTGGGTCACGAACATTTCGGATACGCGGACGGCGTCTCTCAACCGGGCCTCCGGGGCCGGATCGGCCACGACACCCCGTTCCATCCGACGGCCGAGGGCGGCAAGGACAATCAGGCCGCCCTGGGCCAAGATCTCCTGTGGCCGGGCGAGTTCGTGTTCGGCTTCCCCGGACAAAATCCGAACGCCCCGCGGTTCGAGGTGAAGGGCCCGGTCGCCGAACCGCCGATCCCTTTCATGAACCACGGGGCCTATCTTGTCATTCGGCGCCTCGCCCAGTTTGTTCCGGAATTCAACGCATCGGTGAAGACGGCTTCCGCGGCGATCCCCGCCGGAGCGGACTTGGCCGATCCCGACCTCCTCGGCGCCCAGATGGTGGGGCGCTGGAAGAGCGGTGCGGCCATGATCAACGCGCCGAGAGGTGACGACCGCAGCGTCGGGGACAACACGCCGCGCGCCAATGATTTCGAATTCGGCGAGGATCGAGAGGGCGTCGTCTGCCCGTGGGCCGCTCATATCCGCAAGGCCTATCCGCGCGACGATGTCCGGCACGAACTCGAACCCGACGAGAAGGCCATCGGCAGAGCCGAAGCGTTCACGCAGAGCCACCGCATGATGCGCCGGGGCATCTCTTTCGGGCCGGAAGTCACCGAGGCCGAGGCATTGTCCGGCGTCTCGGGCGCGATCGACAACGCCGGCACCCCCGACGAAGACAGCAAGGTCCGGCTGTCCCGCGGGTTACTGTTCAAATGCTACGTCACCTCGATCGACGACCAGTTCGAGTTCGTCCAACGGAGCTGGTGCAACGCGGACGACTTCTCCCACCCGGCCAGCGGCATCGATCCGATCATCGGCCAATCGGCCTCTGTCGACCGTCCCTTCAAGGGCGCGGCTCCGTTCTCGCTGGTGGAGGCGAACAGGCCGGATTTCAACCTCAGGAGCTTCGTCCGGATGGAAGGCGGCGAGTATTTCTTCGCCCCCTCCATCCTGGCCCTGAAGGAACTGTCTTGACGGGGCGGCCGCATCGCCACGGCGGGCTCCGGGGACCGCCCTTCATCGGGAAGCGAGAAAGTCCTTGAACGCCTCGGCAAAATCCGGATGCCAGCGTGAGAGCGCGGGCCGGTTCTCGATCACGTCCCCCGCCGCCCAGGCGATGCGGCGCTCGTCCTGCTCGCGGGTGGTCTCGTTGTCGGGGCAGAGGATGTAGAAGTCGCCCCGGCCCATCGCCTCGATCATGAGTTCCACCGTCTCCTCCGGTGTCCAGGCGCCCTCGGGCTTCTCGGCCACGCCGCGCGCCTTCGTCAGGCCGGTAAAGACGAAGCCGGGGATCAGCAGGTGGGCGCTGACCGGCGCGCCCTCCCGCCCGCGCAAGTCATGCGCGAGGGCCTCCGCGACCACCTTCACCCCGGCTTTCGAGACGTTGTAGGGCGTGTTGCCCGGCGGCGTGGTGATCCCCTGTTTCGAGCCGGTGACGATGACCGCGCCGGGCTCGCCCGCCTCGATCATCGCCGGAACGAAGGCCTGGATACCGTTGACGACGCCCCAGAGGTTGGTGTCGAGGATGCGCCGCCAGGTCGCGTCGTCCGAGAACAGGCGACCTCCGGCCTCGATCCCGGCATTGAGCATGACGAGCGCGGGCGCGTCGCCCGCCGCCTCGCGCAGAGCGTCCATGTCCTCGCGGCGGCCGACATCGGTGGGACGGGCCAGCACATCGGCGCCCGTCGCCGCGATCTCCGCGCGCGCCGTCTCCAGCGCCTCGCCGGGCAGGTCGGCGAGGACGACCCTCATGCCGGAAGCGGCGAACCGCCTGGCGGCGGCGAGCCCGATGCCGCTCGCGGCTCCCGTCACGACGGCCGTGCCGCCTCTGCGGATCGCGGGATGATGAATCATGGCACGGCCTCCTTGGCGGTTCGGGTTGGCCGGGAGGTAGGGCGGGGTGTCCCGTTTTGTCAGGGCCGCCCGGCAGGGAGGCGGAGGAACTTGGTAACCATCCCGCCCGCATGATCCGGCTCTGTCTGCTCATGAGGGCTGCCTGTGTCGTCGCGTTGCGTCGTGTTCCCGTCGATCCTGAGTGCCGGCCTGTCGCCGCTGGCGCTGATGCTGTGCCTGACCGGCGCTGGGGCCGAACCGGCTCCGGTTCCCCCAGAGGCGCCGCCGGCTGCCGCCAAGCCTGCGCCCAAGGCCGAGGCCGGTCCGAGACCCGACGCCGCTCCGAAGCCCGAACAGGTGGCGCCGGCGAATGCGGTCCCGCTGGCGCAAGGCGCGGAGTCGGCACCGGCGGCGCCGAAGAAATCCCGCGAACTGCCTCCCCTCGTGGTGGCGCGCGTCTCGGACGACCCCGTCCCGACCCTGGCGCCCTCGACCTTCCTCGACACGTTCCGCATGGCCGAGCGCTATCAGGCCATCGTCGATGCCGGGGGCTGGGGGACCCTGCCCGCCGACCTGACGATCAAGCCGGGTGCCCGCGACCCGAACATTCCAGCACTTCGCCAGCACCTCGTCCTCACCGGCGATCTGCCGGCCGGCGTGCCGAGCTCCGACGTGCTCGACCCCATCCTCGTCTCGGCGGTGAAGGCGTTTCAGGCGCGCCACGGACTGCCCGAGACCGGCATGGTCGGCCGCCAGACGGTGACCGCCCTCAACGTGCCGGCGGCGACCCGCCAGCGCCAGCTCTCGGCCTCGGCCGCGCGGCAGATCGGCTCCAACTTCCCCTACGGCGACCGTTACGTGGTGGTGAACATCCCGTCGGCCGCCGTGGAGGCGGTGGAGAACGGCGTCGTGGTGCGCCGCTACGTGGCCGTGGTCGGCAAGCCTGACAAGGCGACGCCGCGGATCGAGGCGCGCATCACCGACGTGAACCTCAACCCGACCTGGACCCTGCCGGTCTCCATCATCAAGAAGGAGATCATCCCCAAGATGCGGAAAGACCCGGGCTATCTCGCCCGCGAGCGGATCCGCATCCTCGGCCCCGGCGGCGTCGAGGTCGATCCGACGACCATCGACTGGGCCGGCGAGAAGGCCGCGAACTACACGCTGCGCCAGGATTCCGGCCTCGACAACTCGCTGGGGCAGGTCCGCATCGACATGCCGAACAAGCAGGCCGTGTACATGCACGACACGCCGTCGAAATCGCTGTTCGCCCGCGAGGTGCGTTTCCACTCGCATGGCTGTGTACGGGTGGCCCAGGTGAAGGAGCTGGCGGGCTGGCTTCTGGAGGGCACTCCCGGCCCGAGCGGCCCCGGCTCGACCTGGGGACCGATGGAGATCGAGGCCAACATCGCCACCAACGAGCGGCTCGATATCAAGCTGCCGAACCAGATCCCGGTCACCTTCGTCTATCTCACCGGCTACGCCACCCCGGACGGACGCGCGCATTTCCGCGACGACATCTACGGCATCGATTCGCCGGCGGTGCCGATGCGGGACGCGGTCATGACGGGCTCCATCACGCCGAAGAAGGCGGCGCCCGCCGCTCCGGCGAAGGCTCCGGGCAACGCCCCGGTGCCGCCGGGCCTGATCCCGCAGAAGGCGGCGCGACCGGCGGCGAACTGACCGGATCAGCCGCGCTGCAACAGCTCGATCCGGACCCCGTCCGGTCCGTCGAGAAACGCGGTGCGAAGCCCGGGGCGGACGTCGGTGATGTCGATGACGAAGGCGACACCGCGGCGCTTCAGATCGGCGACCGTGCTCTCTAGGTCGTCGACGGCCAGGCCGATATGCTCGATGCCCCGGTTCGGCGGCTTGGCGGCGGGGCCGGCCTCGGGCGCGTGCTCGATGAAGAGGGTGAGCCCCGACAGGTCGAGGACCACGCGCGTCACGGACGGCGCACCTTCGCGGGCGATCTCGCGGGCGCCGAAGGTCTCCGCATAGAAACCGGCGGCCGCCACGGCGTCCCGGCTGCGAAGATGAAGGTGTTCGAAGCGGAAAGTCATGCGGTCCTCGCTCTGTGCCGAGACTCGTGGCAGGCATCGCGCCCACGCCGTGTTCGAGACCTTGCCCGATCCCGGCGGATACCCCAACGGCTCAGGGATAGCCCGCAAGAGCCGCCGTCAACGGCTGGCAGAAGGGATCGCGATACAAGGCCCCGCCCGTGTCCGGGCGAGGCGGTCGGCGATAGATGATCCTGCGGGATCAGACCTTACGAATCGAGGCCGGCATCCTCGTCGATATCCACGAGGAACACGATGTCGGCGTCGTCCTCGCCGTCTTCATCCTCGTCCTCGTCGGGCTCTTCGGCGCTCTTGGCGTGGCGCATGTCGGGCTCGAACGGGGCGTCCTCCTCCGAATCATCCTCTGCCAGGGCATCCTCGAAGATCTCGATCTCGTCCTCGGTGGCGGGGCGGATCTTGAGCTCGGAGGTGCCGTTCCACAGCACCTTGCCGTCGCTCTTCATCGCCTGGATGTCTTCCTTGAAGCCGTCGCAGGTGAACAGGTCGCGAGCGGTTTCCTCGGTCCCGTTGATGACCGCGATGGCCACGCCATCGATATCGAGTGTGAACATCGCACAATCCTCATTCTGGGCGCGCCGGGAGGCGGCCGCGTCGGCGTGGGAATCGTCAGCCCGACAGCCGCCCGTGTAGGGGCGAACGGGGCCGAGGCCAAGACCTCAAGCCACGTCCTCAAGCTGAGTCTTCTTGCGGTGCAACGTTCAGGCGCCGCCCGCCGCCCGGCCGATGGCGCGCTTGACCACGCCCTGGACCTCAGGATTCGACAGGAACAGGTCGTGGTTGATCAGGCCGCCGCCGTAATCCGAGGCATCCGCCACGCGGACCCCGAGGGCCTCGAGGCGCTCGCGGTCGGCTGCGCCCGCACGCACGACGCCGCCCGCGATGGCACCGGAGAGTTCCAGCGCCCGGTCCTTGGTGGACGAGATCACGGTGATCTTCGACACGTCCGGCCCCATCCGCTCCACCGCCCCGGTGAACAGGTCGATGTCGATGTCGGGGGCGGCGAGCACGATGGCGCCGATGCGTGCCATCGCCGCCTCGCCGGCCTCGGCGCGCAGCATGCGGATGGTCTCCAGGGTCAGCAACGTCCCCATGGAATGGGCGACGATGTTGATGCGCCCGCCGGAGGGCGAGCCAGCCAGCGCCTTGAGGAGATCCTCGAACGCATCGCGCGACCATAGGGCGCTCTCTCGGTCGTAGCCGTAATCGAAGGTGGCGGCGGCGGACGGCCAGGTGAACAGGGCCGAGGCGCCCCGGAAACGGATGCCGTCCGACAGGCGCGCCGCACTCACCGCCGCGGAAGCGAAGCTCTCGCGGTAGCCGTGGACGTAGATCAGCACGTCTCGCCCGAAGGCGGCCTGGGTGAAGGCCGCCGCCGCGCTGGGTCCGGTCTCGACCTGCGGCACCGCCGTCACCGCCCAGTCCCCGCTGACCACGGAGGAGACCTTGCCGATGAGCGAGCGATCGGGGGCCGAGACACGGACTTCGGCAAAGCTCAGACCGCGCCCGCGCTCGGAACTGAAATACGGGCTCTTGGGCGGGCTGCCCACGGGCTTGCGGGTGGTCGCCACCAGCAGGATCGGGCTGACGTCGAGGTTCGATTGCCGCTCGGGGCCGGTGCCCCCGGTGACGAGCCCTTCGGTGACGCAGCCGGCGAGGCCCGGCGTGAGGCTCGCGACGCCCAGAAGGGCGGCGCCGCGGATGAGCGAGCGGCGGGTCTGCGATGGTGCTCCCGGCATGCGGTTTCGGATCATGGCGTGTCGACGGCCCCGTGATGGCCCGGCGCTCGGTCCCGGCTCTCTCGTCCTACCCTGTCGGCGACGATCGTGACCATGGCAGGGCGCGGACGTGGCGGGAGGCGATGTGAATTGCGGGCAGAGCCCGGTCCGTGGCCCGGCGGGTACAGGTACTCCCGCGCCAGGGACCCCGGTGCAACGACACGCGCCCCCTCGACGAAACCGGGCCGGCCCGGCATGAAGGGGCTCATGGCTCTTCCTCCTTCCCTCGACCTCGATTCCCTGCGCGAGCGGCTGCTCGCGGGCGACCGTGCGGCTCTGGCGCGGGCGATCACCCTGGCCGAATCGAAACGGGCCGATCACCGGGCGGCGGCGCGCGACCTCATCGATGCGGTGCTGCCGCAGACCGGCACCGCGATCCGCGTCGGCATCACCGGGGTGCCGGGGGTCGGCAAGTCCACCACCATCGACAATCTCGGCGCCAACCTCACCGCCGCCGGGCACAAGGTTGCGGTGCTGGCGGTGGACCCCTCTTCCAGCCGCACCGGCGGGTCGATCCTCGGCGACAAGACCCGGATGGCGCAGCTGGCGCTCGATCCCAACGCCTTCATCCGCCCCTCCCCCTCCTCGGGAACGCTGGGGGGTGTCGCCGCCAAGACCCGTGAGACCATGCTCCTCTGCGAGGCGGCGGGGTTCGACGTCATCCTGGTGGAGACGGTGGGCGTCGGCCAGTCGGAGACGGCGGTGGCCGACCTCACCGACTTCTTCCTCGTGCTGATGCTGCCCGGCGCCGGCGACGAGTTGCAGGGCATCAAGAAGGGCATCCTCGAACTCGCCGACATGATCGCGGTGAACAAGGCAGACGACGGCGAGGGCGAGCGCCGGGCCAATGCGGCGGCCGGCGAATACCGGGCCGCGCTCCACATCCTCAGCGCACCGAGTTCGAGCTGGACGCCCCCCGTGGTCACGATCTCCGGGCTCAACAACAAGCGCCTCGACGCGCTATGGGACAAGGTGGTCGACCACCGCAACAAGCTCACCGCCACCGGCGAGATCGCGAAGAAGCGCCGGGCGCAGGACGTGAAGTGGATGTGGGCCCTCGTCCACGAGCGCCTGCACCAGCGCCTCGTCGGCTCGCCCGAGGTGCGCAAGCAGACCGCGGAGGCGGAAGCCGGCGTGGCACGGGGCGAATCCTCCCCGGCCGCCGGCGCGGAGGCCATCGCAACCCTGATCGGGCTGTGACGCGGGGGCATCTCCTCGTCACCGGCTTCGGCCCCTTCCCCGGCATGCCGCGCAACCCGAGCGAAACGCTCGCCCGGCAGGTCGGACATCTCGGCCGGCATGGCATCGCGGGGGTCCCGGTGCGCACGCTGATCCTGCGCACCGCCTATGCGGCTCTTTCCGAGTCGTTGAAGCCGGCCCTCGCCGAGAGCCCGGCCGCCGTGCTGATGATCGGCGTCGCCGGGCGCGCCAAACGGGTTCGCGTCGAGGCTCGCGCGCTCAACCGGGCGAGCCGGCTGTTTCCCGATGCATCGGGGCGGATTCCGACCACCCTGCGGCTCGACCGTCAGGGACCGGCGCAGCGCGAAACCGCCATCGCGGCCCGCGCCTTGGTCTGCCTGAAACGACAGGGAATTTCGGCGATCCCGTCCCGGAATGCCGGCCGCTACCTGTGCAATGCCAGTTACTTCCAGGCGCTGGCCGAGCCTATCCCGGTTCTGTTCCTCCACATCCCACCCGTCCGGGCGGCATGGCGGCGATCCGCGTCGCCCGCGCGAAAACGGCGCGATCCCCTGGCGGTCCTCCCCAGGGCGGTGGCCGAGGTGGGGCGTCTGCTGCTCATCGAAGCCCGGGAGCGACACGCCCCGTAAACCGCTCGCTCAAGAAAGTTGTCGTGCGATGGTGCGCTTGGCCGGTTCGCACGTTCTGTGACCATCGGATGCGGGCGCCGCCTTGGAAGCGCCGATCACGCGTTGTCGATTCTGAAGGAGCAGACCAATGGTTGATACGGATCGGGTCGTCGGAGCGGCCAAGGATTTCGGCGGCCGCGCACAGAGCGCCATCGGCGATGCCGTAGGATCGTCGCGCAATTCGGCGGAAGGCCGCTACCGCGAGGCGGAAGGCCGCGCCCAGGAGGTCTACGGCCAGGCCAAGGACACCCTGCGCGATGTCGCCGGAAACGTGTCGGATTACGCCGGCGAGGCCTACGATCGCGGCGGATCCTATGTCCGCGACGGCGCCCGCGCCGTGGAGAGCCGCGTCGAGGAGAACCCGATCATCGCCCTGGTGATCGCGGGAGCCGTCGGCTACGGCCTCGCCCTGCTGCTGCACGGCCGCCGCTGAGCCTTCACGGCCCATCGCCTGTCGATCGCCCTGCCTCGCCCTCCGGCGAGGCAGGGCTTTCTGTGTCGGCTACTGCGCGGTCCAGCCACCATCCATGGGGATGTTGGCGCCGGTGATCTGGCTGGCACCGTCGCCGCACAGGAAGACGGCGAGGGCCGCCACCTGCTCCACCGTCACGAACTGCTTGGTGGGCTGGGCCGCCAGCAGCACGTCGTTCATGACCTGCTCCTTCGTCAGGCCCCGCGCCTTCATCGTGTCGGGGATCTGCGCCTCGACCAGCGGCGTCCAGACATAGCCCGGCGAGATACAGTTCACGGTGATGCCGTGGGTGGCGAGTTCGAGGGCGGCGGTCTTGGTGAGGCCCGCGATGCCGTGCTTGGCCGAGACGTAGGCCGACTTGAACGGCGAGGCGACCAGCGAATGGGCCGAGGCGGTGTTGATGATCCGCCCCCATTTGCGCGCCTTCATGCCGGGGATGGCGTAGCGCATCGTGTAGAAGGCCGAGGACAGGTTGAGGGCGATGATCTGCTCCCACTTCTCCGGCGGGAAATCCTCGATCGGCGAGACGAACTGGACGCCGGCATTGTTCACGAGCACGTCGACGGAGCCGAACGTCTCTTCGCCAAGGCGGATCAATCCCTCGATCTCGCCGGGCTTGGTCAGGTCGGCCGGGGAATAGGCCGCCTTCACGCCGAAATCCGCCTCGATCCCGGCGCGCTCCTTCTCGATGTCCTCGGGCTTGCCGAAGCCGTTGATGACGACATTGGCGCCTTCCTTGGCGAAGGCGCGGGCATAGGCGAGGCCGATGCCGCTGGTGGACCCCGTGACGACGGCGGTCTTGGATGTCAGGATCATGGAAGCCTCTCGGGTCAACTGAGCGATCAGGCGAGATAGTCGTGCAGCACCTGCCCGTAGGGCAAGGTGAAGTCGACGATCATGTGCCGACCCCCGACGATGCGCTTCACCGGCAGGTCGGCGACCCGGCAGTTCACGTGCGGGATCAGGTCGAGGCGGGCCTCGCCGTCCCAGGCGCCGTGGACGGTGATGTCCTCCAGGCGATAGCCCACGAGCTGGGCCACTTTCGGCGCGCCGGTGACATCGGGGAGGAGCTTGAGGTTGACGTTGAGGCGGCCGAGGCCGGCCTTCACCGTGTCGAGCTCCTTCTCCAGGCTCTTGTGCTTGTAGGTCATGGTGCCCATCGCCACCCGCTCCTCGTCGTAATGGAGCGTACCGGTGAGGGTGTCCTTCGTGACCTTGAGGCGGGGCACGCCCCATTTCTTCGGGAAGCCCCAGATCTCGCGGCCGGCGGTGATCGGCGGCTCGTCGTCGAGATACATCTGGATCGAGAAGTTGCAGGCCTCGCCGTTATAGGTGGCGATGGCGCCCGAGCCGCTCTCCTCGTAATCGCCGAAGCCGGAGGAATCCGGCATCTTCATCCACTCGTAATAGACGAGGTTCTCGGGGTGCGGCTCCAGGGGCTCCGGCAGCGCCCGGCGCAGGGCCTCCGCATCGGTCTCGTAGGTGATGATGAGGTATTCGCGCCTGAGGAAGCGATACGGCCCGCGCGGATAGCTCGGGCTGAAGGCGGGCATTGAGGGGACGTGCAGGATCTCGTCGCGGGTCATGGCGTGGGGCTCCCGTGTAGAAAATCAGGGCGGGGTCAGTCGCGGGCGTCCCGCGTCAGGTCGAACACGGCGACGCCGGTTTCGTCGTGCACCCGGTCGCACCAGGCGGGGGAGCGCAGAGAGCGGCGCATGTCACCGGCACCCGCCGCCCAATGTTCCAGCATGGTGGCGCGGGAGAACTCGTAATCCTTCGAGTTCCCCTCATAGGCCTTCCGCCGGTAGATCAGCTGCATCACGGTGGTGAAGTTGGCGTGGGTGACCTGGCGCAGGTAGGCGACGTCCTCGTCGCTCATCAGCTCGGGGGGCAGCTTCTCGGCCAGCCGCCGGAAGGCGGCCTTCGCCCGGCGGGCTTCGAGGTTCTTGTCGGTGTTGAGCCGGGTGCGGCTCGAGAAGCGGATGTCCTTCTCGCGCTCTGCCGATTCGATGAGAGTGCGCGGCATAGGCCCGCGCGCCGCGAACAGGTCGACCTGATAGACCACGAGGTCGCGGGTGCGCTCCTCGTCGAGGATGTACTGCAACGGCGTGTTCGAGACGATGCCGCCGTCCCAATATTGCTCGCCGTCGATGGTCACCGGCGGAAAGCCCGGCGGCAGCGCGCCAGAAGCCATGATGTGCTCGGCCGTGATCCGGTCGCAGCGATTGTCGAAATAGACGAAGTTGCCGGTGCGCACGTTCACAGCGCCGATGCTGAGCCGGGTCCGGCCCTCGTTGATGAGATCAAAATCCACGAGCCGCTCCAGCGTCGCCTTCAGCGGAGCGGTGTCGTAGTAGCTCAGCGCTTCCGGTGCGCCGGGTGGGTAGAGGGTGGCCGGAGGAAAGCGCGGCTTGAAGAAACCGGGCACGCCCACGGTGGCGATCCAGTTGGCGCTGGCTTCGTTGAAGGCCGCCCGCGCCTGCTCACCGGGGAACCAGGGCGAGCCCATCACCCCGGAGGAGACCTGCTCCCAGAACGCCTTCAGCCGCTCCACGCGGCGCTCGGGCGAGTTGCCGGCGATCAGGGCCGCGTTGATGGCGCCGATGGAGATGCCCGCCACCCAATCGGGCGCGATGGCCTCCGCCGCCAGGGTCTCGTAGATGCCGGCCTGATAGGAGCCGAGGGCCCCGCCGCCCTGGAGCACGAGGACATGGGACTCGCCGCTGGAAAACTCTGTCACGGGCGCGGACCTCTCACGGACGTCCCTCGACGCCGTTCACCGGTGAAGCAAGGTGGACGTCGAACGATGACGGCACCATGACCCAAGGCCGAACCGATGACCATCGTCCCGCAGTGCGAAGACGGCTCGGGAGGGCGGGATGGTTGACAGGCGGTGTTCCTTCGCCAACACCGCCGGGCCAACCGCGGCTTTTCCCGCCCGCCCCTGCCCCTTATACACACTTCCGAGCCCCCGGGACCGACCTAGAAATCTT
>NZ_NKUG01000143.1 GCF_014845095.1 Methylobacterium bullatum | reverse complement strand
CTCCTCGGCCATCTGCCGGGCTTTGCCATGATGCACGACTTCCCCCCCAAATCCGGCGCCCTGATGTGGACGCCGCCCGCCCAGGCCCAGTCGGACGGCGTCCACATCAGGTCGCCGGATTTGGGGGGGAAGTCGTGCATCATGGCAAAGCCCGGCAGATGGCCGAGGAGCACGCGATGGGCGTGGAGCGCCCCCTTGGCGAGGCCGGTGGTGCCTGACGTGTAGATCATCAGGGCCGGATCGTCGGCCCGGCTGTCGATGGCCGTGAAGCCCGCCGGGGCCGAGCCGATCAGGTCGGCATAGGCGTGCACGCCCTCGGCAGCACCGTCGAGGCAGACGAGATGGGCGAGGGCCGGCAGGGCGTGGCGAATGCCCTCGATCTTCGCCAGTCCCGCCGCATCGGTGACGAGCGCGGCGGCACCGGAATCCGACAGGCGGTATTCCAGCGCCTCCGGGCCGAACAGGCCCGCCAGCGGCAGGGCGATGGCGCCGAGCTTGTAGGCGGCGGCATGGGCGACCACGACGGCGGCCGATTGGGGCAGAAGCACCCCGACGCGGTCGCCCGGGCGCAGGCCGAGCCCGACGAGGGCGTGAGCGAGGCGGTTCGACGCCTCGCTCAGGTCTCCGAAGGTCGTCGTCGTCACCGCCCCCGAGGACGAGACGTCGTGGATCGCGGCGCGATCCGGCTCGATCCCGGCCCAGCGGTCGCAGACATCGACGCCGATGTTGAAGCGCTCGGGGATGTCCCAGGCGAAGCCCGACACCAGGGCATCGTAATCGGAGGCCGGTTTCAGCACGACGGAGACCTCACTCCCCGGCGGTTCGGAAGCCGCCGGCGAAGACGAAATCCGTGATCGGACGACGGCCGGTCGGGCTCTCCTTCGCGGTCTGCTCCTCCGTGAGATCGGCGGCCTCGGTCATGCGGCCGACGCCATAGGCGGCCTCGACCCGGTAGGTCTCCGGTACGTTGAGGGCCGTGATCGTGCGCTCCCGGTCGAAGCCGGTCATCCCGTGCGCGTGCCAGCCCTGGCGAATGGCCTGGAGCTGGAAATTCGCCGAGGCCGCGCCGGCATCGAGGGAATGGCTCCAGGACGGCTTGAGCTCGTCGCCGACCTTCATCTGCGTGTTCGAGACCAGGATGACGATGGCGCCGGTGTCCTTCACCCATTTCTGGTTGCCGGGCACGATCAGGTCGAAGAACACCTGCCAGTCGGGCGTGTCGCGCAGGGCGTAGAGGAAGCGCCAGGGCTGCGAATTATACGCCGACGGCGCCCATCGCGCCGCCTCGAACATGCGCAGCAACTCGGCTTCCGGCACGGCCTCTCCCGTAAAGGCGCGCGGCGAGCGGCGCTCGATGAAGAGCGGGTCGATCTCGTGGTCGGGCTGACGAGGCGGCAAGGCAATCTCCAAGGGTGACGAATCCGCATGGCACATTCGTGCCGGCGAAGCGTTCAGGGGGAGATGCACGAGGTTGGGTGCAAAGCGCAAATGTCCCCTGCGCGCACGAACCAAAGCGGGGATTAATTCCATTTTTGGTTGCAAAAAAATCGATTGGATTTGATCGACCGTTTTCAGAAAAATTCAGAGTCGTTAGGTATATTCATCCAGGCTGGAGGCATATTTGACCCAGCGATGGGACGAAACGGCGATTTCGCTGTTTAGGACGGTGCGGTCCAAGGCTTGGGCCAGGGTGACTTCGGGGCGAATGACGGTGAGCCGTGGACGCATCGCGTGACTGAACAATCCATTTGCCGGTTGAATATTGACGTGAAGCCAGCGCTCGATGCCTCGGTCGTCGGCGAAGACGCACGCATGCTCGACGCCATCGACCGGCAGCTGCACACGCAGAGCTTGAAGCTCGCCTTCGACTCCGATCTCGAAGCACGCTTCGAGGATGACACTCGCGAGAAACGCATCCGCGACATTCGTCGCACGGTCATCCTCGGCATGGTGGTCTTCCACATCTACAACATCGCCGGTTTCGTGACGACGCCGGACCTGGCCCTCCTCAATGTCGGGTTGCGCGTCTTTGCGATGACTCCGCTCGCTCTGCTCATCATCTGGGCGGTGGGGCGGGTCAGCGGGCCGGTTCGGGAGGCCATCGGCGGAATCGGCATGCTCGCCGCCACCGGCATCCCCATCCTGATCTTCTGGATGGGAACGGGTCCCCTGGTCTCGCTGACCACGGCAACGATCTGGCTCAGCGTCCTTTTCGCCAACATCACCCTGCCCCTGCGGTTCTTCTGGGCCTGCTTCCTGTCGGGCATCACGGCCGTGGCCGTGGTGGCGGGGCTGTGTCTCAAGCCGGAAATCGTTCCTTCCGTAGGGGGCGTCCTCGGTCTCGACATGATGACCGGCATCCTCTTCAGCCTCGTCGCCACCTACAGGATCGAAGCCGCGAACCGCCGGGACTATCTCGTCAACCTGCGCGAGACCCTGCGCGCCAAGCGGCTGGCCGAGGACAACACCACCCTCGCCCACCTCTCCACCACCGATTCGCTCACCGGCATCGCCAATCGCCGGGCTTTCGCCCGCGAGCTCTCGGAGTTCTGGGAGGCCAGCCTGGCCGGCCGGCATTTCGCCGTGATGTTGATCGACGTCGACCACTTCAAGCTCTTCAACGATCATTACGGACACGGCGCCGGCGACACATGCCTGCGTGAGGTCGCCACCCTCCTGGCGAAGACGGCCGCGGGCTCGGGGGCGTTCGTGTGCCGCTATGGCGGCGAGGAATTCGCCGTCCTCATGCACGCCAAAGACCCCGACGAAGCCTTTGGATTCGCGGAACGGTTCCGACGCTGCGTCGCCGAGAAGGGTCTCCTGCACGGCAACAGGGACGACGATCTCGGCTTCGTCAGCGTCAGCATCGGGGTGGCGACGAGCTGCGGCGTCGCGGTCACGGCCGGGGGATTGGTCGAGGCGGCCGACATGGCGCTCTACGAAGCGAAGGGCGCGGGCCGGAACCGGACCTCCCGCAACGGCAAGGCCGGCAACGGTGATGGAGGCCCCACACGACGGGTGGCCGCCGCCCATTGGAGCGTCAATCAGAAACCACCCATCGCCAAGGCGGGATGAACCCCACGCCCGGCGTCATGGTCTCGACCATGGCGATCGCGCGATGAAGGCAGCATCGGCGCCGCTCTTCGCGATCCACAACGAACCCGGCCCGCGCGAGACGAAAATCTCGGTTCGGATGGTGCTTGGAACACCGGACGCGACCGTCCCTGTACCCGGTGTCTGATCCACTCGTCCGGTCCGGACCTCAGCCCGTGCCGGACTCGCCCGATGGAAGGACGAGGCCGGCGCGGGCTTGGGGGTGGACTAATCGACGACCTTCGCCGTGGGACGGTCGTTGCCCTGGGCGGTCTCGTCGTGCCAGTCGCCCTTGCCGTCCTGGTAGCGGATGCCTTCCGTGGAGCCCGGCACCTGCTGCTCGGCGGCGGCGGCCTGGGCAGCCTGCAGGGCCTCGTCGTGGCTGGGGAAGGTCTCGGAGAAGACGTCGCCGACCTTGTAGGCGAAGCCGCCATCGTGTTCGACGATGCGATAGGTGATCTCGGACATGCGGGTTCCTCCTCACGGCGCCTGCGTTGTGGCGCCACGTGCTCGGCATGGCGAACGGAGCGGGGCTGTCCGAGGTTCCGTCGCAGGCTCAGTGCCGGGTGGGCGGAATGGGGTCCAGGACGGCCACGGCGGCCTCACAACCGGCGATCAGAGACTCCCGCACCTCTCTCTGGTCGAAGCCGATTCCGTCAGGGAACGCCATGATATGGGCGGCATCTCCGCCTTCCCGGAGAATCCTACAGATCCAGCCCTCGGCCACCCGCTCGAAGTGCACCTCGTAACGTGTGCCGTCATGCTCGAATTCGTGAGGGTCCATCTCTGCCTTCCTTCCGGGCCGGCGGATCACGGCCCGTCCGGTGGGCCTCGCCGGATGTGGGAAGCCGGGCTATGGCGTCAACGACCGAATGGAATGCGAAAGATCCGGCGATGCGCCTTCTCCTGCCTGCTGCGTCCCTCTGCGCGGTTCTCGCCTGTCCGGCGGCCTTTGCCCAATCGGGCGGAAGCCTGTTCGGCAGCCCCGAGCGCGTGCCGGCCAATCCGTTCGCGTCGAACTACCCCTCGGCCGCCCCACCGCGCGCCCAACCCGCCTACGAACGGTCACCGGGCGGGGAGGTTCGGCGGCGCGTCGTGAGACCTGAGCGGGCCGATTCGTTTCTCCCACCCCGCGACATCCCTCGATGACGCGCCCATGGGGCGTCAGCTCTGGCTCAGCTCACCTGCGATGGCGGTGACGATACGGGGATCGTTGGGTTCGACCGACGAGGGATAGGCGCCGACCAGGCTTCCGTTTCTGCCGACGAGGTATTTGTGGAAGTTCCAGTTCGGCGTGGAGCCGGGCTTCTCGGCGGCGGCCCAGCGATAGAACGGATGGGCCTGCGGCCCGCGCACATGGGTCTTGGCAGCGACCGGGAAGGTGACGCCGTGATTCTTGCGGGCCGCCTCGGCGATGGCGACGCCGTCGAGGGGCTCCTGATTGCCGAAATCCGGCGACGGCACGGCGATCACCGTCAGGCCGCGCCCGCCGAAGCGCGTCCACAGAGCCTGAAGCCCGGAGAACTGCCCAGCAAAGCCGCAGGCGGTGGCGGTGTTGACGATGAGGATCGGCTTGTCGGCGAAATCCTTGAGGGCGATCAGCCCGCCCTCCGGTTTCTCGAAGGTGAAGGCCCCCGCATTGCCGTCACTGGTCGCGGCGCGCGCGCCGGTGGCGATGACGGTGCCGAGAAGAAACAGGGCCTGTCGGCGAAGTAGGGTCATCGAGGGTCGCTCCCTTGCAGAGCCCAGGATGGGAATCGGCTCATCCTTGGCTCAGCTGAAACTAGTCCGCTCTTCCGGCCTGTCCACCATGGGGGGCGGCGTCGGTGGAACCTTTCGCAAGGGCTCAACTTGAGCGAGGACCGAGTTCGACCCCCGAACCCAGAGCGGAAAGACACGCCCTATGCGCATCCTGTTGCTTGCAGCGACCCTCGCAACGCCCCTCGTCTTCGCGGGAGTGACGATCGCCGCTGCTCAGACGACGGAACCGCAGAATGCGGGCACGGCACCGGTGCCGGCGGCCCCCGCGACCCTCAGCAACGATCTGCGTCCGACCTTCGTCGCCCAGACGCCGACGGACCGGGTCACGTCCAAGCTGATCGGCCTGACGATCCAGAACGGCGCCAACGAGACGATCGGCGAGATCGCCGACATCGTTCTCGACGAGGGCAGCACCATCAAGGCCTGGGTGGTCGGCGTCGGCGGCTTCCTCGGGATCGGCACGAAATACGTGGCCGTCGACCCCAGCGCCCTGAAGCTCACCCGCGTCGACGACAAGACGCTGAAGGCGACGATCGACACCAACAAGGACCAGCTCCGCGCCGCACCGGAATATGTCTATCTCGGCCAGGCCAAGCCCAATTCCGGCGACACGAAGCCGACGGACACGAAGGCGTCCGAGACCAAGCCGGCGGAGAGCAAGACGGCTCCCTGAGATCGATCTCGCCGCGCATCCCGGTTGCGGTCATCAAACGAGAGAGGCGGCCGAGACATCGTTGCCTCGGCCGCCTCTCTCGTTCAAATCCCAGGTTCGGCCAGCCCGCCTCAGTTGCGCGTGCAGAGAGCCTCGCGCACGGTGCTGGCGACAGCATCGTTTCTCACTTCGTTCGTGACGAACACATCGTCGGCCCCCTCGTCGATCACGTCGGGCAGAGGATCGCATGACGGCTCGTTGGCGAAGACGATCCGCAGGTCGGGCCGCAATGCGCGTGCTTCCAGAACCAGCTTGGTGGAACACAACTCGCCTTTGAGGCTGATATCGGTCACCAGCACGTCGACCGGCAGGCCGAGCGCCAGGACAGTCATCGCATCGACACCCGAATCGACGGTCGTCGCCGAGTAACCGGCGCGCCGGATCTGCGAGGCGACCTCGTCGCGCCAATGCTTCTGTCGTCCGGCGATCAGAACCTGAACGCCATAGGCTCCTCCGGTGGAAGCCGTCGATTCCATGATCGAAACTCCTGTTCCTGTCGGGACATGCCTGGATCGGCACGAGCCGCCACCGGCACTGCGATCACTGTGCGACGCAGCATCGTAGGATGCGATGGCGTCGCAAGACAAGGAGCCTGTGCCAGTAGGCGACCTGTATCAAGGGAATTCCTCTCCGGCTCGACTGTTCCCTGGATCGGCGGCGCATCCGCCGCTCCGGCGGTTGACGGGGCGGCAGCGCACGGGGCAACACGGCGCCGCCGTGGGACGCCACCGTTCGCGGCGGACAGCCGGAGCCCGACAGACCGATGTCATCAGCCAAAGCCACTCCCGTCTCGCCCCTCGCCCCGACGAGCGTGCCCGAGCTTCCCCCCATCGGCGGTGTCGGCATCGCCACTGCGCAGGCCGGCATCCGCTATTCCGGACGCACCGACGTGCTCTACCTCGCGATGCAGCCGGGAACGCAGGCGGCGGGAGTGTTCACCCGCTCCAAATGCCCCTCGGCCCCTGTGGATTGGTGTCGCGAGGCGCTGGCGCGCGAAGGCGCCCGCGCGCTGATCGTCAATTCCGGCAACGCCAACGCCTTCACCGGCTCTCGCGGCCGGGACGCCGTGGCGCTGACCGCCAAGATCGGCGCCGAGGCGGCGGGATGCCGGCCCGACGAGATCTTCATCGCCTCCACCGGCGTCATCGGCGAACCGCTCGACGCGACGAAATTCGAGGGCGTGCTGGCGGATTGCGCCTCGCGGACCGAGACCGGCCCCGAAGCCTGGGCGGCGGCGGCGCAGGCGATCATGACCACCGACACCTTCCCCAAGCTCGGCACGCGCACGGCGACGATCGACGGGACGACGGTGACGATCAACGGCATCGCCAAAGGCGCGGGCATGATCGCCCCCGACATGGCGACGATGCTGAGCTTCGTCTTCACCGACGCGGCCCTGCCCCAAGTCGTGCTCCAGACCCTTCTGAGCGCCGGCACGCAGACGAGTTTCAACTGCGTGACGGTGGATGGCGACACCTCCACCTCCGACACGCTGATGCTGTTCGCCACGGGAGCGGCCGGCAACGCGCCCGTGACCGATCCGGGCGACGCCCGCCTCTCGGGCTTCCGCGCGGCGCTGGACGACCTCTTGATCGAACTGGCGCAGCTCGTCGCCAAGGATGGCGAGGGCGCGCGCAAGTTCGTCACCGTCAACGTGAAGGGCGCGACGAGCAACGCCTCGGCGCACCGTATCGCCATGTCCATCGCCAATTCGCCCCTGGTGAAGACGGCCATCGCCGGCGAGGACGCCAATTGGGGCCGCGTCGTGATGGCGGTCGGCAAGGCAGGCGAGCCCGCCGACCGCGATCGCCTCGCGATCTGGTTCGGCGACGTCCGTGTGGCCCGCGAGGGCGCCCGCGACCCGGATTACAGCGAGGCGGCGGCGAGCGCCGTCATGCGCGAATCGGACGTCTCGGTGACGGTGGACCTCGGTCTCGGCGACGGCACGGCGCGGGTTTGGACCTGCGACCTGACCAAGGGCTACATCGAGATCAACGGGGATTACCGCTCGTGAGGCGCCTCCTCCACCGGGCGGCGGCGGCGAGCCTCGCCCTCGCCCTCGCGATCCCCGCCTTGGCGGACGACGATAAGGCCAAGCACGAGAGCCGTATCGTGGTGACGGGCCGCGCCCGCGCCGAGACGCCGCCGGACTTCGCCTCGGTGGAGATCGGGATCGAAGCCAAGGGCGCGACGCCCGCCGCCGCCCTCGACGGAGCGAGCAATGTCGTCCGCGCGCTCATTGCGCTGTCGGCCGGGTTCGGCGTCGGCGAGAGCGATATCGGCACGACGACGGTCACCCTCACCCAGGGAACGCGGGAGGTGCGTCAGCCCGACGGCAGCATCACCGAGAAGCCGGACGGCTACCGCGCCGCCAACAGCCTGCGGGTCCGCCTCGCCGACATGGGCAAGCTCGGCGAACTGATGCGCAAGGCCCTCGATGCCGGCGCCAACCGGATCGAGGGCGTGGCGTTCGGCCTGAAGGATCCCAATGCGGCGGAGGCGACCGTGCAGGTGGCGGCCATGAAGGATGCGATGGCGCAGGCCGGACGCCTCGCCGAGACCGCCGGTGTGAAGCTCGGACCGCCCCTGTCGATCCAGACGACGCCCCAGGGCGGCGGGATGCCGATGGCGATGGCGGCGGCTCCGATGCGGTCCAAGCGCTCCGGCGTGCCGGTGCCGCTGGCGGCGGGCACGATCGAGACGAGCGCCGAGGTCTCGGCCAGCTTCGCGATTCTGCCGTGACGGCGTCTCCGTTCCGCATCCTCCTCGTGGTGGCGGTCGCCCTGGTGGATGCGGATGGCCGCGTTCTCCTGGCCCAGCGCCCGGAGGGCAAGCAGCTCGCCGGTCTCTGGGAGTTCCCCGGCGGCAAGGTCGAGCAAGGGGAGCGGCCGGAGGAAACCCTGATCCGCGAATTGCGGGAGGAAATCGGGATCGAGGTGAAGGAGGCCTGCCTTGCCCCCCTCACCTTCGCGAGCCACGCCTATCCCGATTTCCACCTGCTGATGCCGCTCTATGTCTGCCGCCGGTGGGAGGGCATGGCCCGTTCCATGGAGGGGCAGGCGCTGAAATGGGTCCGCCCGCGCGCGCTCAAGGACCAGCCGATGCCCCCGGCCGATGCGCCGCTGATTCCGTTCCTGGTCGATCTTCTCGGGCCTTGATGGCAGAACCCGGCCGCCACAGGTTGTCCGTCGGAGGCGGGAGACGGGAAGCATGGCGCGCAAGGCAGCGGTAAAGACGGCCCCCAAGCCGAGCGCGGTCGCGGCGGAAAAGCCGAAGCGTGTCACGCGCAAGACCACGCCGTCGCCCGAGACCTTGGCGCCGCTGGGGCTCGACCGATTGATCGGCCTCGTCCTCGACGAGACCGCGCGTAATCCCGCCTTCAAAAAGCTCGTCACCGCCGCGATCGCCGGATTGCAGGGGCCCGATGCCGTCGCCGCCCTCGTCGACCGGCGGCTCACCGCCCTGGAGCGGGCCCATGGGTTTATCGACTGGCAGAAGCGGCGCAGCTTCGCGGCGGATCTCGACGCCACGGTCTCCACTATCGTCTCAGAACTGGCACCCCTCGACGTGGACGCCGCCCTCAACCGGTTGGTCCGTTTCATCGGCGGGGCACAGGGCGTGCTCGAGCGCGTCGATGATTCGAGTGGTCAGGTGGTGGGCGTCTACGAACGGGCGACGCATGCCGCCGCCGATCTGGCGCTTCAGCTCCCCTCGGCGGACGCCGCCCAACTGGCGGTGAAACTGGTGCCGCTCCTCGAGACGGACGGGTTCGGCATCCTCGATGCCCTGCTGCTCACGGTGGTGGATGGGCTGCCCGAAACCGCATTGGATCCGGTCGATGCGGCCCTCGCCGCGGCGACGCCGCCGGAACCGAAGGCATCGGGCAAACCGGCGGTTCGATCGGCCGCCTTCAGCACGCAGGGCTGGGACCGGAAGATGCAGCGCATGCGTCTTCTGCGGATGCGCCAGGCCCTGGCCGACCGGCGCGGCGACGTCGAGGCTTTCATCGCCCTGGAACAGGCGATCTCCCCCGCCCATCCGGACATCGTGGCCGTGGCCGAGCGTCTGCTGTCGGCAAACCGCGCCGCCGAGGCGCTCGACTGGATCGGACGCCCACAGAAGCGCGGAATCGTCGTCGTCACCCGCGAACAGATGCTCACCGGAAGCTTCGACCCGGACGCCCCCCAGCGTGAGCGGGCTTCCCTCGAAATCCGCATCCTCGACGCTCTCGGCCGCAAAGAGGAGGCGCAGGCAAAGCGCTGGGCGTGTTTCGAAGCCCGTCTCGACCGCGAGATGCTGCGCGACTACGTCGCCAAGCTTCCCGACTTCGAGGACGAAGAGGCGCTGGAGCGCGCCTTCGACCATGCGGCCTCTCACGCCGACCCCTACCGCGCCCTGCATTTCCTCGTGCACTGGCCCAAGCTCGATCGCGCCGCGCGCCTCGTCATCGACAAGGCGGCGACATGGGACGGCAACCGCTATGAGATCCTCGCTCCCGCCGCGGAGGCTCTGGAAGAGGAGAGCCCGAAGGCGGCGAGCCTTCTCTACCGCTGCATGATCGACGACATGCTGAGCAAGGGCCGGTCCAGCGCCTACGGTTACGGCGCCCGCCACCTCCTGACCCTCGACGCCCTGGCGCAGCGGCTCGAACCGGGCGACCTGACGCCGGACCACGCCGCCTATCGGGACGCCCTGCGCAAGGTGCACGGACGGAAATCGGCCTTCTGGGAGAAGGTGAAGGGCTGATTTTGCGTGTGACGGAGCTCAGCTTACCTCTATGGCGTCCACCCTGTCCGGATAGAAGGCGAGATGATCCTTGATCTCGGCGACGGCGGGAAACGGAGCCTCGTAGCTCCAGACCGCGTCGGCCCGAACCGTATCGCCGACCGTCAGCGTGTAGTAGCTGGCCTCGCCCTTGTAGGGGCAGTGGCTCCTGCGTGCCGAGGGGGTGAAATGCTCCCAGCGGGCATCGGCGCGGGGCAGGTAATAGACCGGCCCGTAAGCCGCCTCGCGGAGAACGAGGGCGGCACCGGATTCCGCGATAACGGTGCCGGCGAGGATGACGCGGACGCGCCGGGGGCTCGTCTCGATGGTGATGGGGTGGTCCGGGCCTGGCTCTCTCATGGTCGTCTCCTCAGGGATCGCTGGTCATGCCGGGCGTGATCTTGCCGGGCGTGATCTCGGGAACGCCCAGGGCGTCGGCGAGACGGGACTTGGCGCTGCCGGGCTTGAGCGGCTTCTGCTGGCTCTCGTGCGGCGCCCAGCCGGAGAGCCACAGGATCTCGAACGTCGCCCTCAGACGCCCGTCGGGATCGGCGAACCGCTCGGCATAGATCGCGGCCATCCGCATGAGGGTATCGCGGCGCAGGGGCGTGCGGCGGCGCTCGGTCAGCACGTTGGTGAGGCCCATGGCGCGCAGGTCACGCATCAGAGCGAAGGGATCGGCATAGCGCACGGTGATCGTGTCGACATCCGTCACCGGCAGGGCGAAGCCGGCGCGCTGGAGCAGACTGCCCATCTCGCGCACCTCGGCGAAGGGCGCCACGCGCGGGCTGATCCCCCCCTCGATCTCGACCTCGGCCTGTCCGAAGGCCTGGCGCAGTTCGGTAAGGGTGCGGCCACCCAGGAGACAGCCGACGAACAGCCCGTCGGGTTTCAGCACCCGGCGCAACTGCGCGAGCGCCCCCGGCAGGTCGTTGACGTGCTGCAGGGCCAGCAGCGACACGGCGAGGTCGAAGCGCGAGGCCGCCAGCGGCAGCGCCTCCGGATCACCGACGGTGAGGCTAAGACCATCGCCGGCCTCGGCCAGCGGCGCCACGCGGGTGATGGCGCCGACACGGCCGGAGCGCAGGAGGCCTCGGGCGGGGGCGGCACTCGGCGTCCCGAGGTCGAGGGCCTCCGGAAACGCCCGCAGGACCGCGGAGAGCCTGTCGTCGAGATCGTCGGCGAGGCGTGAAAGCAGGAAATCCGCATAGCCCGCGCGCGTGGCGCGAGCGAGTCGCCGGCGCGCGAGACCCGTGTCGAAGAGGGGCGGTGGAATCGTCATCTCGACCTGATAGCTGGCGCGGAAACGTGATCCTGCCAGCGGGGAACGGGCGTGAACGGCGGAATGTTGGAGCATCATAACGGAAACCGGAGACCGGACCCATGATTCGACTCGTTGCGGCGATCGCCTTGTCCACCCTCGCGGCCCTATCGCTGAGCGATGCCGCCGAGGCCAAGGGCTGCATCAAGGGCGCCCTCGTGGGCGGCATCGCCGGCCATATGGCCGGGCACGGCAAGATGGGAGCGGTGGCCGGATGCGCCATCGGCCACCACAGGGCCAATAAGAAGGACAAGCAGCAGAACCAGGGCCAGCAGCCCGCCGCGCAGTAAGGCGCCGCTTTCCGGACGTCGCTTCGCCGGGACAATCCTGCGCAAGGTTTTGCCTGCGCAAGGTCCTCCCTGTGCAAGGTCTTCGCGAAGCGGCGAACCGGGTCTAATCAAGGGGCATGGTGTCCGCCGCCCAGCTTCTTCGGCGAGGCGTCCGTTCGATCTCGGCGGGCGCCCTCGGCCTGATCTACCCGCCGACCTGCGCCGGCTGCGGCGCCGCCACCGCGGATCCGCATGCTTTGTGCCCCCGCTGCTGGTCGAGCCTGCGCCTCATCGAGCAGCCCTATTGCCAGCGCCTCGGCACGCCGTTTCCCGTCGATCTGGGGATCGGCCCCCTGTTGTCCCCGCGCGCCATCGCCGATCCTCCCGTCTTCGGACGGGCGAGAGCCGTCGCGCTCTACGACGATGTGGCGCGTGATCTCGTCCACCGCCTGAAATACGAGGATCGGCTCGACCTCGCCG
>NZ_NKUG01000142.1 GCF_014845095.1 Methylobacterium bullatum | reverse complement strand
CACAGATTCTCCCCGCCAGGCCCCGCCGCGGCGGGGTTTTTCATGGCCCGGCGGGATGGCGATCGGACGCGCCTCAACCGCCGGTCTCAGCGAGAATCCACGAGGCGGTGTCGGGATCGGCCCCGCTCGTGGCGAGATGCAGGATGATCGGCGTCTCGTAGGGATGGCGCTGCCTCAGCGCGGCGGCGAGGGAATCGGCGAGCCCCTCCCGGGTCTTGAGGATGGCGACGACCTCCTCACCCCGCTCCACCGCCCCCTTCCAGGCATAGACCGACCGCATTCCCGGCAGGACGTTGACGCAGGCGGCGAGCCGCCCGCGCACCAGTTCCTCGCCGATGGCCAGCGCCGTCTCGGCATCGGGAAAGGTGGTGTAGACGAGAAGCGGACGCTCCATGCTATGGGTCTCCGGGTCAGCGGCCTGTTCCGAGGGGAATGAGGCGCGCGGCGAAGCCCGGCGTCAACACGAGCGGACGATCATCCATGGCGCGGCGCTTCCAGAGGATCGCCTTCATCGCGAGCCCCACCGCCGATGCGAGGAGCGCAGCGGACACGCTGATGCGGCGCTACGACAGCGTCGCCCCCGAGGAGGCCGACGTGATCGTGGCTTTGGGCGGTGACGGGCTGATGCTGCAGGCGCTCCACCGCTTCATGCTGGCCGGCACGCCAATCTACGGCATGAATCGCGGCACCGTCGGCTTCCTGATGAACGAGTGGCGCGAGGACAACCTCCTCGAACGGCTGGAGAGCACCAAGCGCAGCACCATCCACCCGCTCATGATGGAGGCGGTGGACGTGGAGGGGCGCCGGCACACGGCGCGTGCCATCAACGAAGTCTACATGCTGCGCCAGACGCACCAGACCGCCAAGCTGAAGATCTCGGTGGACGGACATGTGCGCCTGCCCGAGCTCATCGCCGACGGCGTGCTCTGCGCGACGCCCGCCGGCTCCACCGCCTACAACCTCTCGGTGGGCGGCCCGATCCTGCCCCTGAATTCGCGGCTCCTGGCGCTGACCCCGATCTCGGCCTTCCGCCCCCGGCGCTGGCACGGCGCCCTGCTGCCGGATCACGCCCGCATCCAGGTGGAGGTGCTCGACGCGGCGCATCGCCCGGTGGCCGCGGTGGCCGACCACACCGAGTTCCGCCGGGTCTGCACGGTGGAGACCTGGCTCGACCTCAAGACCGACCTCACCCTCCTCCACGATCCCGGCCACAGCCTCGACGAGCGGATTCTTCGCGAACAGTTCGGCTGACGTGACGCTGCGCGGCGTCTCGCGCCGGCCGCCGGATCGGGTCCCGCCGGCGCTCCAGCCGTCCGGGGAAGGGGCGCGGCTTTTCCCGACCCCGTCAGTGCCGGCACGTTTTGCGGGCGCCCGGAGCGCCGGGGCAAGACGTGCCGCGTCAGCGACGCAGATCCTCATCGATTGCAAGAACGGACGCCTGCAATAGACTGTAGGGACTATATTTTCCTCGCTCACCCAGCTTGACGCAGATTCTCTCGTTTCGCCCGATACGCACCGACCGTACTACCCACCGAGGCCGCCATGATGCAGGCGATGGCGGCACCCTGCAGGGGCGTGAGGCGCTCCCCGAGGATGAGGAAGCCGGCGAGCGCGCTGCAGACCGGCTCGAGACTGAGCAGGATGCCGAAGGTCTGGCGCGGCAGGCCCCGTAGCGCCACCATCTCCAGGGAATACGGGATCGCGCTCGACAGGATCGCCACGGCGAGGCCGGCCACGACGAGGGAGGGCGAGAGCAGCGCCATGCCCGCCTGAGCGATCCCGAAGGGCAGGATCACCAGGGCCGCGACACTCATGCCGAGGGCCACCGCCTGCCCGCCGGGCAGGTGCCCCGCCCTCTGGCCGACGAGAATGTAGAGCGCCCAGCACAGGGCCGCGCCCAGCGCGCAGGCGACGCCGACGGGATCGAGGCCGGAGCTCGCCCGATCCAGGGGCAGCAGCAGGCACAGCCCCAGCATGGCGAGCGCCACCCAGACGAGATCGACGGCGCGCCGCGACGAGGCCACCGCCACGAGGAGCGGCCCGACGAACTCGATGGCGATGGCGAGCCCCAGGGGGATCGTCCGCAGGGAGAGGTAGAACAGCAGGTTCATGCCGCCGAGCACGAGCCCGTAGAGCACCACCACACCGGCATCCCGCCGGCCGAGGGTCCGGCGCCAGGGCCGCCACACGGCCAGCAGAAGCACCGCCGCCAGGGTGACGCGGTAGGCGGAGGTGCCCTCCGCGCCGATGACCGGGAACAGCTGTTTGGCGAAGGAGGTGCCGATCACGAGGCAGACGATCGAGCCCACCAGGGCGGCCACGGGGGCGAGGCCGGCGAGAACGGCTCGGGTGTCGGTGCCTGTCATGCCGCCCTCATAGCCGGATGAGGGCGAAGGGGCGACGATCATGGCGCCGGATGGCCGCTCCGGGTCAGGCGGCGAGGCGCATCCTGTCGCGGTCGGCGCGGTAGCTGGCGATGAGGGCGTCGGGAATCGCGTCCAGGACCGCATCGACGTCGCGGGTCGGCGACATGCCGACATCGATCCGAACGGGGTCGGGTACGACATCGAATTCCGGCTGGGACACGACGATGGATGGCACGTCGATCGTCACGAGGTCGTGGCCGGTCAGGTCGATGGGCGCGGCGGCGAGCGGGCGAACCTGCGCCCTCGCCTCGCGAACACTCGCCATCAGACCGTCGGACAAAGAATCGAGCACGGCTTCAACCGTCCTCCCCCGCTCGACGACGGTGTCGATGCGGATGGGCTGAAGCGCCAGCGGCGTGGGTTGGGCCGGCCGCTGGGAGACGAGCTGCTGCGCCAGGCGCCATTCCACGTCGAGGATCTGCATGCGCGTCCGGGTCTCCCGGCTCGCCTTCGCCTCCATGGCCTTGGCGGCGACGCGGGATTCCTCGCGGGCGGCCTCGGCCTCGTAGCGGGCCAGAAGCGCCATGACGCTCTGCGCCTCGGCGAGCGGCATGGTCTCGCAGGCGGTGAGCGCGCGCTCGATCATCCGGCGCGACAGGGTGGCACTCCCGGGCTTGGCTTGGCCGGGCTCGGCCTGGAGATCGGCCTCGCGCCAGGCCGAGAGTGCGGCCACGAAGGCAGGCAGCAGAACGGCCGGCAATCCGGCGCGGCGGTGGAGGGCGGCGAAGCCCGAGGCGGAGGGGTCGTGCATCAGCCCGGCCACGCGGTCGGCCTTCAGGCCGGTGAGATCGGACAAGGCCGCCTCCGCGAAGGCCATGCGGCCCGACAGGATCGCCCGCAGGATCAGGCCGGCATTGAGCTGGCCCCGGATGCGCAGATGGCTCACGAGGCGGGCGAGGTCCGCCCCGTCGGCCCCGGCGCTCACCTCCAGGGTGCTGCGCTCCAGGGCTTCGCGGCTCGCCCGCTCCCCGCGCGCCGGGGTGAGCCAGCCCGAGGCGACGGCGAAGGCCGAGAGGGATGCCGCCACGCGGGCGGTGACGGCTTGCCGCACTTCGAGGGGTAGATCGGCCCGTATCGTCAGGGCGTTCCTGAGGCCGGCATCGTCGCCGTGCCGCTCCACCATGCGCAGCAGGCTTCCGGTGGTGATGCCGGCGCTCCGGTTGCGCACCAGGGCGGTGAGGGAGGGGACGCCGCCGATCTCGGCCATGGCCCCGGACACCGCGTGGGAGAGGCCGAGCCGGCCGGCGATAGCGGTGCGGGTGGTCTCGCAGCCGACGGCGATGCCGTCGACGAGATCCGCATCGGTGAGGACGGACGAGCGCCGCAGGACCAGGGCGGCGATGTCGGGCTGGTCGCCGGCCAGGGCCACGACCAGCGGCCGAGGCGCGGTGGCGCAACCGGCGCAGGCCTGCGCCAGGGCGCGGCGCACGGCGGGGGCCGGGTCGTCGAGGAGCGCCAGGATCGCCGAGCGCGCGTCGCGCGCCGCCCCGGCATCGAGCCCGCCATAGAGATAGGCCCGGGTCAGCGCCGCCGCCGCCTCCGCGCGACGGTCGATGGAGGCGTCACGGGTCCAGGACAGGAATTGGCGGATGATCATTGACCGCTCCGGGTCGCGAAGAGTGAGAGATCGAGAGGTTTGGAGGCGACGGTGCCGGCCTGCCGGGAGGCGGCGGCGGTGAATTCGGCGGGCCGGCGCGGGGGCAGCGGAGCGCCGACGAGAGCGGTGGCCGGGGCGGCGGCAAGCGACGCCGTCGCCGCGACCTTCGCCGGCTCTACGGGGATTGCAGCCGTTGTCGAGGCCGTCTCTCCCGTCCCGTCCGAGCGCGGGAAATAGGTGGGCGCGCTGCGGGTCGGCTGCGGCGAGGAGGCCGGCGGCGACGCGGCCCTGCCCTGCCACAGGCGGGCGACCCCCTCGGACATCGCGCCCTGGCGCTTGTCGGTCTGGAACAGCGCCCGCAATCCGCCGCCGTCGATGGCCGCATAGGCAGAGACGGGATCGGCGGTGGAGGCCGGCTCGATGGCGGCGCCCGCCAGGGCCGTGGGGGCGGGCCGCGAGGCGGATTGGCTGGCGGACAGGAGGGCGTAGAGTTCGGCGGCGCCCCGAGGCCGGCCGGTCTTGTCGTAGAACAGGCTCCGGTTGGCGGCGGCCGCCTCCGGCATGTCGAGGGCGGCGGCGCGGGCCGGACTCGCCTGAGCGGTGCCGATCAGGGTCGCCGCCCCGCGCGCACCAAGGACATGGGCGGCGTAGAGATCGCCGCTGGTGGGCTCGCGCCCGAGGGCGGCGGTGAGCGCCTCGCCGTTGCGCTGGGTCAGGGCGCCCGCCATGGTGGCGGCCACCGCCGGGTCACGGCGCAGATCCAGGATGGTCTGGCGGGCCGAGGCGTCCTGCACCGTGTAGGTGCCGTCGGGTCTGGCGGTGATGGCGTCGGCATAGGCCGAGAGGCCGAGCTTGGGTCCCGCATTCTTCATCGTCCCGAGCCAGGTCTGTTCGATGAACTGGAACAGCCCGGTGGCCGAGGAGGTGGCGGCCTTGGCCGAGGGGTCGAGGGAGGATTCGCGCTTGGCCGTGGCGAGAAGGTAGTCGAACTCGGTGCCGGTGCTGCGCGCGCCGCTGCGGATCGCATCGACCACGCCCGCCGAAGCCGATCCGGCGGGCGTCCCCGTGGTCGCCCCGTTCCGCGTGCCCGCGTCCCGGCCGAGGCCGGTCTCGCGAGTGCTGGCGGGGGGCGTGGTGAAGAGGAACATGGCCGTCCGGCTGCAGGCGGACCTGACGATGTCGGCCTGAGTCTCAACCTGTTCCGATCATGGTAAACAAAGATTAAAGGAAGCGCCGTCCGCGCCGTCCCGAACCTGCATAAGTTTCAGGACGCGACAGGTTCCGCCGCCCCGCGCCGCCCCCGGCGCAGGGCCACCAGCATCGCAAGGCCCGCAGCGGCCATGGCGGCACCGGCGAGGGGAACGGCCGGGTAGCCGAGACCCGCATCGATCACGCCTCCGCCGACGGCGGCACCGATGGCATTGCCGAGGTTGAACGCACCGATATTCATGGCCGAGGCGAGGTTGGGCGCCCCTTGCGCCTGCTCCATCACCCGCATCTGGAGCGGGGGCACCAGGGCGAAACTGGCGACGCCCCAGAGGAAGATCAGGATGGCGGCCGGCACCTCCCAGCGCACGCCCCAGGCGAAGAGGGCCAGCACCATCACGAGTCCGCCCAGCGAGGCGAAGAGCGTGCCGTCCACCGAGCGGTCGGCGAAGCGCCCGCCGGCCCAGTTGCCCACGGTGAGGCCGATTCCGTAGAGCACCAGCATCACCGTCACGAACGGCGTCGCGGCCCCGGTCTCGATCCGCAGGATCGGCACGATGTAGGTGAACACCGTGAACATCGCGCTCGACCCGAGCACGGTCAGGGCGAGGGCGGCGAGCACCGGCCCCCGCATGAGAACGCGGAGTTCGGCCCGCATGTCGCCACCGGCCTCGGCCTCGAGGGGCGGAAGGGCCAGGCGCAGCGACAGCATGGCCACGGCCCCCACCGCGGCGATGCCCCAGAAAGCCGCACGCCAGCCGAGCATCTCCCCGATCCAGGCCGCCAGCGGCACGCCGCCGATGGTGGCGATGGTGAGCCCGGAGAACATCGCGGCGACGGCGGCGGCGCGACGCTCGGGCGGCACGATGCCGGCCGCCACCACCGCCCCGACCCCGAAGAATGCGCCATGGTTCAGGGAGGTGACGAGGCGGGCGACGACCAGCATCGCGTAGCTGTCGGCCATCGCCGAGAGGAGGTTGCCGAGGGTGAAGATGCCCATCAATCCGACGAGCAGGCGGCGGCGCGGCATCCGGGCGAAGGCCAGCGTCATCAGGGGCGCGCCGAGGAGCACGCCCATCGCGTAGGCGCTGACGACGAGACCCGCCGCCGGGATCGAGACGCGCAGATCGTTCGCGATCAGGGGCAGCATGCCCATCGGCGTGAACTCGGTGACGCCGATGCCGAAGGCACCGGCCGAGAGCGCCAGCAGGGGAAGGTTGAGTCTCATGATGAGTGCTTTCCGTCTGTTCCAGACCAGCACATGGCGGATACCGCCTCTCCCAGGTAGTATCGGGCTGGGACCAACATCCGTGCGCCGGAGGCATCAATGCTGCGCGACAGGGTCGACCGGGCCGGAGACATGGCCCTCTTCCTCGCCGTGGCCCAGGAAGGCAGCCTGTCGGCGGCGGCGCGCCGGTTCGGCCTGACGCCCTCGGCCGTGAGCCGGGTGGTGGCACGCATCGAATCCCGGCTCGGCGTCCGGCTCCTCGTGCGTACCACGCGCTCCCTGCACCTCACCGCCGAGGGCGAGACCTATGCCCGGGCGGCGCGGCGGATCCTGGCCGATCTCGACGAGACCGAAGCGCAGATCGCCGACCAGGGCTGCCCGCGCGGCCGGGTCCGCGTCAGCGCCTCGATGGCCCATGGCAGGCGTGTGGTGGTTCCCCTCATCGGCGATTTCGTCGCCCGCCATCCGGGGATCGTGGTGGAGATCGACCTCAGCGACGAGGTCGCGGACGTGATCGGCGGGCGGGCCGATCTCGCGATCCGGTTCGGGCCGCTGGCCGACAGCCCGCTCACCGCCCGGCGCCTCGGCGAGACCGGCCGGATGGTCGTGGCCTCGCCCGCCTATCTCGCCCGCGCCGGCACGCCACGGGTTCCGGGGGATCTGGCCGGCCATAACTGCCTCGACTTCAACTTTCGCCGGATCGAGCCGGGCTGGCCGTTCCGCGAGGACGGGCGCGACCACCTCCTGGCGGTGCGCGGCAACATCGCGGCGAATAACGGCGAGACCCTGGTGCAACTCGCGTTGCAGGGCATCGGCGTCACCCGCGTCGGCACCTTCCATATTGCGGAGGATCTCGCAGCGGGCCGACTCCTGCCGCTTCTGGAGGCGTACAATCCCCAGGACCGGGAGGCGATCCATGCGGTGTTCGTCGGCGGCCCGGCCATGCCCGCCCGCATCCGGGTGCTGGTGGATTTCCTCGCCGAGCGTATGGGCCGCAGCCAGGGACCGGTTCCATGACGGTGCTCGGCCATCGGGCGTCCCGCACCAACCCCTCGGAGAGGCCGTCATGCGCGCATTCCTGATCGTCCCCGGCGACGCACGAGCCGTCGCGGCGGCGATGGCGAGCGACGCGCATGCGCTGATCGTGGACGTGACGGGCCTCGCGTCGCCGGCTTTCTTCCCCGAGCGCCGACAGGGCGCACCGCCGTTCTACCTGCGCTCGCACAACCTGGAACGCGACCTCCCGGCGATGATGGCCGCGGCACCGCACGGAATCGTCCTGCCCCGTTGCGAGGGCGCCCGCGACATCATGCGCCTCGGCGCGCGCCTCGCCGTCGAGGAGGCGATGCAGGGGCTGACCGATGGAGCGACGCAGATCCTCGCCTTCATCGAAACGGCAAGGGGCGCGCTGGCCCTGCACACCCTCGCGGATGCGGGGGAACGCCTCGTCGGCATCGCCTGGGACGCCGCGGCCGTGAAGGCCGAAATCGGAGCGCCCACCGCCCGCGATCGCGCGGGCGGGCTGAGCTCGCCTCTCGCCCAGGTCCGCGCCCTGATTCGCCTCACCGCCGCGGCGGCGAGGGTCACGGCGATCGATACGCCATGCCTACCCGGGGGCGACCTCGCCGGTGAGGTCGAGGCGGCACAGAATGACGGGTTCGAAGCGAAACTCGTCCTCGAACCGGATCAGGCAGGATTCGTCAGGGAATTCAGCGGACGATGCCAGGGATGAAGCGCTTCAGCGTGAATGCGCTTCGGAGACGACCTATTCGGCGTCCTCGCCATCCTCGACCGCCGACACGGCCCGAGCATCCGGCCCGCGCTGGGCCTCGGGCGAGACGGCGTCGTGGCTGACGGAGGTCGCCGTCGTGGTGGGGGTGGAACGCGGTGCCGTATCCGCCAGCATCATCGAGGCTGTCACCGAGATCAGGCCGGCGAGCGAGCGGAGATCGTCGGACTGGCGCACGTCGCGTGAGACCAGCGCGGCCTCGCGCTGGAGACGCAGGTTACAGGCCTTGGTCGGCAACCCGCCATCCGGCGTGCAGGCGTCGTGCCGGGCGCAGGCCGCGTCGAGGGCATCGATGGGCGGGAGTGGGGCATTGTTGCCGGGCCCGCAGTAATTGCCATGGATCAGCATGGTCGGCGGGCGGTTCGTCGCTTGTGCCAGGGCGGGAGTCGCAAGACCGGCGGCGATGAGGAGCGGTACAGTGAACTTGACGATCATAAGATGCAGACCTCTGCGAGCGCCCCCTCAGGCGGTTCGCGGAAATGAGCTGCCCCACGGCGGCTCGGCCCATTAAGCATTCGGCCCCGGCCTTGGTTCCCTTTTTGGCACGAAGCACTCCCCGGCCGCCCTTGTCCATGGCTGAGCTTGCACCTCTTGCGGGATAGAGGCTGAGACGAGGCTACTGACCCGCTCCGGGAGGGCGCTTCAACTCGAAACGTGCCTCGTCGGTGACGCTGAAATAGTCGAAATAGCCACCGCGCAGGAGCGGGTGCATCGCGCCGGTATCGACCCGGCCATCCTTGACGAAGGCATCGTCGACATAGATCGACACGACCTGGCCGATCACCAGGAAGTGACTGGCCTCGCTGCCGTCGAGAGGTGTCAGGGGCACGGTCTGGAGCCACCGGCATTCCAGGGCGGCGGGGGATTCGGCGACCCGTGGCGGACGCACCTTGCGCGAGGGCACCGGCGTCAGACCGGCCGCGACGAACTCGCTGTCGCCCCGGGCGAGGGGGGCCGAGGTGGCGTTCATGGCGTCGCGCAGCCCGTAGGTGGCGAAGTTGCAGACGAACTCCCCGCCCTCCTCCGCGAAGGTCATCGCGTCCTTTCGGCCGAAGGACGAGAACATCACCATGTCGGGGCCGGTGGCGACGGCGTTGAAGTAGGAATAGGGGGAGAGGTTGACGTGGCCCTGCTTGTTCATCGCGCTGATCCAGCCGATGGGCCGGGGCGCCACCAGGGCCTTCAGCGGGTTGTGCGGCAGGGTGCGGTTCTCGGAATCGTAATGCATGGCGCCGCTCAGACTCGTGTGACGATGTCGGACAGGACGGGTCTCGGGCGGTCGCTCGGGACCTCGCGGGCGCGGCCGACATGGATGAAGCCGGCCAGTTTCTCGCGCGGGTCGAGGCCCAGCGCGTCGAGGATGCGACGGTCGTAGGCGAACCACTCGGTCAGCCAGGCGGTGGAAAAGCCCGCCGCATTGGCCGCGACGACGAGGTTCATGCAGACGGCGCCCGCCGACAGCACCTGCTCCCATTCCGGGATCTTGACGTGGGGGGCGGCGCTGGAGACGACGGCGACCACCAGGGGGGCGTGGGCGAGGCGGTGGCGCTCCAGGTCGAGGCGCTTGGCATCGGCCTC
>NZ_NKUG01000141.1 GCF_014845095.1 Methylobacterium bullatum | reverse complement strand
TTCGCGTTTGCGACAGGCCCCACGAGGCCCGTTCCGAGTAGCGGATCGGTCGAGCGCCATGCGGTGAGGGAATGCAGGCATCCGGTCTATCGGACGCGGATCAGAAGCTAATTTCCGTAACGCCGTTTAATCGTTGACGCCTATATTTTCTGGCGTTACGAATAATGCATGGCGATCACATTCGACCCCGCGAAGAGAGACAGGGCCTTGGCCGAGCGGGGCCTGGATTTCGACGCCGCCGCTGACGTGTTCGCCGGCCGCGTCCTGCAATTCGAGGACAACCGGCAGGACTACGGTGAGGTCCGCTTCGTGTCGGTTGGAGAACTCGCGGGCCGCATGGTCGTCGTCGTCTGGACCCCGCGTGGCGCGGATCGCCACATCATTTCGATGAGGAAGGCCAATGACCGCGAGCAAGCGAAATACGCCCCTCTCCTCCGCTGAGGGGATCGGCGCGACCGACCTCGCCAAGGTCGACGCCCACGAGATCACCGCCGAGGAATACGAGGAAATCCCCGAACTGACGGACGAGATGATGGCGCGCGCCGACCTCTACGAGGGCGGCGAGCTGATCCGACGCGGACGCGGGCGCCCGAAGGTCGAGAACCCCAAGCGACAGGTGACGATGCGCCTGGATGCCGACCTGATCGAGACCATGCGGGCCAGCGGCCCCGGCTGGCAGGTTCGGGCGAACGAAGCCTTGCGCGAGAGGTTCAAGGCTTAGGGCGAGTGATCCGAAGCCCGGTCTTCCTCCGATTGAGGATCAGGCCGACCGCCGCGAGCTTGCCGGCAAACGCGGACAGCCCGTCGCGGAGATGATCCACATCGCGCCAGCCGGCCGCCAGGACGGATTCCGGCATGTGTCGGCCCGGAGGCGACAGGATCGCCAGGGTGTGCGCCAGGACCGGCGAGACGCCGATCCCGCCGCCGGGGCCGGTCAACATCAACGGCGCGACGTGCACGCCGAACAGTCGGCCGGCCGGGGAACGTGATGCGTGTCAGACCTGCGCTTCGAGCGCAGCGGCCTCGCATATGCCGACCAGCGGCGAATGCGGGCAAGGACTTTAAGCGACTTGGGAGCTTTGGCCAAACAGGGAGCGTTCGGCCAAGTGGTGTGACGGGCTTACGCGACCAGGAAATCGAGGTGAGTAAGCGCCACCTTGTCGTAGTTGTCGATGACGGCGAACTTGATGGCCTTGGCGGCGCTGCCCCTGCCATCCGCGTCGTAGGATAGGACACCAGTATCGTGGTCGTAGAGGATGCGGTCGTCCGCATCGACTTTGGCGCCCGTGACGGCAAGATCCTTGAACGCGGATTCCGCAAGACTGCCGGCCGAGAGCGCCGCGAAGATGCTCTTTGAGAGCTGGATCGTATCGTTCACGGCCGAGAAATCGGTGAGGTGATCGATATTGGTGGAGCTGAGCTTCGTACTAAAAACGAATGTATCCCTGCCGGCCAGACCCGTCAGTAAATCCGCACCAAGGCCGCCGTCGAGATGGTTGTTGCCCGTAGTCCCTTTAAGCGCGTTACCAAGGTCATTGCCGGTGGCATTGAGGTTTTTGGTGCCGGTGAGCGTCAAGTTCTCCACGTAAGAGTCTGCGAGGGAGTAGGACACTGACGCCTTGACAATATCGGTCCCGCTGGCACCGCTAACCTCTATGGCTTTGTCACCGATTGCGTCGACGATGTAGGTGTCCGAACCTTCCCCACCGATCATCGTATCGGCGCCGGCCTTTCCGTCGAGGATATTATTGGCCTCGTTACCAATCAGGACGTTGGCAAGACCGTTTCCGACACCCTTGATCGCGCTGCCGCCAACGAGTGTGAGGTTCTCGACATTGTTCGCGAGTACGTGGCTGACCGTAGCCATCACAGTGTCAGTTCCATAGCGAACGGCGGCGGTGTCGGCAGTCTCAACAGTTTGGTCTTTCACGTGATCGACGACGTAGGTGTCGTTGCCCTTGCCGCCACGCATGACATCGGCACCGGTGCCACCAATAAGAACGTCGTTCCCTGCCTCCCCCGAAAGAGTGTCGGCCCCTGCTGAGCCGAGTAAGACGTCGTCGGAATTGGAACCCGACATGATCTGTCCACCCGGCACGGTACCATCATTGTCGAGGATCACTGCTGTGGCGGCGGACTTCCCCAGCAGCGCGTTGGAGCTCGGATTGTAGAGGCCGAGGACGAAGGATTCGGAGGGTTCTGCCTTCATATCGTCGGTGATGGCGACCCGCACGGTCTTCAGGGTCTCACCGGGGGCGAAGGTCAGAACGCCGATGCCGGAGGCGTAATCATCATAGGCATTCGCGGTTTTTGTCTCCCAGTTGACGGAGACCGCCGTGGTAGCCGGAGCCGAGAGCCTGACGACGAACTCGGCATAGCCCGTGCTCTCTCC
>NZ_NKUG01000140.1 GCF_014845095.1 Methylobacterium bullatum | reverse complement strand
TGTTGAGATAGCAGTAGATTTTAAAAGTTCTAAAGAGGCGCGCAAGCCAATGATCGGGGAGGGGAATTTGCCGATGACGCAATTGTCTCGTTCGCGATCGACGCTTCCTGTTTCGTTCAGCGAGCTCCCATGATCGTCTGTTCCTGTAACGTGTTGTCCGATGGTGCCGTCCGCGCTTGCCTGAAGGACGGGCCCGATTGCCCGAGAACCCCGGCACAGGTCCATGCCTGCCTCGGCTGCAGCCCGAAATGCGGCCGCTGCGCCCGGACCATCCGTTCGATCATGCAGGCGGCTCTGCAGGGTGCCCTGCAAGACGCGGTGGCGGAGGCCGGCCATGCGTGCGGAACGGGTTGCGCAAGCAGCTGTAGTTTGGTTCAATTCCAAACTGCGGGGGAGGGGATCGCCGCCTGAGGGCCTGTGCGAGGCCCCACGCTCCCCTTCGAGCTTGAAATAGCCGGACGGGAGTGAGTTTTATGAAGGGTGATGCTAAGGTCGTCGAGTACCTCAACAGAGGTCTGCGCAGCGAACTGACGGCCGTGAGCCAGTACTGGCTC
>NZ_NKUG01000014.1 GCF_014845095.1 Methylobacterium bullatum | reverse complement strand
CGTAGTTGATGCTGGCGAGCGGCGAGCGGCCGGAGCCGGCGAAGATCTCCCGCGAGCCGGACAGGACCTGCGTGAGCTTCGGCAGGATACCGTGATCGCCGCGCCAGAAGCCGCGCACGCTGTCCCGGAACTGGTCGTTCCACTCGGCCCAGCCGCGCGGATAGGCGCCGAGCTGGTAGCCGCCCATGCCGATATCCCACGGCTCCGCGATCATCTTGGCGCGGGAGAGGATCGGATCCTGGGCGATGGCCTGGAAGAAGGCGGCTTTGGCGGTGAAATCGTGCGGCGTGCGTCCGAGGCTGGTGGCGAGATCGAAACGGAACCCCGCGACGCCGTAGGCGGTCACCCAGTGCCGCAGGGAATCGAGGACGAGCTGCATCACCCTCGGGTGGTCGAGGTCGAGGGTGTTGCCGCACCCGGTGCAATCGATCTCCTGCCGCCGGTTCTCCGGGTTGAGCTTGTAATAGCTGGCGTTGTCGATGCCCCGGAACGACAGGGTCGGTCCGGTATGATCGGCCTCGCAGGTATGGTTGTAGACGACGTCGAGGATGACCTCGATCCCGGCGGCGGCGAGTTCGCGGATCGCCGCCTTGAGGCCGCCGGTCCCGGCCGCCCCGAGATAGCGCGGCTCCGGCGCGAAATAGCCGAGCGGCGAGTAGCCCCAGAAATTGACGAGCCCCTTCTCCACCAGGAACCGGTCGTCGGCGAAAGCCTGGATCGGGAGGAGCTCGATCGCCGTCACGCCCAGCTTCAGCAGGTGCTCGACGATCGCCGGATGGGCCAGGGCGGCGTAGGTGCCGCGCTCCGCCTCGGGGATCGCCGGATGACGCTGCGTCAGCGCCTTCACGTGGGCCTCGTAGATCACCGTCTGGCCCATGGGCCGGCGGATGGGATTGAGCGCGAGATCCGGCAGGTCGGGCGCCGTCACCACCCCGCGCGGCATGAAGGTCGCGCTGTCGCGCCGGTCGATCTGGTCCTCCCGCTGGAGGCCGCGACGGTGCCCGTAGAGGGAATCGTGCCAGCGTATGCGACCCTGGATCTCGCGCGCATAGGGGTCGAGGACGAGCTTGGCCGGATTGAAGCGATGGCCGTTGGCGGGCTCCCACGGCCCATGGACCCGGTAGCCGTAGAGTTGGCCGGGGAACACGCCGCGCAGGTAGCCGTGCCAGACATCGTCGGTGCGGCAGGGCAGCGGGACGACACGGCTCTCATGGCGCTCGCCCGGCTCGAACAGGCACAGATCGACGCCGGTGGCGTTCTCCGAGAACAGCGCGAAATTGACACCCCGGCCGTCGAAATGCGCCCCGAGAGGCCCGGGCACGCCATCGTCGATGCCGATCATAGATGTCTTTCGCAGGTACATCGGCTCGCCGAACGCGAGCCGGAAATCGGAACGGGGTTAGGCAAGAACGATACCCCGGTCTCCCGCCCGCTGCCTATCCCGTCACGCTGCCGATAGAGACAATCAGGCCCTCCCTGTCGTACCGACGGGGAGGAAACCGCTACTCGGCGGCAGCGGCCGCGCGGGGTGGCTCGCGTTCGATGGTCCGGAAATTCTCGAGGTCGGTGAGGAAATTGCGCGCCCACCAATCCACGTCTTCGCGGGTCATGCGGTCGACCATGGGCTTCCAGCGCTCGATCCGCTCGCCGCGCGGCATGTAGAGCGCCGTGCGGATCGCTTCCGCCACCTCGAACCGGTCGTAGGGATTGACCAGCAGGGCCTCGGGCAATTGCCGGGACGCGCCGGCGAATTTCGACAGGACGAGGACGCCCGGATCGTCCGCCGTCTGGGCGACGATGTATTCCTTGGCGACCAGGTTCATGCCGTCGCGCATGGGCGTCACGAGGCCGACGCGGGCGGCGCGATAGAGACCCGCCAGGACGGGGCGCGGATAGGCCTTCGTCACGTACTGGATCGGCGTCCAGTTGGGCTCACCGAGGGCGCCGTTGATCTCGCCGACGGTCTCGTTCACCTCGCGGCTGAGCTCTTCGTATTCCGGCACCTCGGTGCGGGATTTCGGCGTGATCTGCAGATAGACGACGTTGCCGCGCTGGTCGGGATTCGAGGCGAAGAAGCGGTCCACCGCCTCCATCCGCTCGGGCACGCCCTTGGAATAATCGAGCCGGTCGACGCCGATGAGGAGCTTGCGGGTGCGCAGGCCCGCCATGGTCTCGCGCACAGTCTTGTTGGCGCCGGCATTCTCCGCCGCCTCCTTGAACCCGGCGACATCGATGCCGATGGGGAAGCTGCGGATGCGGGTGCGGCGCCCGTCGACCATCAGCGAGCCGCCGCCGAGGGGGATCGCCCGCAGCTCGTCGATGAGGTTGCGCGAGAGGTTGTGCACGTCCGGGTCGGTCTGCAGGCCGATCAGGTCGTAATCGGCGATGCCGCGCAGAAGATCGTTGCTGGCGGGAAGCGTGTTGAACACGTCCGCGGCCGGCCAGGGGATGTGGTGGAAATAGCCAATGGGGTTGGCGATGCCGAGGCCGCGCAGCTCCGAGGCGAGCGGCAGCAAATGATAGTCGTGGACCCAGATGATGTCGTCGGGCTCGATCAGCTTGGCGAGCGCCCGCGCGAAGATGCGGTTAACGCGCTGGTAGCCGGCATAATCCGAGCGGGAGAACGCACCGAGGCCGAGCCGATAATGCATGATCGGCCAGAGGGCGCGGTTGGCGAACCCGCTGTAATATTCCCGGTGGTCCTGGGGCGAGAGATCGACGACGGCGTACTGGACACGCCCACGATCGATGAGCTCGGGCTCCTCGGACGGGTCCTCGACGACTTTGCCGCTCCACCCGAACCACAGACCCTCATAGGAGGTGAAGGCCTCCTTGACGGCGACCGCCAGGCCTCCGGCGGCAACGGATTTCCCGCTGTCCTCGGGGATGGCCACACGGTTCGATACGATGACAAGGCGTGCCACTCAGCGGGCTCCGGTCCTCAGCGTGCAGCGCACCAGGGGCGCGCCGGACAAGACATTCCGATGTTCAACGCGCGTAACGCGACCGTGATCCGTCCGATACAGCCACGTCTGTTCATATTCCGTCAGTCAACCTAACCGACCGCATCGCCCACGGCCAGGGCAGGCAAGGACGAATGTCGGTTCCGCAGTGGATCACCCGACCCGTCCCCCGCCCGACGATGCCGGTCCGTCGTCGGTTTTGCGACGCCGAACGGTCTTATGGGAAGGCGGCCCGGCGCGCATCGGCGGGGATGTCGCGGCCGGTCCCTCGCCCACCGTTCGACGATGAGCATTCCTTGCGGAACCGCGTCTGTTTCCATGTTGTTGAAGAGCCACAAGTGACACAGCCCACAAGTGATCGAGGAGTATGCGCGTGAACGCAAATCAACCCACTGGCCCGGCATCCGCGGCGAACGCCCCCGGGATCGGCTCCGGCGAGGCTGCTGCTCCGACCGGTGATTGGCGTGCGCTGAAGGGCGATGTCGAGGGCATCGCCGACGTGGCCGTCGAGCGCGGCCGGGGCTTCGTCGCCGCCGCGCGAGCCCAGGCCACCGACTATGCCGATCGCCGCAAGGGCGACGCCGCCCAGTCGGTGAACGATATCGCCCAGGGCTTGCGGGATTCGAGCAAGTCCTTCGAGGAGCAGCCGAACATCAAGGCGTTCTTCGACAGCGCCGCCGAGGGGCTCGAGCAGCTCGGCACCTCCATCGAGAACCGCAGCTTCGCCGAGTTCTACGACGAGGCGGAAGCCTTCGCCCGCCGCGCTCCCGTCGCCGTTGCCGTCGCGACCTTCGTGACCGGCTTCGTCGTCTCGCGCTTCATCAAGTCGTCGAGCATCGCGCCCCACCGCGATGCCCGCGACGCGTTCCGCAGCTAGGCCGGACGTCATGTCGAACGGCCCGCAATCCAGCATTCAAAGCCTCGTCGGCGATGCCCTGCGCGAGACCAGCGAACTCGCGCGCAAGGAAATGGCGCTCTTTCGCACCGAGATGACGAGCAACGTCCGGACGCTGTTCATCGGCCTCGCGCTGATGGTCGGCGCCGGCGTGTTCGGAGTCGTCGCCCTGTTCGTCCTCGTGGACGCCCTGGTGAAGTGGCTCGCCACGGTAGTGCATTCGGAAGCGCTGTCCGCCCTCATCGTCGGCGGCGTGCTTCTGGTGGTCGCCATCGTCTTCGCCCTGATCGGACGGAACGCCATGTCCCTCTCCACCCTGGCGCCGACCCGCACGACACGGCAGATGCGCCAGGACGCGCGCGCATTGTCGGAAAGGGTATCGGGATGAGTGAATCGTTGAACGACCTCGAAAAGGACATCGAGGCGAGCCGTGCCCGCCTCGACCAGACCATCGACCGCATCCAGGACAGGCTCTCCGTCCCCAGCATCGTTGACGACATGCTGGGCAATGTCCGCCGGACACCGTTGAGCGGAGCCTATGACGGCGCCCTCGATGCGATCCGCCGCAACCCCGTTCCCGTCCTGCTCATCGCGGCCGGCATCGGCTGGCTGCTGCATCGCACCGGAAAGGATCGGCAGACGCTGACCAAGCGTTCCCTCATCGATCCCGACGGTGCGCTGCCGGTGACGCCGGGCGCCGCCGCCAAGGCCTACGACCCCGACCAGCCGACACGCCAGCCCGTGAAGGAACTGGCGGAGGAAACACAGATTTAGGCCTGCGAAGGCCGATCGAAACCTGACCGACCCGGCAGCGGCATCGCCGCTCCATCTCCCATCCGACAGGAGTCGCCTCCATGAGCCACAGCAGCATCCCAGGCGAGCCCAAGAGCTCGCTTCCCGACGACATCGCCCTCGCGGCCGGCCTTCCCCATGGCGCCGCCAGCCTTCCGCACGGCGATGAGACCGCTCGTTCGCTCCATGACATCTCCGACCGTGCCCGCAGCGAAACACGGACGACGGCCGGCGACCTTCGCCACCAGGCCGGCGACCTCGCCGACGATGCCCAGGCCAAGGCCGAGGGCTATGCCGACCGAGCCAAGGCGGCCGCACTCGATGCGCGCGACACCGTGAAGGACAAGGCGGAGTCGCTGATCGACCGTGCGTCGGAGACCTATGACGACGCACGCGACTGGGCGGCGGACACTCACCGGTCCACCCGCCGCAGCATCGGCGAGTTCGCCGAGCGCGGCAGCCAGCGCCTCGACCGGGGCAAGACCAATGTGGAGCAGTTCGTCACCGAGAACCCGCTTCTCGTGGGCGTCGTCGGCCTCGCGGCGGGTCTGCTCCTCGGCGCCCTCCTTCCCCGGACGCGCCGCGAGGACGAAACGGTGGGTCCGTGGGCCGACGAGGTGAAGGACCAGGGCATCCGCTACGCCCGCGACTTCGCCGACCGTGGCCGCGAGTTCGTGGAAAGCGCCCTCGACCCCGAGAACCTGAACGCGGCGACCCAGGGCGGTTCCGAGCCGTTCCGCAAGCCCGACGTATCGCCGGGGCGGTCGCACTGAGACCTGGTTTCCCCAAGGGGTTACAGGATGAAAGAGGGGGCGGCGCTCGACAGCGCCGCCCCTTCGTGTTGGGACTGGGGAGACGATCCGACGAGCGAGGCCTTGCGACCCGTGGCAGCCCCTCAGCCCCGCCTGCTCTGGTGCGGCGATACCGCGATCACCGTCGAGTTCGGTGAGACCATCGACCCCGAGGCCAACGCGCTGGTCCTGGCCCTCGACCGCGCCGTGCGGGATGCCGGCATACCGGGGCTCATAGAGGCCGTTCCCACCTACAGGTCGCTCACCGTCCACCTCGATCCCTGCGCGGTCGAGCCCGGCGCGCTTGAATCCGCGCTCCTCGCCCTGGTCGGTACGGTCCCCGCCGGGACGACGCCGCGCCGACTCTGGCGCCTTCCCGTGGTCTATGGCGGTGCGTTCGGCATCGACCTCGCCGATGTCGCCGCCCATCACGGGTTGAGCGCCGACGAGGTCGTATCCCGGCATGCGGCCGCCGATTACCGTGTGGCCATGAACGGCTTTCTGCCGGGCTATGCCTATCTCTCCGGCCTCGACCCGAGCCTCGCTCTCTCGCGCCGGGAGAGCCCAAGGCCGGTGACGCCGGCCGGGACCATCTCCATCGGCGGCGTGCAGGCTCTGGTGGCGAGCATCGCCGCCCCCAGCGGATGGCATCTCCTCGGCCGGACCCCCGTCCGCTCGTTCCTGCCGGGGCGCGACCCGGTCTTCCTGTTCGAGCCCGGCGACGCGATCCGCTTCCTGCCCATCGAGCCGGAAAAATGGGACGAACTCGACCGGGCCGCGGGGGCCGGGGAGCGCATCGTCGACTGCGAGACAACGCCGTGAGCGGGCGTCTCGTCATCGCGCGATGCCACGGCGCGCTCAGCCTTCAGGATGGCGGACGACGGGGCTACCAGCGCTACGGCCTCTCCGGCTCCGGCGCCATGGATCGCCTCGCCATGGCGACCGCGAATGTCCTCGTCGGCAATGCCCCCGACGCGCCGGTCCTCGAACTCGGCTTCGGCGGCGGTCGCTTCGTCGTGGAGGCGGGACGGGGTTGGTTCGCCTGTGCCGGCGCGCCCTGCACCCTGCGTATCGACGGAGCCCCCCTCACCGGCCACCGCACCGCGACTCTGGCGGAAGGCGCCGAACTCATCGTGGACCCGCCCCGTGAGGGAGCGTTCGCCTACCTCGCCGTGGCCGGCGGGTTCGAGGCGGGCGCCGTGCTCGGCAGCGTTTCGCTCCATCTCCGCGCCGGGATCGGGGGTGCCGACGGCCGGCTCTTCCAAGCGGGCGACCATCTGACCTTCGCCACTGCGGAGGGCAACACACCGGGCGACCGGACCACCGATGCCGTTCCCCTCGACCGCGACGCGCCGATCCGCGTCATGCTCGGCCCCCAGGCCGACCGCTTCCCGCAAGGCGGGATCGACACCCTGCTGGGCTCGACCTTCACCGTGTCGCACCGCGCCGACCGGATGGGGTACCAACTCGACGGCCCCGCCATCGCCCATGGCGAGGGGGGCTACAACATCGTCTCGGACGCCACCGTCATGGGTTCGATCCAGGTGCCGGGCAACGGCCTGCCCATCGTGCTGATGGCGGATCGGCAGACCACGGGCGGCTATCCGAAGATCGCCACGGTGATCTCGGCCGATCTGCGCCGCCTCGCCCAAAGCCGGCCGGGCGATCCGATCCGGTTCGAGGCCGTCACCCTGGCAACGGCGCGGGAAGCCGCGCTCCGGCGGCAGCGCGACATCGCCGACCTGCCGGGCCGCATTCGGCCGCTGGGGGGCTTCGACGCCGAACGTCTGCTGGGAGCCAACCTCGCCGGTCACGCCGTCGATGCCCTGCGGGAAGGTCCATAGGGCGCGATCCCTTCTGTCTCGTCCCTCTGCGATGCGAGATGAATACCACCGGCTGCACCGAGCGGTTCACGGTGTGGAGCGGCCCGGGCCTGGTCCATTTCCGGAGGCCCTTCCTCATGGCCGTGTCGGGGCTGGCCGATGGTCTGGGACGGCCGTGGTCGGGCGCAGCTCTAGCCAATGAAAGCCGCGCCGGAATCGAAGGGAGCCGTCGCCCCCTCGTCTCGTTCACGCTTCACGGGGACTGCCATTCGACGCCGGCATGCTCGCGGATATCACCCGGCGCGGACCCGGTATCGGCATCGCTGACCCAGTCGCTCGGCTCGACCACATCGACGATCTCATCGTCGGGATAGGCCGCGGCGAGAAAGACCTTGGCCTCACCTTCGGCGGCAGCCCGGACCGTGACCAGCGGGCGAAAGCCCTTGGCTGTGCGGATATTGGCGATGAAGAGCTTCGTCATGTCCATCCTCCTGGGCACGCCTGAGCGCGCGACACTCGGCTAACGCGGGAAACCGTGATCCGCGCGGGCGCTCGGTGAAAATGATGGGCCGCCGCCTCTCGCAGCCCGGAGGCCCTTCACCCAACGCTGCGATGCCTGCCGAATTCCCCTCACCCGTCTCGACGCCGCGCGAGCGAGCCGCTATCGGGGCAGAATGAAGCTCGCCGATTGCGACATCCTCATCCTCCCCGGCTATGCAGGCTCGGAAGACGGCCATTGGCAGGCCGGCTGGGCCGCCCGCATGGCCAATGCCCGCATCGTCGAGCAGGACGACTGGCACCATCCCGAAGCGGCATCGTGGCGCGCACGCATCGTCGAGGCGGTGGAGGCGGCGACGCGGCCGGTGATGCTCATCGCCCACAGCCTCGGCGTAGTCGCCTCCATCCAGGCCGCGCCTGCCTTTCCCGAGGGCAAGGTGCGGGGCGCCCTGTTGGTGGCGTTCCCGGACGTGGAGCGGACGCCGGACCTGCCCTCCAGCGTCACGGATTTCGCGCCGGTGCCGCGCGATCCCCTGCCCTTCCCGTCACTGCTGGTGGCGAGCCGCAACGACCCCTATTGCGCCTATGACCGGGCCGAGGACTTCGCCTATGCCTGGGGCTCCGCCCTGGTGGACGCTGGCGAATCCGGCCACATCAACGTGGCGAGCGGGCACGGTCCGTGGCCGGAAGGTCTGATGCGCCTGGCGGGGTTCCTCAAGGGGCTCTGAGTCACGCCTTCTCGGCACCGCCCATCGGCTTCAGCAACTCCCCGGCCACGTCCGCCAGGCGCGGAGGTTCCTCCCTGACGAAGGGGAGCGGGCGGCAGACCGCCAGGGCGGCGAGGCCGAACCGGGCGGTCATCAGGCCGTTGAGCACGCCCTCGCCGAGCTTCGCCGAGACCCGCGCGGCGATGCCGAGGCCGAGGACCTGCTGGATCATGCTCTCTCCCACCGCCATCCCGCCCGTGACGGTGAGATGCGCGAAGGCGGCGCGGGCAAGACGCAGGAAGCCGAGGAAACCCGGCCGCCCGCCATAGATCGTCGCGATCTGGCGCAGGAGGCGCACGGCGGCGAAGACCACGAAGGCCACGTCGACGATGGCGCGCGGGCTGAGCGCCGTCACCGCCGAGACCTGCTTGGCGGCCGAGGCGATGGCGTTGCGGGCCTGCCGGTCGAGGGGTTCGAGCAGTTCGTGCTCGGCGAGCCCGATCCGGTCGTCCACGTCGAGGATGGTATCGCCCAGGGCCTTCAGGCGCTGGCGGCCGGCCGCCAGCCCGGTCCGGGTGGCGTAGAGGGTGCAGAGTTCGGCCACCACGGCCTGCGCGCCGGTGTGATCCCGCGTGGCGATGGCCTCGATGGCCTTCGCCCGGAGCTTCTCGATCCGGCGCTCGCGCCAGATGCCCGCGAGCTCGCGCATCACCAGGGCGAGGAAGGCGATGGCCGCGAGGACGAGGAGAGCCAGGGCGACCCCGCCGAGCCAGGGCGCGGCGGAGAACAGGTCGGCGATCATCCGCTCCAGCGACAGGCCGACCCCGAGCGAGACGAGGCCGCCCAAAGCCAGCATCAGCACCGACAGCCAGGGCGCCCGCGATTTCGGAGCCACCGGCACGGCGGTGCCGTCCGCCGCCTCGACGATCTCGAACGGCTCTTCGACGATCCTCACCGCGTTCGGCGGCACCGGCGGCGGAACGATGCCCTCCAGTCCCTCGGCCGGCTCGGCGGCGGGGATGCGGAAGGCGCGGGGGCGGTTCGGAGAGGTCATGGGTGGACCCTGTCTGAGGCGTAATAGGCAAACTGCGAGACCGGCCTTCCCCCATCCGCCCACCTCATCCTGAGGTGCCGGAGCGGAGCGGAGGCCTCGAAGGAGCCCTCCAGTTCGCGCAGCGGAGCCTGGAACCCTCCTTCGAGGCCGCTGGCGCGGCACCTCAGGATGAGGTCGGCGGGCGGGATGGGATGACGGACGGCGGCGCTCACGTCAGCTTGTCGCCGATGAGGAACTGCATCGCACGGTCGAGGCGGATCTGCGGCAGGTGGCCGGGGCGGCCATGGGCGTCGGGTCGGACCAGCGGGGGGCGAAAGCGCGGAAAGCGAAGGGAGCCGGGCGGCACCGCGCCCTCAAGCACGGATTCGGGCCGGGACGGCAACTCACCGGGGAACACCGCCGCCTCGCTCCGACCGTCGAAGACCTCGTCGCCCACGTGTTCGCCCGCCTCGGGCGTTCCCGACACAGCGCGCAGGGTCATGCCGTCATCGTGGACGGTGGTCTCCCGCGTGGCCCGCACGGAAGCCAGCGCAACGGTGCCGACGCGGGCGCCGGCCGCCTCGGTCCGGCGCATGGCGCGGGAGACGAGGAGCCGTAGCAACGCCTCCAGGCGGTCGTGGCTGGTCTGGTGCAGGTGATCCGCCTTGGTGGCGGCGAACATGATGCGGTCCGCTCTCGGCGCGAAGAGACGCGACAGGATGGTGTTGCGGCCGATCCGGAAGCTGAGGAGCACGGTATCGAGCGCCTCTTCCAACTCGGCGAGGGCGGCCGGCCCGGCATCGACGGCGGCGAGCACGTCCACGAGGACGATCTGCCGGTCAACCCGCTGGAAATGGTTGCGGAAGAACGGCTCCACGACCTTGGCCTTGTAGGCCTCGAAACGCCGTTCCATCAGCCCCGCGAGGCTGTTCGGGACGATCGTCTCCGGGAGCGCGTCGAGGGGCGCGAAGGTGAGAGCCGGCGATCCGGCGAGGTCGCCGGGCATGAGGAAACGGCCCGGGGGCGTGGTCGCCACCGATTCCGGCCCGGCGCGCAACGCGGTGAGGTAGGCGGTGAAGGCGATGCTGGCGCGCTCGGCCACGACCTCGTCGAGGGGGCCGGACGGGTCGAGGTCCTTCAGCACCGCCAGCCAGGGCGCCGCGATGGCGGCGCGCCCGGTGCGGCGGGTGCCCGCGATGGTGGCGGCGGACCATTCCGCGTAGCTCTGGTCGATCAGCGCGAGGTCGAGCAGCCATTCGCCGGGATAATCCACCACGTCGAGCATCAGCGTGCCCGGCCCGGAGCGCCAGCCGCCCTTGCGCTCGTACTCGATGGCGAGGCGGAACTGGCTGATCCGGTCGGTGGAGCGAGGCCACAGGCGCTGCTCCGTCAGGGCCGCGAAATGATCCTCGTAGGGGAAGCGCGGAACGTCGTCGTCGGGTTGCGGCACGAGGCGGGCCCGGCGCAGCCGTCCCTCATGCGCGGGCGCGAAGGCCGGCAGCGCATGGGTCTCCACCAGATGATGGATCAGCGCCGTCGTGAACACCGTCTTGCCCGACCGCGCGAGACCGGTGACGCCGAGCCTCAGGGTCGGCTGGATCAGGAGATCGCTCGATGCCTCGGCGAAGGCCTGGATCGCGGAGCCCGCGCGCGAGGCGAAGCTGATCATGAAGCGAGGGTCTCGTTTGGCAGGAGGGGGAGGATGGGTGGCGAATGCAGGGGTGAGGTGGCGCGCGTCTCAGGCGAACGCAAGAACCGGACGCGTCATCGCTCCACCGCGCCGGGATCGACTTGGCCGGGATCGACTTCGCCAGGATCGACCTGGGCGGCGGCGAGCCGTGCGATGGCGGCCTCGACCAGATCCGGTCCTGCCCGCAGCACGCCGAGTTCCACCGCCGACATGGCGAGCATCACCGGGGCGAGACGGGGCGAGGGCCGGCCATCCGCATCGAACAACGCCAGATCGTCCTCGACCTTGAGGCCGACGCTGGCGGCGATACGGGCGGCGTAATTGCGGATGCGGACCTCGTCATTGCCGCAGAGGGGCGCCGGTGCCGCCAAATCCTGCAGCCGAAGGCCCGGCATCCCGGCCGCGAGGGCGGGCAAAGCCGCGGATTCTGCTGCGAACCGGTCCGCCAGCCGGGAGGACGGCGATGTCGCCCCGGTCTCGGACGGACTCGCGATGATCGGCGTGATCGCCGGCCTGCCGATCGTCTCGGCCGCCCCCGCGACACGGATGGGCCGGGGCTTCGGCCCACCCGCCATCCTCGCCAGCGGCGACCAGGGCTGGACCCGCAGCGGACCGCCCCGCGCGACCGTGCGGGGCTTGCGCCCGCCTCCCCGCGCATGGCGGGCGAGGTAGCGGGCGCGAACCGTCTTGCCGAGACCGAGCGGCGCGAGGCCGGTGGAGACCTTTCCGCCCGATCCCCCGCCGCTGGAAACAGCGCATTCCGCCGGCGCCCATCGCCGGACGATGGACAGGGCGTTGCGGCGGCCGAATTCGCGGTAATAGCGCCGGAGCAGGGAGGCCGCCGCATCGGCGCCGTCGCCGGCGGTGGCGAACCCGGTATGCCCCTCGGCATCGCTGCCGATCTCGCCCCGCCAGCGGGCGCTCTTGATGCACCAGTAATTGTTAAGCTTGACGCAGCGCGCGACGAAAGCGGGCGGGACCGGCGCATAGCGGGCCACCAGGGCGAGCGAAGCGGGACGCAAGGTCGTCCCCGCCTCCGCGCGCCAGTTCGACACCGCCCTCTCGCTGGCGAGAAAACTCGGGGTCTCGGAGGGAGGGACTACCATCGCCACGGCCGATTCCGCGCGAGCGAGGCCGGACGTCACGGCGTCGAGGCCGATACCCATGCGCGGTATCAGGGATGTCAGGACGAGAAGCGTGGTGACGAACACGGGATCAGCGGTGGCGGGCCATGGCACTGACCAACGGCCCAGCCGGTGATCCGTTCAATCGATCCACATGGCCTCAGGCGGCGTCGTCGCGGTCGAGGCCCTTGGGCGTGACGAACCGTTCGAGCCGGCCCGCGCCGGGACGGAACCCGGTCCAGGCCTCGCCCTCGATATCGATGATGGCGAGCGCCGCGGTCGGGAATTCCACCGAGAGCCGCGCCCTCGCCTCGCGGGGACCGTCGCCCACGAGATCGAGGGAGAGATCCTGCAGGCCGGGATTGTGCCCGATCATGAGCAGGGTCCGGATGTCGGCGGGCGTCGCCCGGATGACCTCGAGCAGCGCGCTGTCCGGTGCTTCGTAGATCGCGTCGACGATCTCGGTTTCGGGATTGCCGAGGGCGGCGGCCATGCCCTCCCAGGTCTGTCGCGTCCTCAAGGACGGAGAGACGACGACCTTCTGGGGGATCAGATCCCGCGCCGCGAGATAGGCCCCCATCTGCGGTGCGGCCTTGAAGCCGCGCGGGTTCAGCGGACGGTCGATATCGCGCACGCCCGGAGAACGGTCGGACTTGGCGTGGCGCAGGAGCATCAGGCGGCGCATGGACGATGACCCTTACTGGAAGCCGACGACGGGGTGCGGCGTGTAGAGCGCTTCGAGGGCGGACATCTCGTCGGCATCGAGCGCGAGGTCGAGGGCCGCCACGGCATCGGTCAGGTGTGTGGGTTTCGACGCCCCGATGATCGGCGCGGTGACGATCGGCTTCTGGATCACCCAGGCCAAAGCCACCTGCGCCCGCGACACGCCGCGCGCTCGCGCGATCTCCGCCACCTTGCCGACGATGGCCCGGTCCGCCTCCTCCGCGGAGGCATAGAGCCGCTTGCCGACCTCGTCGGAATCCTGGCGGGCGCTGCGCTCGTCCCAGTCGCGGGTCAGGCGCCCGCGCGCCAGCGGGCTCCAGGGCAACACACCGATTCCCTGGTCGGCGCAGAGCGGCAGCATCTCGCGCTCCTCCTCGCGGTGGAGGAGGTTGTAATGGTCCTGCATCGTCGCAAACCGGGTCCAGCCATGGAGATCGGCGGTGAACAGGGCCTTGGCGAATTGCCAGGCGTACATGGAGGACGCGCCGATATAGCGGGCCTTGCCGGCCTTCACCACGTCGTGGAGGGCCTCCATCGTCACCTCGATGGGGGTGCCGTAATCCCAGCGATGGATCTGGAAGAGATCGACATGGTCGGTGCCGAGGCGCTTCAGGCTGGCATCGATGGAGGCGAAGATCGCCTTGCGGGAGAGGCCGCCGGCATTGGGCTGGTCCTTGAGCGGATAATAGCACTTCGTCGCGAGCACGACGCTGTCGCGGTCGGCGAAGTCCTTGAGGGCGCGCCCGACGATCTCCTCGCTGGTCCCGTCGGAATAGTAGTTCGCCGTGTCGAAGAAGTTGATGCCGAGCTCGATCGCCTGCCGGATGAGCGGGCGGCTCTCGTCCTCCCGCATGGTCCAGGGATGGGGGCCGCGCTCGGGAATGCCATAGGTCATGCAGCCGAGGCAGAGCGGCGACACGTCGAGGCCGGTGCGGCCGAGCTTCTTCATCTTCATGGGAGCGGTCCGCTTGCAGGATGGGGACACGAGGTCGGGTTTGAATGGCGCCGGCGAGCGCAGCTCGGCCGAAGGTGGTCCTCAGCAGGTTTTAAAACGCAAAACCGGTGACCACCTTTGCTAAGCTTGCTTAGCCGCCCCGCCCCTCCCGCCGCATCATGAAGGCCAGCTTCTCGAACAGGCCGACATCCTGCTCGTTCTTCAGGAGCGCCCCGTGGAGCGGCGGGATCAGCTTGCGGCCATCGCGCTCTCGCAGGGTCTCTGGCGAGACATCCTCCGAGACGAGGAGCTTGAGCCAATCCAGCAATTCCGAGGTGGAGGGCTTCTTCTTCAGACCCGGCACCTCCCGCGTCTCGAGGAAGACCCGTAGGGCCTCCTCCACGAGGCGGTGCTTGATGCCGGGGTAATGCACCTCGACGATGGCCTTCAGCGTCTCGGCGTCGGGGAACTTGATGTAGTGGAAGAAACAGCGGCGCAGGAACGCGTCCGGCAGTTCCTTCTCGTTGTTCGAGGTGATGATGACGATGGGGCGGCGCTCGGCGCGGATCGTCTCGCCGGTCTCGTAGACGTGGAACTCCATCCGGTCGAGTTCGGTCAACAGGTCGTTGGGGAACTCGATATCGGCCTTGTCGATCTCGTCGATGAGGAGAACCGGCCGCTCGGGATGCGTGAACGCCTCCCACAGCTTGCCACGCCGGATGTAGTTGCCGATCTCCGACACGCGCGGATCGCCGAGCTGGCTGTCGCGCAGGCGCGAGACCGCATCGTATTCGTAGAGGCCCTGCTGCGCCTTGGTGGTGGATTTGACGTTCCAGGTGAGGAGCGGCGCGCCGAGCCCCTTGGCGATCTCTTCCGCCAGCACGGTCTTGCCGGTGCCGGGCTCGCCCTTCACCAGGAGCGGCCGTTCCAGCACGATGGCCGCGTTGACGGCGGTGGTGAGATCCGAGGTGGCGACGTAATCGGCGGTACCGGTAAAGCGCATGAGGCGTCGGCTTTCTGTTGCGGCTTCATCCATTGGGAAGCTTCAGCCTCTGCAGAGCAGCCGATGCGCGCTTCCCCGAAGCGGGATGGCGACTGGTGCCCTCCCACTACCGAAATTCGGCTGAAGCGTAGAGCCCTCAGAGCGACTTCCCGTCGCTCCACACGCAGTTCGAGGCCAGGATCGCGAGGTTCACGTCGGATTTCTGCGGTTGCGGCAGAACCTTGCCGTCCATGGCGAGATCGATCTTCATCTCGACCTGGCCCTTGGCCTCGTTGGTCCGGCGGGAGAAGTAGCAATATTGCTGGAAGGGCACTTCCTCGTTGGCGCGGAAGTTCCAGCCGGTGACGATCTGGCCGTCCATGTAGGGGACCTGTTTGAACACCGTGAAGGTGGTGTTCACCGTGGCCTTGGAGGCGGGGGCGGCGTCCTTGCCGAGCTGGGCCTGGGTCGGCGACGGGGAGGAGCGGACGGGTCCGCCTTCGAGCTTCAGGACGTTGTCGGTGAGCGTCACCTCACCCTTGGTCTTCAAGGTCACGTCGGACAGCGCGGCCTGCATGGCGGCGGCGATCTTCTCGGCGGCCGAGTCGAACTGGTTCATGTAGGCGTAGCCGTAGGACGCCGCGCCGATGCCGATGCCGGCGAGCGCCGCGAAGGCTCCCGCCCCGATGGCCCGGAACAGGAAGGCCCGGGCGGCGGTGATCCGCGTCTCGGCCCGGAGGCGGCCATTGACGCTCTGGGCGAGAACCACGTTCTCCGGCGTCCCCGATGCGTGGATGCTCATGCGCCGGCTCCCGCGCTGGCCACGGGCGGTAAGTTGGCACTGGGCGCGGTCCGGCGATCCAGCGGGATCACCTCACCCGTCGGCGTCACGTCACGCACGGGCTTGGGCGGCGTAAGGCCCATCTCCTGGCGAATGGAATCGGTGATCGAGTCGAGCATGTAGGGCGTCGCCTCGAGATTTACGGCGGCGCCGAGATCGTCTTCGTCCATGAAGGTCTTGCGCACCGAGACCGCGCAGAGCGCCAGGATCGTCGAGGCGAAGGCGGCGCAGAGGGCCGGAACGAACACGAAGATGCGCAGGAAGGCGTGGACCTGCGCGTCGGTCACATCGATCGGGTCGACGCCGTAGACCATGGCGGTGAAGGAGTGGAGCTGCGAGCGGTTCACCGAATTGCGGTAGGCCTGCTCGGCATCGGCGACCTTGCGCTCGGCCATGCCGCGGTCGAGTTCGGCGCGCGCCTTGCGCGCTTCCTCGAGGGATTTCGTCACCACCGCCCGGTCGGCGCCGGCCTTGCCGACACTGGCATTCAGGGTGGCGGTGCGCGGATCGGTGACGCATTTCAGGTTGGAATAGCGCTGGCCCTTGCTGTTGGTGCCCGAGACGCGCTCACATCGCTGGGCGGGCAAGGCCGAAAGCTGGCTCGCGTTCTCGGCGGCGCGCTTCTCGATCTGGTCGAGTTCCGTGGTGTACTGGGCGACGCGGGCATCGGCGGCGGCGATGCGGTTGTCGATGGTCGAGCGGTCGGCCTGCGCGTCCTTGAGGGCGGTCTTGGCCTTGGCCGCATCCATCAGGCGGGGGTGGAACATCATCTCGCCGAGCTGCGACACCGATTTTGTGGTGACGCCTGCGGCGAAGATGATGCCGACGATGGCCAGCGCCCGGATGAAGTAGGAGCGCTGCGTGCGGGCCAGAATGCCCAGCGGCACGCGGCAGAGTTCCACCGCCGCGTAGACCAGCGGCGCGAGGAGCATGAAGTAGAAGGCCTTGTCGTCCCCGTCGCTGTAGACCCCGGCGAACAGCCAGGCGCCCCAAAGGGACGCGCCGATGACCATGAACTCGACGAGATACGCGATCCCGACATAGCCCCACTTGATCCGGTACCCCTTCTCGAGATGGCGCTCGTGCGTCCAGCGCTCGGACTCACGGATCCAGTCACGTCGTTCGCGCTGAACATCCCGGTTGGGCGGCGACTTTCGCATGAGGCACTCGTGTCTTCAAAAAACGCGACGAACGACGCAACAAACCGTGAGGTAGGCTGGGACTTAACCGATCGTTAAGTTCCGCCCTATGCGGCCATTGTGCCGTTTTTGCGCCATTCCGTATCGCAGCGCAAAACCCCGTCCGCGCCAGCGCGTCCCGCATGCATGGCTGAGTACGGCGAAGGATCAAATCCGCATGGGCCGGCAAAAAGCCGGTTGCCCAGGCGGCACATGGGCTTGCATGCTCTCATCGCTGCCGGCGACCCGATGGATTCCCGCGGCCGGAGTTCCCTGTGCAGAACTTCGGCTGCCCCGTCTCGGCCAGCGTCGCGCACCACCCTCGGGAGTTTGCCCAGCTCGATGACGGACGTTCACGCCGGATCCTACAAGGAAGCGATCATCTTTCTCGTCACCGCAGGCGTGGTGGTGCCGCTGTTCCACCGGCTGCGCATCAGTCCGGTTCTGGGCTTCATCGGAGCGGGCGCGATCCTTGGGCCGTTCGGCCTGGGGCGGTTGGCCGACACGGTGCCATGGGTCTCGATCTTCACCATCGGCAACCGGTCCGAGATCGCGCATCTGGCCGAATTCGGCGTGATCTTCCTGATGTTCATGATCGGCGTCGAGCTGTCATGGGAGCGTCTCCGCACCCTGCGCCGCCTCGTCTTCGGGCTCGGTTCGGCGCAGGTGCTCGCCTCCTCCCTCGTCATCGGCATCATCCTCTTCGCCCTCGAAGTGCCGTTGGCCGCCTCCGTCATCGTCGGCCTGGCGCTCGCCCTGTCCTCCACCGCCGTGGTCCTGCCGGTCCTGGCCGAACAGAAGCGCCTGAACACGCCCGCGGGCCGCGCCAGCTTCGCCGTGCTGCTGTTCCAGGATCTCGCCGTGGCGCCGATGCTGTTCGCCATCGCGGTGCTCGGCCGCAGCGACGGGGCGGATGTCGGCGGCGCACTCGCCCTGGCGCTCGGACAGGCGGCCATCGCCCTCGTGCTCATCGTGGTGGCGGGCCGCCTCGCCTTGCGGCCCCTGTTCCAGCTCGTGGCCCGGACGCGTTCGCCGGAACTGTTCATGGCCGCCTGCCTCCTCGTCATCGTGGCGACCGCCCTGACGGCGGCGGCGAGCGGCCTCTCGATGACACTCGGCGCCTTCGTCGCGGGCCTGCTCCTGGCGGAGACGGAGTATCGCCGGGCGATCGAGGCGACGATCGATCCGTTCAAGGGCCTGCTGCTCGGGGTCTTCTTCGTGTCGGTAGGCATGAACCTCGACCCGGCCCAGCTGATGGCGGCGCCGAAGACCATCCTCGGCCTGTCCATCGGGCTGATCCTGATCAAGGGCGCGGTGATCCTCGTGGCGGCCCGGTTCCTGCGCATCCCGCGCGGCGTCGCGCTCGAAGCCGCACTCCTCCTCGGCCCCGGCGGCGAATTCGCCTTCGTCCTCATCGGCGGCGCCATCGCGGGCGGGCTCGTGCCGGATGGCCTCGGCCAGGCGGCGCTGATCGTCACCACGGTGACGATGATCGCGATTCCGGGGCTGGCGAGCCTGGCCCGGCGCCTCGGCAAGCGGATGTCCCGCTCCAATCTCGGCCGCGCCCGCGCCGAGCCGGTGCCGGACAAGCAGCAGAACCGCGTCATCATCGCCGGCTACGGCCGGGTCGGACGTCAGGTCGGGGAGATGCTGGCCCGCCACAAGATCCCGTATCTCGCCCTCGATGCGGACGCGGCCCGCGTCTCCGAGCACCGCCGCCTCGGCAACCCGGTCTATTTCGGCGATTCCTCCAACCCGGAACTGCTGCGCCGCTGCGACATCGCCAATGCCCGCGCCCTCGTCGTTACCCTGGACAATCCCCGGGCCGTTGAGGCCGTCGTGGAGGCGGCGCGCGCGGAGCGCCGCGACATCACCATCGTCGCCCGCGCCCGCGACGCCCGCCACGCCACGGCGCTCTACGAGATGGGCGTCGACGACGCCGTACCCGAGACCATCGAAGCGTCCCTGCAGCTCTCGGAAGCCGTGCTGGTCGATGTGGGCGTCCCCATGGGCCTCGTCATCGCCTCGATCCACGAGCGGCGCGACGAGTACCGCGCCATGCTCAAGCGCAAGGAAACCGAGGTGAGGCCGGCCTTCCGTGCACGCCGCACCGTGGGCAAGAATGTCGACGCGGGCAAGGCGACGGAAGCTCGGGAGACACCTGCCAAAGACGAGCAGCCCGCGAAGAGCGCCTGATCGATCCGGCGTTGTGTCTTATTCCGGACAGAGCGGCGCAGCAACAATGTCGGGGAAGTGGATAACTCGGGAGAGAGCCTGAATTCAGGCACATCGACCAACGAATGCTATTGCGAGTACCGGAGCGCGGTATAATTTCGGGGTGTCGATCGTCTCAAGACGCCGGCATGAAGCCGCGATGATCTTGAAAACATAGATTTGGCCGGACGGTGCTGACCGACCGATCACGGATCGAGACGGATCACGATGAGCGGAAGAAGTTAGAACAGGCGGCCCTGGCCGCGTTCGGGCATGGTGGGGGTCGGTTTGTCCCCCGGCGATGCGGGCGCGGGATCGACGGTCTTGGTACGGGCGGGCGCACGGGCCTTCGGCTCCGATCCCGGCGCGAAGCTGCAGCGGTAGATGATCTCGTCGGGCGGCCCCACGCCGGTATTGAGCGGGACGGCCAGGGTGTCGCCGGAATAGCGCCAGTTCCGCGTGCCCTTGTCCCAATAGAGCCAGACCGTCGTCGGATGGCCCTTGATGGCGAAGACCGCCGCCTTCTTCGAGATCGCCTGGACGGTGCGCGGCTCGTACATGCCCTTCTGGCGATAGGCTTCCTGAAACGAGGCCGGCTGGCGCTCGATGAAGGTGTTCCGCACGATCTGAATCGTCGCGCCCGGCTTCGCCAGAAACCGCTTGAAATCACTCAAGGAGCGCAAGACGAGCGCCATGACGTCCACCCTTACTCTGCCAAATACCCCGGCCCTGACTTGGCGTTCACTCTGTCTCCCAGCTGTTTGATTTCAATGACAATGTTGAAGGTGCGAAGAACACAGTAGGCGGTGATATCAACAGAAAACCGGACTTATACCCAGCTTCGTCGGCGCCGGAGAGGGAAAGTGGCGCCCATGTCTCACTGAATTCAGGATTATTTCCGTTATCCGGCTCACGAGTCCGGCGTCGTCGACCGACCCTTCCGGTGGGCATGACCGGTGCGCGGACACCCTTGACCCGGACGCCCGGTTCGCGCGTTCTCTGCCCCATGCTGCTTCACTTCTTCACGGCCCTGCGCGACGCCAAGATCCCCGTCACGCTGCGGGAACATCTCACGCTGCTCGAGGCCCTGGACCGCGATCTGGCGGGCAAGCGCGTCGAGGAGTTCTATCTCCTCGCCCGCACCGCCCTGGTGAAGGACGAGCGCCATCTCGACCGGTTCGACCGGGTGTTCGGCACCGTGTTCCAGGGAATCGAGACCCTCGGCGAGGCGGCGGAGCCGACGGCGATCCCCGAGGAATGGCTGCGCAAGCTCGCCGAGAAGTACCTCACCGACGCCGAGAAGGACGAGTTGAAGGCGCTCGGGTGGGACAAGCTGTTCGAGACGCTGAAGCAACGGCTCGCCGAGCAGAAGGAACGCCACCAGGGCGGCAACAAGTGGATCGGCACCGGCGGCACCTCACCTTTCGGCGCCTATGGCTACAACCCCGAAGGCATCCGCATCGGCCAGGACGGCAACCGGAACTTTCGCGCGGTGAAGGTCTGGGACAAGCGCGAGTTCAGGGATCTCGACGACGGCGTCGAACTCGGCACCCGCAACATGCGGGTCGCCCTCCGGCGCCTGCGCCGTTTCGCCCGCACGGGCGCCGCCGACGAACTCGATCTCGACGGCACGATCCGCGAGACCGCCAGCAAGGGCTATCTCGACGTGAAGCTGCGCCCGGAGCGTCGCAACGCCGTGAAGGTCCTGCTCTTCCTCGATGTCGGCGGGTCGATGGACTGGCACGTGGCGCTCGCCGAGGAGCTTTTTTCGGCAGCGCGTGCCGAGTTCAAGTATGTGGAGCATTTCTACTTCCACAATTGCCCCTATGAACGCGTCTGGAAAGAGAACCGCCGGCGCCACGACGAGGCGATCCCGCTCCTCGACGTGCTGCGCACCTACCCGCCCGATTACCGTGCCGTCTTCGTCGGAGACGCCTCCATGAGCCCCTACGAGATCGCCATGCAGGGCGGCTCGGTGGAGCATTGGAACGAGGAGCCGGGACAGGTCTGGCTGGAACGGGTGCTCGAACGGTTTCCGAAATCGGTCTGGCTCAACCCGGTCCCCGCCGAGCACTGGGCCTATACCCAGTCGATCGGCATGATCCGCAGAATCGTCTCGGACAGGATGTTTCCGCTCAACATCGAGGGGATCGACGGGGCCATGCGGGCGCTGGTGAGATGACCGGCGACAGGCTGCCCGAGGGCGGGTTCAGCCCCCTCGTTCCGGAACTCGACGTCCACGACTTGGCCGCCAGCCTCGCCTTCTGGTGCGGGACGCTCGGATTTACGGTCGCCTATTCCCGACCGGAGAACGGCTTCGCCTATCTCGAGAGGGGCGGAGCGCAGGTGATGCTCAATGTCGCCAACGGGAACTGGCGGACGGGCCGGCTCGAACCGCCGCTCGGCCGCGGGATCAACCTTCAGATCGCGGTCGATGCCGTCGATCCGATCCTGGCGGCCCTCGATTCCGCGTCCTGGCCCCTGTTCCGGCCCGCGCACGAGGCCTGGTACCGGGTCGGGGAGATGGAAGTCGGCGTCAGGCAATTCCTGGTTCAGGACCCCGACGGGTATCTGCTGCGCTTCGCCGAGAGTCTCGGCCGACGCCCGCTCAGCCCTGGCGAGCCGGCGTGATGACCGTCAGGCCGTCGAGTTCCGGCTTGATCCGGATCTGGCAGCACAGGCGGGACGTCGCACGCACGTCGGACGCGAAATCGAGCATGTCCTGCTCCATCGGTTCGGCCGGTCCCACGGCATCGACCCACTCGGCATCCACATAGACGTGGCAGGTGGCGCAGGCGCAGGCGCCGCCGCATTCGGCGTCGATCCCCGGTACGTTGTTGCGGATCGCCGCTTCCATGACGGTCGATCCTACGTCGGCTTCCACGGTCCTGGCCGTTCCAGCATGGTCGACGTAGGTGATCTTAGGCATCGAAGACTCCAGGCTCGTACAACGCGTCTGCGGCCGGTTGTGCGGCGCGACTGCCTTGAAGGCGCGGCCCGGTGAATGCAAGCGGCACCGGCCTCATCGCCTCACATTCCTGCGCTTACGCCGCAGACGCCGACCCGTTCCGTCCCTGCGGCCGAGATCAGGCGGGTGCGTCGATTTCCGACAGGGTCGCCTCTACCGCATCGGCCAGCGCGCCATAGGCCGGGTCCGGAACGCCGCCCCCCCGCCTCAGGCCATCCTCGATGACGGCGCTGAGTTCGGCGACCCGCGCGGCGCCGACCCCGAGGGCGGAGCCCTTCAACGTGTGGGCGAGGTCGGCGCGGTGGTGGTCGTCGAGGCGCGGATCGGTGATCCCGGGCAGCAGCCGGCGGCATTGGCCGGAAAAGAGCACGAGCAGTTCCAGGGCGAGGTCGACGTCGCCGAAAGTCTGCTCGGCGAGGTAGGCACGATCGATCAGACTGGTCACCCGTCGCCTCGCCTTAACCCAACCGGGCGTTCGAGCGCCCCTCCACCAGTCTATCCACAGGAGCGTCCGAGATCGTTCGCTTCCGTTTAAGCCTTGCGGCATCATGCATAAAGCCGACGGAATGAAACCGGCCACACGCTTGGTAACCATTCCGTTAAGGTTTTTTGGACGGTTCGACCCACTCGGGTATCCGGGTCTCGCGCCGAGGTCTAAAGTTCCTTGGTAAATTGGTAAAAATGTCGTCGATCACCGGATGCGGCCGGTCTCGACGACCTGCGTAACGAGGCGTTGGATGGCCACGGAAAAGAAGCTCAAGGACCCGGCCGAGGCGGCTCTTTCCGCCATCGAGCAGGCCCTCAACCTGGACTTCCCCTCGACGCAGGCGACGGAACCGCGCGTCGAACCGCGGCTTCCCGATGTGGGCGACAACGATCCCCTGAGCGACCCCAGCGGGCGCCTCGCACCCCCGCGCCTCGATCTCGACCAGCCCCTGGCCTCCGACCTGCCGCCGCCGGACCGCAACCGGCCGCGCCGGGAGGGTGGCCTGCTGCCGCCGGACCGCTCCATGGTCGCCAACGACGACCGCCAGAACATCGGCATCCTGCAGCAGACCCTGCGCGTGCGGCCGTCCGGCACGCCCTACATCGTCGCCGCCATCGTCTCCGCTCTCTGGTTCGCCGCCCTCCTCGCGCTGGCCTGGAACCAGTCGGGGGGCGAGCTGAAGAGCTTCATCGCCGGGATGACGGCGCTTCAGGCCGCCGTCGGCGCCACAGCCATCGTCGGCCCCATCGTCCTGTTCGCGATCATGGCGATGCTCGCCGTCCGCGCCCAGGAGATGCGTCTCGTGGCCCGCGCCGTCGGCGAAGTGGCGATCCGCCTCGCCGAGCCCGAGAACTTCTCCACCGATGCCGTCCTCACCATGTCGCAGACGGTCCGGCGCGAGGTGGCGGCCGTGGGCGACGGCGTCGAGCGCGCGCTGGCCCGTGCCGGCGAACTGGAGACCCTGGTGCGCGGCGAGATCGCCACCCTGGAACGCGCCTATTCCGACAACGAGATCCGCATCCGCTCCCTCGTCGACGAGCTCGTCGCCCAGCGTGAATCCATCGTCGCCAATGCCGAGCGCGTTCGCGGCGCGATCACCGGATCGCACCAGAACCTGACGCAGGAGCTCGACGGAGCGGCCGAGCGCATCGTCGCCGCCGTCACCGGCGCCGGCGAACGGGTGACCGGCGCCCTCGACGCCCGCGGCGAGGCCATCACCTCGGCCCTCGGCAACCGCGGCGACGCCATCACGGCAGCCCTCGGAGAAGCCGGCGACCGCGTGGTCGGGCTCGTCACCGACCGTGGCGACGATCTCGTCCAGCGCCTCGCCAGCACCAGCGAAGGCGTGCGCAGCAGCCTCACCGAAGTCGGCAACACCCTGACGCAGTCCCTGGAGAGCCGGGCGGCGGACGTCACTCTCGCCTTCGAGCGCACCGGCGGCATGCTCACCGCGACGCTCGCCGACAATGCCGGCCAGGTCGCCCGCACGCTGGCCCAGACCGGCATGGAGGTGATCGAGAGCCTGAACCGCCAGGGCAGCGAAGTCCGCCAGACCTTCGAGGCCTCTGCGCGCGGGCTCGAGAACACGTTCCTCGCCCGTGGCACCGAACTCACCACGAACTTCTCCCATACCGGCGGCGAGATCACCGCCCGGTTCGCCGAGACCGGCACGGCGCTGCGCGAGCATTTCGCCGCCACGGGGGCCACGCTCACCGATGACATCGCCGCGCGCGGCGCCGCCCTGCGCGCCGAGATCGAGGCCGCCGGCAGCGGCGTGTCCGAGGCGATCGAGATCCGCACCCGCGAAGCCCAGGCGGGCCTGGCCCAGGCCTCCGAAGGGATCGTCGAGACCTTCGCCGCACGGACCGGCGCCCTGCGCGACGACCTCGTCCGCTCCATCGAGACCGCCGGCAACGGCATCCACGATCGCGCCGGTCATCTGGCCGAGCGCATCGATACGGTGGCCACCCGCCTGCACGAGACCCTCACCGTCCAGGGCGGTTCGCTCGAGACCAACCTCGCCTCCGCCGGGGAGCGGATGGGAGACCTCGTCACCCAGCGCGCCGAGGAAGCCGCGCGGGCCATGGATGCGGCGCTCGCCGCCCTCGGCACCCATTTCGAGACCCGGGCCATGGGCACGGTGGAGAACCTCCGGGGCACCGTGGCGGGCCTCAACGGCGAGATCGACGCCCGGTCGGCCGAGGCCGCGACCGCTCTGCGCAACAGCGCCGAGGATACGGCCTCCGTCGTCAACACCAGCATCCGCCGCCTCAACAAGGCCGGCGAGCAGGTCGGCGGCCTCGTGACCCAGCGCGTCGAGGACGCGACCCTCACCCTGACGGGCGCCTTCGGGGTTCTCGGCAGCACCTTCGATTCCCAGTCGGGCAGCGCGATCGAGAGCCTGCGTGCCGTCCTCGACACCCTGGCTGCCGAGATCGGCTCGCGCACCAGCGAGGCCGCCGACATCTTCCGCCGCAGCGCGGAAGAGACCACCGTGGCCCTCGGCGCCAGCACGGCGGAGGCCGCCCAGGCCCTGAGGCGCTCCTCGGCGAGCGCCACCGGCGAACTCGAGGCACGGACCGTGGAGGCGGTGCAGATCTTCGAGCGGCGCCTGTCCGCCACCTCCGCCGAACTCGCCGCCCGCACGCAGGAAGCCGCGCAGCTCCTGCAGCAGGCCGCCAGCGGTCTCAGCGGTGAAGTGGGAGGACGCGCGCAGGACGCGATGGAGGCCCTGCGCCGCACCCTCACCGAGATCGACGAGACCCTGCTCCACCGCGCCAACGAGGCGACGGGCTCCATCGCCCGCGCGGCCGAGAATGTCGGCGGCGAACTCGCCGCCCGGATCAAGGATGTCGAGGCCTCCTTCGGCACGCATAGCCGTGGCCTCACCGACCTCATCGCCACCCATGCCGAAGAGGCGCATGGCCAGCTCGCCAATACCGGCCGCGAGATCGTGCTGGCGGTGACCGCCCAGAGCGCCCGCGTGAGCGACGCCCTCGCCCAGAGCGGCGCCACCTTCGCCGACACCACGGAAAGCCGGGCGAAGGCCATCGACACCGTGCTCAACGACCGCCTCGCGGCCCTGCAGGAGACCATCGCCCGCGGCGACATCCTGGCCGACCGCATCGCCCGCGACACCTCCGCCCTCAGCGAGACCGTCACCGGCCAGCTGCAGGAGATGGACCGCGTCATCACGGTGCAGGGCAAGGCGGTGGCCGACACCATCGCCGAGCGCACCCGCGAAGCGCGTGAGACCGTGGAGAGCCAGCTCGGCGCCCTCGAGGAGCGCTCGGTGAAGCGCTCCGCCGAGATCGGCGAGACCTTCACCCACTTGGTGAGCCAGATCGACGGTCAGCTCGGCTCCCGCGCCACCGCCCTCAACGAAGCCCTGATCCTGCGCACCGGCGAGATGGCGCGCATCATGGTCGAAGGCAGCCGCGACCTCGTCCAGACCCTCGATGCCCGCGCCGACGGCATGGCGCAGGACATCGCCGCCCGCAGCCTGGCCCTGGGCGATACCCTCGGCAGCCGCTCCACCGAGATCGCCGCGCGCTTCGAGCAGCAGGCGACCGACCTGTCACGCCGCATCGAAGAGGGCGTCGGCCGCTTCGACACCAGCGTCGTCGGGCGTCTCGACGCCATCGCCGCCGCGCTGGAGGAGCGCAGCCGCCTGATCGACGAGACCTTCGGCTCCCAGGCTTTCGAGGCGATCCGCCTCATCGAGAGCCGCACCCGCGCGGTGGACGAGGATCTCGCCAACCGGACCCGCGAACTCGTCGAGATGATCGAGAGCCGGACGGGCCATGCCAACGAGGCCCTGGCCGGACAGGCGGAGGCGATCCGCTCGTCCTTCTCGCACCGCGCGGAAGCCTTGGCCGCCCTCATTGACGAGCGCACGGCCGCCATGGGCCAGGAGCTCGACGAGAAGGGACGCGTCGTGTTCGGCGCCCTCGGCACCCGCATCACCGAACTGGCACAGCTGTTCGATCGCGGCGGCTCTTCCCTGGCGGAGCTTCTGGAACAGCGCGGCGACACCATCATCGCCCGCCTGCGCGACGTCGTCGCCGATGCCGACCGGCTGCTCAGCGAGGGCGAAGGCCGCCTCGGCTCCACCCTGCAGACGCGGACCACCGATATCGGCAGCCTGCTCGACGAGGGCGTGCGCACCGTGCACCAGCTCCTGGACAACCGGACCAACGAGATCCGGACCATGCTGGACGATCACTCGCAGGTTCTCACCAGCAGCCTCGACGACCGGTTGGCCCCCCTGCACGATTCGCTCGGCCAGCACGGCCGGACCTTCGTCGACACGATCGAGGCCAGCCTCGGCGGTGCCGCTGGCGCGGTGGAAGCCCGCACCCGCGACCTCGTCGCGCTGTTCGACCAGCGCATCGGAGCCCTGGACGAACTCGTGGACGGTCGCGGCGCCCGGATCGCGGAATCGGTGGAAGCCCGCACCCAAGGGCTGCGGACCCTGTTCGACGACGTCCTCACCGCCCTCGACGGCCTGGTGGACAGCCGCGCCGAAGCGCTCACCGACCGGGTGGATGCGCGCACTCATGCCCTGAGCGCCCTGTTCGACGACCGCCTGCGCGCGATCGATCATCTCATCGAGAACCGTGCGGCCGAACTCGTCCGCACCATCGACACCAAGGGCACCGCCCTGACCCAGACCGTCGACGACCGCACCCAGGCCATGGGCGCGCTGTTCGACGACCGGATGCAGGCCCTAGACACCCTCGTGGCGGACCGTTCGGCCGACTTCGTCCGGACCCTCGATACCAAGGGCTCCGTCCTGACCCACTCGGTCGATGCGGGCACGGCCATGATGAGCACGCTGTTCGACGAGCGCCTGCGCGCCCTCGATCAGCTGGTCGAGAGCCGGACGGCGGACCTCATCCACACGGTGGACGAGCGCGGCGGCAACCTCACCCGGAATCTCGACGACCGCACCGGTTCGCTCCGCGCGCTCTTCGACGAGCGCTTCCATGAGCTCGCCGCCCTCGTGGAGGCCCGGACGGCGGAGTTCGCCCATACCGTGGACGACCGTGGCGGCAGCCTGACCCGGTCCCTCGACGACCGCACCGGTTCGCTCCGCGCGCTCTTCGACGAGCGCCTGCATGAGCTCAACACCCTCGTGGAGACCCGGACGGCGGAGTTCGCCCGGACCATGGAGATGCAGGGCAGCGCCCTGTACCGGTCCGTCGACGAGCGCACGGAATCCATGGGTGCGCTGTTCGACGAGCGCCTGCGCGCCCTCGACCACCTCGTGGACAACCGCGCGGCCGAGTTCGCCCGCACCATCGACGGCCACGGCACGTCGTTGACCCGGGCCGTCGAGGCCGGCGCCCAGTCCATCGGGACCGTCTTCGACGAACGCCTGCGCGCCCTCGACCTTCTCGTGGACAACCGCTCGGCCGACCTCACTCACAGCATCGACAACCGCGGCGCATCGCTGGGCCAGGCCGTGGAGGCCGGAGCCCAGTCGATCGGCAGCATGTTCGACGAGCGCCTGCGCGCCCTCGCCGACCTGGTGGACAACCGGACGGCCCAGGTCACGCACGCCATCGACGGCCGCGGCGCGTCGCTGAGCCGGGCCGTCGAGGCCGGCGCCGAGGCGATCGGCAGCGTGTTCGACCAGCGCCTGCGCGCCCTCGCCGACCTCGTCGACGGGCGGACGACGGAGTTCACCCGCACCGTGGACGACCAGGGCCTGTCGCTGACCCAGTCGGTGGATACCCGTACGCAGGCCATCGCGGCCCTGTTCGACGAGTGCCTGCGCGCCCTCGAGCGGCTGGTGGACGACCGGACCACGGCCTTCGCCCGGACCATCGACAATCAGGGCACGGCCCTGACCCAGGCGGTGGATGCCCGGAGCGAAGCCTTCACGAACCGGATCGACAGCCGGATGAAGGTCTTCGCCGCCCTCGTGGCATCGCGCGGCGATGCCCTCGCCAGCGCCTTCGACGACCGCCAGGACGCCTATGCGGCCCTGGTGGACGAGCACAGCGCCACGATGCTCGCCGCCTTCGACGAGCGCGTGGACCGTCACGCCGCCCTCGCCCAGGCCCATGCCGACGCGCTCGCCACGGCTCTGGACCAGCGCAACGAGGCCGTCGCCGCCCTCATCGACGGTCGCAACCAGGACATGATCGCCGGCTTCGACCGCCGCTCGACGGCCCTGGCCTCGCTGATCGAGGCTCGCGGGCAATCGCTGGCCCGCCGCCTCGCCGAGAGCGCGGAGACCATCACCCGCGCCATCGAGGAGCGGGGAGGATCGATCGTGGAGACCATCGACGGTCGCGGAAACCATATGGTCGAGGCGATGGCGACCCATTCCGAACGCCTCCGCGAGATCGTCGAAGGCCCGGCCTCCCGGCTGGTCGCCTCCCTGGGCGAGCGCAGCCAGGAGATCGCGCGCATCCTCGACGAGAGCGGAACGCCCCTCGCCGAGACCCTGCGCGAGCGGGTCCGTGACCTCGCCGAACAGTCCGACGCGTCGAGGAACGCGCTGCTCGCGGCCATCGACGGCGGCGCCTCCCGCGCCCTGGCGAGCCTCAACGAGGCCAACGACCGGCTCCGCAGTGAGCTCGGCGGCGTCCTGAACCGGGTCGAGGGGGCGAACTCGGCCCTGCGCGAGCTCATCACCGATGCCGGCGAGAATCTCGGCGCCATCGAGCAGGGCCTCTCGGGCCGGGTCGAGCAGGTGCAGGCGACGCTCTCCGCGATTGGAAGCGAGACCGAGCGCGCCAGCCGGAGCGTGGCCGAACAGGTCGATCAGCTGAAGGCGGTCGCCGAGGGCGCCCTGCGCGATGCGGCCGACCTCGCCGCCTCGCTCGATGCCCGCGGAACCTCGCTCACCGAGATCTCCCGCGCCCATTCCGGCACGCTCACCAGCGCGGCGGGCTCGCTCGAAACTGTCGAGACGCGCCTGATCGATCTCCTCACCAGCCGCGACAAGGCGGTGGAGGACGTGCTGACGCGCATCGAGGCACGGTCCGGCGCCCTGGAGGAGCAGACCGCGCGCTTCGACGCGCTGATGGCCGAGACCCTTCGCTCCGCCGAGGAACGGGCGCGCGGCATCGCCGGCAGCCTGTCCGAGGCGGCGCAGAGCGCGGGCGCCAGCGTGACCGGGGCCTTCGAAGGCCTTCGCAAGGACGCCGGCAGCGAGGGCGAGCGGACCGCCACCGCCGTCCGCGCGGCGATCTCCGGCGCGTCCGAGCAGATGATGACGGTGTTCGAGGGCGCGGCCAGTCGCTTCGGCGACTCGGTGGCGGGGATGCGCGAGATGGCGGCCGAGATCCGCCGCGAACTCGAGGCGACGCGGGCGGACCTGCAGCGCGGCGTTCTGGAAATCCCCCGCGAGACCCAGGATGCCACCAGCGAGATGCGTCGGGTCGTGACCGACCAGATCAAGGCGCTGAACGAACTGTCCTCCCTGGTCTCGCGTTCGCGCCGCAGCGTCGACGTGACCGAGGCGGCAGCCCCCGCCCCGCGCAAGGCGGAGGTCCAGCCGGCCAAGCAGCAGGACGTGCAGGTCTCGGAGGCCGCGCCTCCCAAGCCGAAGCAGAATGCGGCCAACCCGGTCGCGGCATCGGCGAGCGCCAAGCCGTCCGAGCCCAAGGCCCGCGACGACAAGCCGACCGATCCGCGCCCGACCCAGCAGATGACCATCGTCTCCGCGCCGGCGGCAGCCGGCCGGGCCAGCAACCAGGCCGCCCTGCGGCCCGGCGAGGCCGCGCGCGGCGCCGTCCCGGCGGCCCGCGACGGTCGCGACAATCGCGGCTGGCTCTCGGATCTCCTGACCCGCGCCTCCCTCGACGACGACACGGACGGGTCCGATCCGGCGAACGCCTCCCCGGCGCCCGCCGGTCAGCCCAAAGCCGCCAAATCCGGAGCCGCGAAGGCGGAGCCGGCCAAGGGAGCGGCCGGTGCCGAGCCGAACAAGGCCGCCGTCGAGCGGAGCCGCACCGCCCTGGAGACGCTCTCCACCGACATCGCCAAGATGATCGAGCATCAGACGGCGGTGGAATTGTGGGAGCGCTACCGCCGCGGTGAGCCGAACCTGTTCGACCGCCGCCTCTACACGGCCCAGGGCCGGCAGACCTTCGAGGAGATCCGGAGGCGCTACGCGGCCGATGCCGAGTTCCGCCGGACGGTGGACCGCTATGTCGGCGAGTTCGAGCGGCTGCTCGGCGAGGTCTCGAAGAACGACCGCGACTCGCGCCGCGCCGATGCCTACCTCACCTCCGAGACGGGCAAGGTCTACACGATGCTCGCCCATGCGAGCGGCCGCTTCGAAGGGGCCTGACATCCTCGGCGACGGGGCGGCATCGCCGCTCCGTCGCCAGGCCATAGCCGAGTCGGGTCAGATCAGGCCGAGGACGGAAAGCTCGCGGCGCAAGGATTCCGGCATGTCGGCGAGGTCGTCGGAACGGCCCATGGCGAGATCGGCCGGTGCCGACCGCGCCGTGAGGTAGCGCCAGCCCTGGAAGGGCCGGCAGGGGCGCGGATTGACCGGCACCACGACGGGATCGAGGACGAGGCGGCAGCGACCGATCCCGTCGCTATCCGTGAACGGCTCGATCGCCGTGATGGCCTGGCGGCAGCACAGGGTGCCCTTGATGACCCAGTAGATCGAGCCCTGCCCGGCGATGGCGGAGGCCCGCTTCGGGACCATCCGGGTGACATGGGTCGTCGACGGTTCGCGCCCGGCCAGCACCGCCTCGTCCCGGTAATGGGCGATGCGCTGTTCGAGGTCCTCGATCGTCGCGGGTCCGACGCAGAGCTTCAGAAGGTGAAGGGCCATGACGGCCCTCTTATCAGCGCCGGCGAGAATGCGCGCGTGACTTTCGTCTCCCTCAGGAGAACAGGGCGAGTTTCTCTTTCTCGCTCAGCCCGTCGATATCGGCGAAGGCCGTGGCGATGTCGGTCTTCTCCGGCGCCGGCTTCGCCTCGTCGGATTCGACGTCCTCGAAGCCGACCTCGTTCAGATCGGTGGCGTCCGTTTCCTCGGGGGCGGATTCCTCGGGGGTGGGAATCTCGAGAACGGACTCGTCCAGAACGGACTCTTCGTGAGCGGATTCTTCGGGATCCGCCTCGGTGAACGCGTCCTCTTCGGCGGCCTCGGCCATCACCTCGAGCGAGGGGAGCTCCGCGGATTGCGGCTCGTCGTCCACGGTTTCCACAGGAACGGTGAACGGCATCGCCGCCTCGGGCTTCACCTCGGACGCCGCCTGGGCCTCCGACCGCAGGGAATCCATGCCGATGAACCGGTCCACGTCGCTCTGGTCGAGATCCTGGGCGACATCCGACGCGGTGGAGCCCGGTGCCGGCGGGATCGGCTCGACCTCGCCGCCCCAGATCGCGATCATCGCCGCGAGGCGTTCTTCCAGATAGCGCAGGGTATGGATGATGCGCGCGGTCCGCTGCGCCGTCAGATCCTGGAACGAGCAGGCCGTGTAGATTTCCGTGGCCCGGCGGTCGAGCACATCGCAGATCTCGGCGTCCGCACCCGATTCGCGCATGGTCCAGGCGGTCTCCTGGACCTCTTCCGCTGCGCCGAGGATATCGGAGGTCGCGCGTTCGGTGGCCCGGACGATGGCGTCGAGGGCGACGGAGGCGATGCCCAGGCGGCTATGGTCCTGATCCACGGTGCTGATCGCCGCGATCTCGGCCTTGGTGCGGGCGATGGCATGGGCCATGTCCATCAGGTCGCCGCGCATGCGTCCGACCCGCTCGGTCTCCCGGTCGGAGGGGCGGTCCGCCGTCACCGCGCTTTCCAGGCGCGCGATGGCGCCGAGCAGCATGTCCGTATCGGCGCTGCGGTTGCGCCTCGTATATTCGGCGAGGAACCAGCGGCCGCGTTCGCTCTCGCTCATCGCCGCTTCGATCCGGTCGTATTCCGACTCATCGACCGAGGTGAGCGAACGCATGACAGACATAGAACTCGTGTCCTCGATGGTGCCTCGCGCCATTGCGCGAAGTCGCGGGTACCAGCACCGGTAGATTGACACGATGGTTTTAACGCCGCCTTTACGGGTCGAATCGTCATCAGCGGCCGGCAGCGCTTCGCCTTCAGGCCGCTTCGCCCCTCGATCGAGCGGTCCATCCGGTGTCCCAAACCTCTCCGACGGAGCCGAACGCGACGCGCCTGTCGCTGCTCTATGCCGTCGTCTTCGTCGAGATCGGCATCGCCATGCCGTTCATGCCGGTCTGGCTGAAAGCGCTCGGCCTCGATGCGCGGATCATCGGCGCCCTGCTGGCGCTGCCCATCGCCATGAAGATCATCGCCACGGCGCCCCTGGTGGGGCTGATCGACAGGGGCGTGGCCGCGCGCCGTCTCCTGCTGGTCGGCAGCGTGGCGGTGGCCGCGACCTACGCGCTGATGCCCGCCGGTGCCGCCATCGGCTGGCCCATCCTCGCTGTGCTCGTCGCCGTGAACGCGGCGGCCGGAGCGCCGCTGGTGCCGACCATCGACTACCTCACCCTCGCCGCCGTGCGGCACAGCAAGCGGCTCGACTACGCCCGCATCCGCATGGCCGGGTCCATCGGCTTTCTCATCGCCAGCCTGCTCGGAGGCGCGGCCCTCGGCGCCATGGGCGAGCGTCTGGCCGTGCCGGTCCTCCTCACCGGCCTCGCCCTGGTCGCCGCCATCACCATCTTCGCCAGCCCGGTGGACGCTCATGCGGCGCAGCCGCGCATCGCGCCGGGTACACGCCCGAAGCTGCCCCGCGTGCTCTGGCTCTGCATCGGCGCGCAGGCGACGATCCAGGCGAGCCACGCGGCGACCTACGCCTTCGGCAGCATCCACTGGCAGGCCAGCGGCATCTCGGCCTCGTGGATCGGCGTCCTCTGGGCGACGGGTGTCGCCGCCGAGATCGTGTTCTTCGCCACCGTGGGGCGCTGGCCCGCCCATTGGCGCACGCCCTTCCGCCTCATCGGGCTCGGCGCCGTGGCGTCCCTGATCCGCGTGGTCGGCCTCTCCCAGGTGGGAGGCGACCTCGTCCCGGCCCTGCTCCTGCAGACCCTGCACGCGTTCAGCTTCGGCGCGACGCAGCTCGGGGCGATGACGGCGATCTCGGCCTTCGCGCCCGATGGGGCGCGGGGACGCGCCCAGGGCCTGTCGAGCGCCGTCAATGCCTGCGCCTCGGCGAGCGCGACCATCCTCTGCGGTGTCGCCTACGAGGCCGGCGGGGGGAGCCTCGCCTTCGCGCTGATGGCGCCGCTCGCCCTGTCCGGCCTGTGCCTCGTGTCACTTTCCGCGCGCATGGCGGCCGGTGAGCCCTTCACACGGCCTCGTTTGTAGGTCAGCACTCCGCCGTCGGTGGCGGACCTTGACCATTCCGTAACCTTGATCTGCTTTTTCTCAAGCATGAACCGGGAGTCGCGCTTCGTGCGCCACGCTGCTGCCAAGCCGAACCCTGACGCCGCCGAAGCCGCGATTCTCGGTGAGGGCGGACGCGTGGTCCTGAGCGGCCGCTGGACGGCGGATCAGGGCTCGTCCGTGGAGAAGGCCGCAGCACAGATCGCGGCACGCACCAACGGCGCTTCCATCCTCGTCGATCTCTCCAACGTCGCCCGCCTCGATACGCTCGGCGCCTGGGTCCTGGAGCGGACCCGCGGCGAGATCGAGGCATCCGGCGGGACTCTCGCCTATGCGGGCGCCTCGGCCGAGCACCGCATCCTGCTCGGCGAGATGAAGCTGCCGGACGACGGCTATGCCGGCAAGCCGAAGCGCGGACGCCTCGTCGGTTTCCTGCACGATCTCGGGGTCCGGGTCGTCGGCGCGAAATCGGACATGGTGAGCGGCCTCGCCTTCCTCGGCGAGGTGGTGACGGCCTGTATCCGCGTCGCCTCGCGGCCGAGCACGTTCCGCGGCACGGCCCTGGTCAACCAGCTCGAACAGGTCGCCTTCCGGGGCGTGCCGATCATCATGCTGATCTCGTTCCTGGTGGGCGGCATCGTGGCGCAGCAGGGCATCTTCCAGCTGCAGCGCTTCGGGGCGCAGAGCTTCGTCGTCAACCTGATCGGCCTGCTCATCCTGCGCGAACTCGGCGTGCTCCTCACCTCGATCATGGTGGCGGGGCGCTCGGGCTCGGCCTTCACCGCCGAGATCGGCTCCATGCGCATGCGCGAGGAAGTCGACGCCCTGCGGGTGATGGGCCTCGATCCCATCGAGATCCTCATCGTCCCGCGCATCCTCGCGCTGGTGATCGGCCTGCCGATCCTCGCCTTCCTCGCCTCGCTGGCGGCCCTGGCGGGGGGCGGCCTCACCGCCTCGCTCTATGGCGGCATGACCATCGACGCGTTCCTGGCCCGGCTCCAGGCGGCGGTCTCGTTCCACCACGTGGCGGTCGGCCTGATCAAGGCGCCGTTCATGGCGCTGATCATCGGCATCATCGCCACGATCGAAGGTTTCGCGGTCGAAGGATCGGCGGAATCGCTCGGGCGTCACGTCACGGCCTCAGTCGTGAAGTCTATCTTCATGGTCATCGTACTGGATGGACTTTTCGCCGTGTTCTTCGCGGCCATCGATTTCTGACGCCCGTGAATCACATGTCCTCCCCCCCTGCGCGGTTCGACAGCGCCCCGGCCCGCGACGTCATCATCGGCGTCCGCGATCTCGTGGTCGGCTTCGGCGACAAGATCGTGATGAAGGGACTCAACCTCGACATCTATCGCGGCGAGATCCTCGGCTTCGTCGGTCCGTCCGGACAGGGCAAGTCGGTCCTCACACGGACCATCCTCGGCCTCGTGCCGAAGCGCTCGGGCACGATCGAGGTGTTCGGCGAGGACGTCGACGGGATGACGATGACCCGCCGTCGGCAGATCGAGCAGCGCTGGGGCGTGCTGTTCCAGCAGGGTGCGCTGTTCTCGGCGCTCACGGTCAAGCAGAACATCCAGATGCCCATGCGCGAGCACCTGAACCTGTCCGAGCGCCTGCTCGACGAGTTCGCCCGCCTCAAGATCGAGATGGTGGGCCTGAAGCCCGATGCCGCCGACAAGCTCCCCTCGGAACTCTCCGGCGGCATGATCAAGCGCGCGGCCCTGGCCCGCTCCCTCGCCCTCGACCCGGAAATCCTGTTCCTCGACGAGCCGACCTCGGGGCTCGACCCCATCGGCGCGGGCGAGTTCGACGAACTCGTCGCCACGTTGAAGCAGACGCTGGGCCTCACCGTCTTCATGGTGACCCACGACCTCGACAGCCTCTACACCGCCTGCGACCGCATCGCGGCGCTCGGCGACGGGCAGATCATCGCGCAGGGTCCCATCGAGGCCATGCTGGCGAGCGACCACCCCTGGCTGCGCTCCTACTTCCACGGCAAGCGCGCGCGGGCCATCGTCCCGCAGGGAGGCCGGCATGCAGCCGCCTGACGCCGTCGTGACGATGCGGGCGCCGGTCGGTCGGACCGAAGCCTGTGTCATGCTGATCCGGGTCCGGACACGATTCGAGGGCATCGCGGGTCCCCCCTCATGGAAGGGGAGCCTCGTCGTGCTCCCCGCCGATACATCCGAGCCTTCGGAAAGACCTTTGAACCGATCGGCCGGAATGCCTTCCATCCCATCCGCGCGGCGCCCGGGCGGAGCCGTGCGCCACATCGCCCAGCGATCGATCGGGGCTCGCGCACCGCGTGCGTCCCCGCACCGCACTCGCCCCGCCACGCCGAGGTATCGCTGATCCAATGGAGACCCGTGCGAACTACGCCCTCGTGGGCGCCTTCACTCTCGCGGTCGTCGTGGCTGCCTTCGGCTTCGTGTTCTGGCTTCAGGGCGGATCGCGCAGCCAGGAACGGCAGGGCGTGCGCATCGTCTTCTCCGGCAGCGTCGGCGGCCTCGCCAAGGGCTCGACCGTGGCCTTCAACGGCATCAAGGTCGGCGAGGTGATGGACGTGCGCCTTCTCCCGCAGGACCCGCGCCGCGTCGTCGCCATGGTGGAGGTGGACCGCACCACGCCCCTGCGCGCCGACACCCGCGCCCGCCTCGATTCGGCGATGCTCACTGGCGTGTCGACGATCTCGCTCTCGGGCGGCAACGCGGATGCCCCGGCGCTGACGCCGGGCTCGGGCGATCAGACACCCACCATCTTCGCCGACAGTTCCGACATCCAGGACATGATGACGGCGGCCAAGCAGATCGCACAGCGCGCCGACGACATGCTCCAGCGCCTCGACAAGCTGGTGGCCGGCAACGAAGGCGCCATCACCCGCACCCTCGCCAATGTGGAATCGTTCTCCAAGACCCTCAGCGATGCGGGCCCCGCCGTGAGTTCGCTGGTGAAGGCCATCGACGGGCAGAAGCTCAACCGCGTCATCGACAATGCCGAGCGCTTCTCGGCGGCGCTCAGCACGGCCAGCCCGGACATCGAGGGCGCGGTCAAGGATGCGCGCTCGCTGGCGGCCAAGCTCAACGCCTCGGCCGACCGGGTGGACAACGTGCTGAAGGGGGCCGAGAGCTTCCTCGGCTCCGCCTCGGGCCAGACCGGCAGCAGCACCTTCGCCGAAGTGCGCGACGCGGCGATCTCCGTGCGCGACGCCGGCAAGGCCTTCCGCACCCTCTCCGAGAACCTCGACAAGCGCACCTCCACCATCGCGTCGAGCTTCAGCAAGCTCAGCGGGACCGGACGGCGCGAAGTCGAAGCCCTGTCGTCGGACGGCCAGCGCACCCTCAACACCCTCAACCGGACGGTGAAGAGCCTGGAGCGCGACCCGTCCCAGGTCATCTTCGGCGGCAAGCCATCGTTGCCGGAATACAACGGTGGCCGCTGAACCCGGCAAAGCCTAGCCGCATGTGTCCGGCGTCACGGCACGGAAACCGCTATGGCGTAGTTTATGGTTGCGCGCTCGTCCGCGCTGCACAGGTTTCCAGGCTCTTCGGATGACGTTTCGCTCGCATGCCCTGGCGCTCGCCTGCCTCTCCGCCCTGCTCGGCGGTTGCGGCGGCGGCGCGCCCATGACCTTCGACCTCGCCGCCCTGCCGAGTTCCGGCCGGCCGAGCGTGGCGGCACGGTCGATCTCGGTGGCCGAGCCGGTGGGCCTCCAGCCCTTCGAGCAGGATCGCATCATCGTGCGTCAGGCCGGCGGCGCCCTGTCGTTCCTCGGCGGCGGCCAATGGGCCGACCGCCTGCCGCGCCTCGTCCAGACGCGGCTGATCCAGAGCCTCGAGAATTCCGGGCGCCTGAAATCCGTGAGCCGTCCGGGCGACAAGATCGTCGCCGATTACGCGCTGATCAGCGAGATCCGCGCCTTCGACATCGCCTCGAATTCGGGCGAAGCGGTGGTGGACGTCTCGGCCAAGCTCATCGCCGACGGCACCGGCAAGGTGGTCGCCGCCCGCATCTTCACCGCGCGGGTGCCCGTGGCCAAGATCGAGGCGGGCAGCGCCGCGGTCGGTCTCGACGCTGCGCTCAGCATCGTGCTCGCCGACATGGTCCGCTGGGTGAATTCCGGGCATTGAGCCCGGTCGGGCGATCGGTAAACCTCATACGATCAGGAAGTCCTGAGCGGTCAGGGCCGGATGGTCCTTCACGACGGCGAACAGGACGGCCGCAGCGCCGTTGACCCCGTCGGGATCGTAGAGAAGCCGGCCCGTATCGGTTTCGTAGACGATCCGGTCGTCGCTCTGCGTGGCCGTCCCCGTGGTATTCGCCGCGAACAGTCCAGCGGAGAGAACACCGGTCTTCACCAGGGCCGTGAAGATCGCATTGTCGAGCTTGATCGTATCGTTGTTGCCCGGAGCATTGGCGAAATCGTTGATCGTGTCGACATTCGTGGCGCCGAGCTTGGTGTCGAACACGAAGCTGTCGTTGCCCATGCCCCCAAAGAGCGAGTCTTTGCCGAGACCGCCCTCGATCGTATCGGTGCCCGCCCCGCCCGAGAGCGTGTTGGCCGCAGCATTGCCGACGATCTTGTTGGACGATTCGTTGCCTGTGGCCGAGATCGCGCCCGTGCCTGTCAGAAGGATCGTTTCCGCGTAGGTTCCCGCCAGCGAATAACTCACGGAAGAGACGACGACGTCCTTTCCCGTTTCCTTCAACTCGACGATACGGTCGTCCCGCGAATCCACGTAGTAGCGGTCGTTCCCGCTACCGCCGACCATCGTATCCGCGCCTGCTCCTCCATCGAGGAGGTCGTCGCCTTCTCCGCCATACAGGGCATCCGCACCGTTGAGGCCGTAAAGCCTGTCGGCCCCGTCGCCGCCATTGATTTCGTCATTGACGAAATCGTGCCCGTAGAGGAGGTCGTCGCCGCCGGCGCCGTACACGAGGCCGTCGCGCGGATCGATGATCTGCATCTTGATGGAGGAGCCCGACGCATCGCCTCCGGCCCCGCTGTAATCTGTCCAGGTCACCATGACGCGACCGTCACGAAGCGCGGTGACGGAGGGGTCGAACTGCGAGTTCGACGTCGTCGTGTTGACGATGGCCTCGCCGCCCATCTTCGCGCCGGACCCGTCGAACGCCTGGAGATGGATCGACGAGCCGGATGTGTCGGGTCCGCTGCCGCCGAAGTAGTTTGTTTCCGACCAGGATACGACGAAGCCACCGTTATGCAGCGGCGTGAGGGTAGGATCGCCGCCAAAGGTGGTCGAGTTCACGAAGATCTCGCTGGCGATCGGCTGCGCGATGCCGCCATAGACCCCGTAGAGCCGCGCATGGATACCGCCGCCGCTGCCCTGGTTGAACGACGTCCACGTCACCACGAACCGACCGGCACCGATATACGCGACATCGGGCTCCATCGGGATGTCGCCGGTCGGGATGTTGACCTGGAATTCGGACCCGTAGGTTCCGTCGGGTCCAAGCAGCGAACCCTTGATGCTGTTTCCGCTCTGCCAGACGGCCACGGGAAGGATGCTCAGTGGCCCGGCCGAGATGGCGGGGTGCGATTGCACCCCGTCGACCACGCTGTTGACGATGAAGGAGGGCTTGAGCGTTCCGTCCGCGTTGTAGGTCGCGGCGCGGATGTCCCCGTTCGTCGATTCGAGATCCTGCCAGACCAGGATCGATTCCGAGCCGTTTCTCAATTGGGCGACATCGGGCTGATATTGATTGGCAAAGGACGTCGAGACGATCCGGCTCTGATACTTACCGGCCGCATCGAAGACAGAAGCGTAGAGATCCTGGTTCTCGGGCGAGGCGTAGTGCTGGTAGGTGACGATGAAGCCGCCATTCTCCAGCGGCGCGATGCTCGGCAGCGTGTCGCCGATCGTCGTCTCGTCGACCAGGAACTCGCGGCCGATCCGCGCTCCCGTCGTGTCGAACGTCTGTCCGCGTAGAACCGCAGTGGAACCGCTGCCATCTTGCCAGACGGCCACGACGTTTCCGTTGTTCAAGACCGTGACGACCGCCGATGTCTGGTCACCCGCAGTCCTGGTATTGACCAGCGTCTCCCCGCCCCATTTGCGAACAGGCATGGCACGATCCATCGATTGGCAGCTGAACTACCATCGTTGAATATTCAATCGGCAATTTCGTCAATACGACTCGACTTAGACTACTACCCAATTGCGATCACGTTTCCGTGATCAGTCATAGATTGGATAATCTCAGTTTTGGTATCCTCTCAGGCATCCAATATCAGTCGGATTATTTAGCCTACTCCATCACGGCGGCCTTCATGATCACCACCATGATCGCCTTGGCCGGCTCGGTGCCGACGCAGCGCACGGTGTGCGGCCTGTCGCAGCGGTAGCGCAGCGTCTCGCCCACCCGCGCGCGCTGGAACGTGCCGGCCACCTCGACTTCGAGGGCGCCCTCGGTGACGGTGAGGGATTCCACCGAGCCGCGCTGGTGCGGATCGGAATCGAGCACGCCGCCGGGATCGGCCGTGACCTCGTACCATTGCAGCCATTCCACCGTCTTGATCCAGCCGACGATGGCAAGGCGTATCTTGCCGTCGTCGGAGAGCAGGATCGGCGTGTCGGCGCGGGAGGTCTTCTCGATGAAGGGCTCTTCGTCGCTGGTGGCCAGCACCCGCTCGATGGAGACGTCGAGGGCCTGGCTCAGGCGCCAGATCGTCGCCAGGGTCGGGTTGGTCTCGTTGCGCTCGATCTGGCTGATGATCGATTTCGCGACACCGGACTGCTCGGCGAGTTCGGAGAGCGAGAGATTGTAGGCCTTGCGCAGCCTCTGGATGGTCTTGCCGAGCTGGCCCGAGAGAACCTGTGCCCCGTTCAGGATGTCCCGCTGCCGCCCCCGCTCGGGCGTCGTCGCCTGATCTTGCATTGTCCCAGAACCTATCGCGCCGTTCCGTACATCGAACGATCGTGCGGTACTTCAAACGCAATCAGGCATCCGATGCAAGGCGAAGGAGGCCAACTTCTCCGTCGTCTCAGTGCCAAAGGGCGTGGAAATGATGGACCGGTCCGTGTCCTCGTCCCACGTTCACGGAGCCGGATGCGGCGATGGCGGCGGTGACGTAGCGTTTGGCCTGGGCGACGGCCTCCGTCAGGGGCAGGCCGCGGGCGAGGCCCGCCGCCACGGCCGAGGACAGGGTGCAGCCGGTGCCGTGCGTGTTGCGGGTGTCGACGCGCGCCGACGCGAAGCGCCGCAGCGTCCCGTCGGCGCTCATGAGGTGATCGACGCTCTCGGTGCCCTCCGCATGGCCGCCCTTGATGAGGACGGCGCGGGCGCCCAGGGCCAGGAGCTTGCGCCCCTGCACCACCGCCTCGTTCTCGCTCTTGGCCACGGGAGACTCGATCAGGGTGGCGGCCTCGGGGAGGTTCGGCGTCACCAGATCGGCCAGGGGCAGGAGGTGGTGGCGCATGGCCTCCACCGCCTCGTCGGAGATGAGGCGGTCTCCGCTCGTGGCCACCATGACCGGGTCGAGGACGATGGGGATGCGGGAGGCATGACGGCCGAGCCCGGCGGCCACGGCCTCGATCACCGCGGGCTTCGACAGCATGCCGATCTTCACCGCCTTGACGTCGAGATCGGAGAACACGCTGTCGATCTGGGCCGCGATGAAATCGGCCGGCACGTCGTGGATGGCCTGGACGCCCAGGGTGTTCTGCGCCGTGAGCGCGGTGATGATGCTGGCGCCGTAGACCTTGAGCGCCGCGAAGGTCTTGAGATCGGCCTGGATACCGGCGCCGCCGCTGGAATCGGAGCCCGCTATGGTGACGGCGATGGGTGTCATGGCGTGTCTCGTCCCTTGCGTTGCAGCAACCCTAAGCAGGTTTAGCAAAAGTGGTCACCGGTTTTGCGTCCTCGAACCTGCGACACTTCAAAGGCCTAAGCGAGGTAAAGCGTTGGCTTGCCAATGCGAACCTGCTTAGACCATCGACCGGAACGAGGGAATCCGGCCCGATTGAAAATGATTTTAGAACAGGGACTTAGAGAATTTCACCGGCGACCCGCTCAGGCCGGGGCCTAACGGCCCGCGCCCCTCGCCGCGAGGGCCGAATCCACCCGGAAGCGCAGGTCCCTGGCGCGGGCCTCCACCTCCTCGGTGGAAAACAGCGCGGAGATCAGGGCGATGCCGTCGGCGCCCGCTGCGATGATGGACGCGGCGTTGCTGCCGTCGATGCCCGCGATGGCTCCCACGGGAAAGCCGGTGCCCCGGGCGAGGCGCGCCCGGAAGGCGATGCGCGTGAACCCGTCGAGCCCGACCGGCGGATCGGGATTGTCCTTGCTGGTGGTGGCGAAGACGCCGCCGATGCAGGCGTAATCCACGGGCAGGCGATAGAGCTCGTCCGCCTGGGCCGCCGATTTCAGGGTCAGGCCGATGATGGCGCTTGAGCCGAGAATGCGCCGCGCCTCCGCCGGGTGCAGGTCCGACTGGCCGAGATGCACGCCCTCGGCCTCGGCCGCCAGAGCGAGATCGCAGCGGTCGTTGACGAGGAGCGGCACGCCGGTGCCCGTGATGGCCGCGCGGATGGCGCGGATGCGCGCCAGCGCCTCGCGGGCGTTCTCGATGGATTTTTCGCGGTATTGAAGAAGGGTGCACCCGCCCGCGACGGCCTCGGCCGCCATCTCGGCGAGATCGGCGCCGTCATCGCCGCAGACGCCCACGTCCAGAATGCCGTAGAGCCTCACGTCGACCGGCACGGTCGAGCCCAAGGCGGTGTCGCGTCCGATCACATCGTTCCTCCGGTAAGCCGCAGCGGCGGCATCCTAGTGGCAAACCTCCGGCGTTTGGTACCCGCTTCGAACGTCCGAATCGGGGGAAGGCCGCTATTGGTCCTGTCGGCCGCCCTCCGTCCCGCGCGGACGGATGCCCCGACGCGGCATGACGATCCCGGATTCCTTTTCAGGGCTTCGGTGGAAACTATACAAGGCACGGTACCGGCCCTCGAGATCGACGGGCGGAGGGAGCGTGATCCCCATGAGGCCGATGCCGTCGCCGCTCAGTCCCGAACTCCAGGCCGCTCTGGCGAGGGGGCTGGAGCGACGCGCGGACCATGGGGTGGCCGGCCCGGACCTGGATCGGATCGTCGACCTCCTGGGCGAGGTGCCACCCGAGCGGATCACCACCGCCGACGGGGCTATCGCCTACGCGGCGGGGCTCCACCGGGAGCCGCTCCCGTCCCGCCGGCGGTGGTTCGGCAAGCCGCGCACCGATTCGGAACTGCTCGCCCGGTCACCGGACCTCGCCCTCCTGTTTCTGTTCCACCGGGACGGACGCATGCGCGAGTCCGCCCTGGCGCGCCTCTCCGACGGCCTGCCCTCGCCGTTCCTGTTCGCGGCGGTGGCATGGCGGCTGAACGACTGGTCCGCGCCGGTGCGCGCGGCCGCCATGGCCTGCGCGCGGCGCTGCTTTCCGCGCACGCCCCCCGAGGTGGTGGCGCGCTGCGCGGCCGCCCTCCACCTTCAACGGCTCGGCTGGTCCCGGTGGAGCGGCGAGCGCGCGGTTCTCGACGAGGCCTTCGGCCGCCCGGACGTCACTGCGCGTCTGGCGGACCTGTTGATCGGGCAGATGACGGGACCGGTCGCGCGGGTGCTGCGCGCCGTCTCGCGAACACCCGCGCTCGACCCGTACCTCCTGAGGGTGGCCGCCGAGGCGGTGCAGCCTGCCGCACGCGCGGCGGCGCTCTCGCTGCTGGTCGAGGGCAAGGCCTCCTGGCCGGTGGGCCGCGACTGGCAATGGGTGGACAAGTCGATAGGCCGGCGCCGTCTCGTGTTCGTCTACGACGCGCGGCCCCTCACGGTGGAGCCCGGACTCGACGCCGTGATCGCCCAGGGCATCGCCGATCGCTCCGCCGCCGTGCGGCGTGTGGCCCTCGAGGGTGCCATGTATCGCCTGAAGGGGCGTCCAGAGGCCCGTACCTACGCCACGCGGCTCCTCGGGGACCACTCGCCCTCGGTGCGGGAGCGGGCCGAGTTCATCCTGCGGACCGACACGGGCGAGGCGCCGCAGGCACCTGCGAGCGAAAACGGATGCGGGTGAAGGCCATGTACGGCATCGTCGCGCACGGAGAGGTCATCGGTCATTCCGAACTGGAAAGCGGCGATCCGCCGATGGGCGTCGCGTTCGGCCGCTTCTTCCCCGCCGCCGGCTTCGACGCTTTCGTGCGGACCGTTCCGCCGGACGAGGCGGAGGGCGACGAAGTTCTCATTTGGAACGCGCTGTCGGCCACGAGCCCCGAAGGAGTCGTGATCGATTGCGCCGGGGTTGCGGTGTTCTGCTACGCTCTCGGCGACGAGGTCGACCTTGAGGTGACCGTACTCGGCATCTCCTCGCTGCCCTACGGTAAGCTGTTCCCGAACCGTGTCGACGCCTCCGGCGACCGTGCCACGCAGGACCGATCCAACTGGACCTCGCTTGCCGGCCTCGGCCCATCGGCCTACTCCCCGCATCCACGAAGCACGGAGACTGGCATGACCACCGAAGCCGGGCGCACGCCGAAGCAGAAGATGATCGCGGGGGAACTCTATCACCCCGACGACGCGGAACTCGGTGCCGACCTGCGCGCCTGCCAGGTCTGGCTCGCGCGCTACAACGCCATGCTCGGGCGTCCCGCCGACGAGCGCCGGGTGCTGCTGCGCGAGATTTTGGCGGGGGTCGGCGACGGGGCGGTGATCCGGCCGCCGTTCCATTGCGATTACGGCTTCAACATCCGCATCGGCGCTCACGTCTTCCTGAACTTCAACTGCGTCATCCTCGATTGCACCACGGTGACGATCGGCGACCGGACGCAGATCGGGCCGGGTGTCCAGATCCTCACGGCGGACCATCCCCGCGAGGCGGAGGCGCGCGAGGCCGGGCTGGAATTCGCCCGCCCCATCGCGATCGGCCGCAACGTCTGGATCGGCGGCGGCGCGCTGATCTTGCCCGGCGTCACGGTGGGCGACCATGCGATCATCGGGGCCGGCGCCGTCGTCACCCGCGACGTGGCGCCCGGCGCGACGGTGGTCGGCAACCCGGCCCGGCTGGTGCCCGCCAAGGCGTGAGGCGACGCGCGCACCCTGTCGCGCGTTGATTCCGGCACACAATCTGCCATGAGACCCATTCACGGACCGGGGGGCGGGACAGGTGACGAGGGCGCAGGACGGGTTTGCGGTGGAGGCGACCGGCGCGCTTCCCAATCCGTCGGCGGTCGGGCTCGTCGCCGTCATCGTCGCGGCGACGGACGGTGAGCCACGCGCCCTCACGGTGCGGGTTCCGGGCCAGGCCACGGGCCGTGAGACCGGGTTGCCGGCAGGCCCCCTCGTGCCGGAGCACCCCACGCTGGAGCGCGGCCTGCGCGCCTGGGTGGAACGCCAGACGCAGCAGCGCCTCGGCTATGTGGAGCAGCTCTACACCTTCGGCGACCGCGACCGGCAGGGCGACGATTCGGCCGGCCTCCACTCCCTGTCCGTGGCCTACCTCGCCCTCGTGCGGGAGATGCGCTCGGCCTCCCTCCCCGACGCGTCGTGGCACAATTGGTATGCGTTCCTGCCCTGGGAGGATTGGCGCGCCGGCCGGCCCGAGACCCTGGACGGCATCGAGGCCAAGCTCCTGGCCTGGGCCGCCGGGGCGGTGGATTCCAAGATCAGGCGCCGGCGCGAGGACAGGCTCGGGCTCACCTTCGGCATCGGCGGCGGAGCCTGGAACGAGGAGCGCGTGCTCGAACGCTACGAACTCCTGTTCGAGGCCGGGCTGATTCCCGAAGCGCAGGGGCAGGCCGGCGAGGCACACGCCACGGATATCGCCACGACGGGGCGCCCCATGACCTTCGATCATCGCCGCGTGCTCGCCACGGCGATCGGGCGGCTGCGCGGCAAGATCAAGTATCGCCCCGTGGTGTTCGAGCTGATGCCGCCGACCTTCACCCTGTTCCAGCTGCAGCGCACCGTGGAGGCCCTGTCCGGCGCCAATCTCCACAAGCAGAACTTTCGTCGGCTCGTGGCCCAGCAGGGGCTGGTGGAGGAGACCGACGAAGTCACGAGCGGCGCCGCAGGGCGGCCCGCCCGCCTCGTCCGTTTCCGCCGCGAGGTGCTGCTGGAGCGCCCGGCGCCGGGGTTCCGGCTGACCCCGTCGCGGCGGTCGTCCTGACGCAGCGCGTGCCGGGGCGCGGGTCGGCCTCGGCGACGCGGCAATGGCCCGGCGGGACTACATCGTGGCCAGGATCGATTCCAGCAGGCTGCGGCTCTTCGCCAGTTCGGTGATGCGCTCGTCCACCTGCGCGATGTGCCGGCGCAACGTCTGCCGAAGCTCGTCGCAGGGTTCGAATGCGCCGCGCCCGGCCAGCGCACAGGGCAAGAACTCGCGGATGACCGGCAACGTCATCCCGGCCGCGCCGAGTGTCCTGATCCGCCGGACAATGTCCTCGTCCAGCGGCGTGTAATCGCGATACCCGGCGCCGGTGCGCTCCGGCGTGAGCAGCCCCTCCCCTTCGTAATAGCGCAGCATGCGCACGCTGACGCCCGTGCGCTTCGATAGCGTCCCGATCCGCATTGGCCGTTGACCCTGACAGTGCTGTCACGGATTAAGGCTGCGGCTCTTCGATGGAAACCGATCGGGAGCGTGTTTCATGACAGACGTCTTCGGTAGCCACGCCTGGATCGACGGGCGGACCGCCACCGCCTCCGACCTCGCCCCCCTCGCCTTCGCCGGGTTCGCGCATTTTACTGCCATGCAGGTCCGTGACCGCCGCGTGAGGGGGTTGGACCTTCATCTGGATCGCCTTCACGACGGGTCGCAGGCGCTGTTCGGCCGCATCATGGCGGAGGAGCGCATGAGAGACGCGCTTCGGATCGCCGTGGCGGACGCACCCGGTGACCTGTCGCTCACCGCGACAGTGTTTTCGCGTAGCGGAGAATTCCGCACCGGCGATGCAACCGATGAGTGCTCGATCCTGGTCCGGACCTTTCCGCCGAATGACGGCCCCGCCGGCCCGCTGAAACTGGCCCTCACGCCGCATGAGCGCTGGCGCCCGGAGGTCAAGCATGTGGGCGAGTCGGCCAAGACCCATCTCCTGCGCGAGGCCGCCCGGCAGGGCTTCGACGATGCCGCCTTCGTCGATCGTCAGGGGAGGATCGGCGAAGCGACGATCTGGAACCTGGCATTCTGGGACGGAGTGTCGGTGACATGGCCGCAGGCCGGCATCCTCGCCGGGGTCACGATGGGGATCCTCCGCCGTCGATTGTCCGCCCTCGGTGTCCCCCAGCGCGAGGCGGTCGTAGCGGCGGACGGACTCGGCGAGTTTTCCGGAGCCGTCGCGATGAATTCGTGGACGCCGGGAGTCGCCGTCGCGTCCATCGGCACCGCCAGCCTGCCGCGATCCGGCGACCTCGCCGCCCTGCTGCATCGTGCCTATCGGACCGAACCGGGGCTCGACGTCTGATCGTCCCTGCATGCGATCAGGAACTATCGCGCTCGACCATGCAGGAAGGGACGGCGGTGGCTGAGGATGACGTTTGCACAATATCGCACTGCAAAATGAATATGCTCAGGCTCAGCATATCTAGACAAGCGTATCTCGCGCGCCTACGTTAGTCGGCACAATGCTCAGATTGAGCATATATGAGGACGCGTCCATGGCGGCCACGAGTTTTCCGATCGACCGGGTTTCGACCCTGCCTCTTCCCGAGATCTACGCCCGCGTGAGCCGGCACGTCCCGGCCATCGAATGGCCGGCCCTGGCCGACGACGTCGCGGCGATCCTGGAGCTGAAGAAGACCCGCAACGCGGTGATTCTCGCCCATAACTACCAGGCGCCCGAGATCTTCCACACGGTGTCGGACATCGTCGGCGACAGCCTGGCGCTGGCCCGCGAGGCGATCAACGTGGATGCCGACGTGATCGTGCTGGCCGGCGTCCATTTCATGGCGGAGACGGCCAAGCTGCTCAATCCGGGCAAGACCGTCCTGATCCCCGACATGCGGGCCGGGTGTTCGCTCGCCGACTCGATCACCGCCGCCGACGTGCGGGGCTTGCGCGAAAAGTATCCCGGCGTGCCGATCGTGACCTACGTCAACACCTCCGCCGCCGTGAAGGCGGAATCGGACGTGTGCTGCACCTCCGGCAACGCGGTGGACGTGGTGCGCTCGCTCAATGCGCCGCGCGTCCTGATGATCCCCGACGAGTTCCTGGCGCAGAACGTCCAGGTTCTGGTGCCCGAGGTCGAGATCCTCACCTGGGCCGGCCATTGCGAGGTCCACGAGCAGTTCACCCCCGCCGACATCGACGAGGTGCGCGAGAGCTATCCCGGCGTCACCGTCATCGCCCATCCGGAATGCCCGCCCGACGTGGTGGCGGCCTCGGACTTCTCGGGTTCGACCGCGATGATGATGAACTTCGTCACCGAGAAGCGGCCGCGTCAGGTGGTGCTCGTCACCGAGTGCTCCATGGGCGACAACATCGCCGCCGCCAACCCGGATATCGAGTTCATCAAGCCCTGCAACCTGTGCCCGCACATGAAGCGGATGTCGCTGCGGAACATCCGGCATGCGCTGGAGACCCTCACCCACGAGGTGACGGTGGAGCCGGAACTCGCCGAGCGCGCCCGCGCGGCGGTGGAGCGCATGCTCGCGGTGCGTCCGCGATGAACGCGCATTCCCCGTTCTCCTTCACCCTCCCCGGCTCGGACCGTGTGATCGTCGTCGGCGCCGGCGTCGCCGGCCTCGCCACGGCCTTGCGGCTCAGCCCCCGCCCGGTCACCCTCGTCACCGCTTCTCCCCTGGGAAGCGGCACGGCGACCGGCTGGGCGCAGGGCGGCATCGCCGCCGCCATGGCGGAGGACGATGCCGCCGCACTGCATGCGGCGGACACGGAGGCCGCAGGCGCCGGCCTCACCGACCCGGCCGTCGCCCTGCGGGTGGCGCAAGCCGGCCCGGGCCTGATCGAGTGGCTCGTCGGCCTCGGCGCGCCCTTCGACCGGGACGCCGCCGACACCCTGGCGCTCGGCCTCGAAGCGGCGCATTCACGCCGCCGCATCGTCCGGGCTGGCGGGGATTCCACCGGGCGGATGGTGCTCGACACGCTGCTGAAGGCCGTGGCGCTGACGCCGTCCATCGAGATCCTGGTCGCCGATGTCCGCGGCCTGCTGCAGGACGGGAGCGGCGCCGTCGCCGGCCTCGTCTGTGAGCGCGACGGTGCCTCGGTGCGGCTCGCCGCGCGGTCGGTGGTGCTCGCCACCGGAGGGCTCGGCTCCCTCTACGCCTCCACCACAAACCCGCGCGGCGCCACCGGCCGGGGGCTTGCATTCGCGGCCCGCGCCGGGGCGACCCTGCGCGACATGGAGTTCGTGCAGTTCCACCCCACCGCCATCTCGGTGGGGCTGGACCCGATGCCGCTCGCCACCGAAGCCCTGCGCGGCGAGGGCGCGCGGCTGATCGATGCGAATAGCGAGCCGGTGATGGCGGGCATCGCCGGGGGCGATCTCGCGCCTCGCGACGTGGTCGCCCGCGCGATCTTCCAGGCGCGGCGGCGCGGCACCGAGGTCTTCCTCGATTGTCGCGGTGCCCTCGGCGCGCGCATGGCAACGCGGTTCCCCACCGTGGCGGGCCTCTGCGCCGCCTCCGGCATCGATCCGCAGCGCCAGCCGATCCCCGTGCGCCCGGCGGCGCATTACCATATGGGCGGCATCAAGGTGGACGGCACCGGCGCCAGCACCGTGCCCGGCCTATTCGCCTGCGGCGAGGTCGCCTCCACCGGCCTGCACGGCGCGAACCGCCTCGCCAGCAACTCCCTCCTCGAGGCGATGGCTTTCGCCCCCTGGATCGCCGAGGCCGTCGCCTCCGTGCCCGCCCCCGGTCCGGCGGTGATGGCCGAGCCACGCCGGCACGACGAGGCCGATCACGACGCGATCCGCCAAGTCATGGAAGCCGATGTCGGGGTGGTGCGTGACGCCGATGGTCTCACCGATGCTGTGCGCGACCTCGCGCCGGCGGCGAGGCAGGGCTCCGACGCGGCCCTCACCGGGTTGATGGTCGCGACCTCGGCGCTGTCTCGCCACGAAAGCCGGGGTGCCCATTGGCGCAGCGACTACCCGGAGCAGGCACCGGCCCGCCATAGCGACGTGACCCTGGCCGAGGTCTGGCGGATCGCGGAGACCGTCTCGGCCGATACGGTCGCTCCGGTTTAGATCGGACGACCGAGACCGTCGGCCCCCTTCCAGCGACCATCTTACGAGCGACCCCATGAGCGATGCCCGTCTCGTCCCCCTCCCCCGCCTCCTCGTGGAGCCGATCGTCCGCGCGGCTTTGCTGGAAGATCTCGGCCGGGCCGGCGACATCACCACCGACGCGATCGTGCCCGCCGATGCCCGCCTCTCCGGCGTCATCGCGGCCCGGCAGGACGGGGTGATCTCCGGCGTCGACGCGGCCATCATCGCCTTCGCGCTCATCGACCCGGCCGTGTCGGTCGTGGTCGAACGGGGCGACGGCGCGCGGGTCTCGCCCGGTGACGTGGTGATCCGTCTCGACGGTCCGGCGCGCGCCATCCTCACCGCCGAGCGCGTGGCTTTGAACCTCCTGTGCCGCATGTCCGGCGTGGCCACCGCCACGGCAGGGCTCGTGGAGGCGGCCCGGCCGCACGGCAAGGCGCGGATCGTCTGCACCCGCAAGACCACGCCCGGCCTGCGCTCCCTGGAGAAACACGCGGTCCGGGCCGGGGGCGGCTCCAACCACCGCTACGGCCTCGACGATGCCGTGCTCATCAAGGACAACCACGTCGCCGTGGCCGGCGGGATCGTTCCCGCCATCGAGCGGGCGAGGGCCTATTCCGGCCACCTCGTGAAGATCGAGATCGAGGTCGACACGCTGGATCAGCTGGCCGAGGCTCTGTCGGTCCGCGCCGATGCGGTGCTCCTCGACAACATGAGCCCGGACCAGCTGCGCGAGGCCGTGCGGATGATCGACGGGCGCGCCATCGCGGAGGCCTCGGGCCGCATCAACCGCGAGACGGTGGGCGCCATCGCCGCCTCCGGCGTCGACCTGATCTCCAGCGGCTGGATCACCCATAGCGCGCCGATCATCGACCTCGGCCTCGACGCGGTCTGATCCGGAGGACCACGACGTCCGGCGCGGATCGGGTTCCGCCGCGTCGGAGATTGTTCCCGGCCGACCTGGCCCCCGGATAATAATCCCTGCGAATACGGCTAAGCCGCCACACTGTGGCCACGGAGTCACGACCCCGGCGCAACCATCGCTTCATCGCGAATTCAGCTTGGCTTTGGGGCGGCAGCGTTTACGTCTTGGCGATCGGAAAACGGTATCCTGCGTCGCGTTACCGACCGTGTTTCCCCCACGTTTCGCCTGCCTTCGAGAGGCTTTGATGCGCCGTATCGCCCCCGCCCTGTCCGGGCTCGCCTGCATGGTTGGTGTCTGGGCCTCGCCCGCCGCCGCCTATGAGATCGACCCCCTCACCCGCCAGCCCCTGGACAACGCGCTGGTGCTGCGCGTGCGTCCGCAGGCGGAGCCCGCCCCCGCCGCCGTGGTGGCGGTGCCCACCGCCAA
>NZ_NKUG01000139.1 GCF_014845095.1 Methylobacterium bullatum | reverse complement strand
ACGATGGCCAAAGAGAAGTTTGCCCGCACCAAGCCGCACTGCAACATCGGCACGATCGGTCACGTCGACCACGGCAAGACGTCGCTGACGGCGGCGATCACGAAGGTCCTGGCGGAGTCGGGTGGCGCGACGTTCACGGCCTACGACCAGATCGACAAGGCCCCCGAGGAGAAGGCCCGCGGCATCACGATCTCGACGGCCCACGTCGAGTACGAGACGGCCAACCGTCACTACGCCCACGTCGATTGCCCCGGCCACGCCGATTACGTGAAGAACATGATCACCGGTGCCGCCCAGATGGACGGCGCGATCCTGGTCGTGTCGGCCGCCGACGGCCCGATGCCGCAGACCCGCGAGCACATCCTGCTCGCCCGTCAGGTCGGCGTGCCGGCCCTGGTGGTGTTCCTCAACAAGGTCGACCTCGTCGACGACGAGGAGCTCCTCGAGCTCGTCGAGATGGAGGTGCGCGAGCTCCTCTCCAAGTACGACTTCCCCGGCGACGACATCCCGATCACCAAGGGCTCGGCCAAGGTCGCCCTCGACAACGGCGACAAGGCCGTCGGCCACGACGCCGTGCTGAAGCTGATGGAGTCGGTGGACGCCTACATCCCGCAGCCGGAGCGTCCGATCGACAAGCCGTTCCTGATGCCGATCGAGGACGTGTTCTCGATCTCGGGCCGCGGCACCGTGGTGACGGGCCGCGTCGAGCGCGGCATCGTCAAGGTCGGCGAGACCGTGGAGATCGTCGGCATCCGCGACACCCAGACCACCACGGTCACGGGCGTCGAGATGTTCCGCAAGCTGCTCGACCAGGGCCAGGCCGGCGACAATGTCGGCGTGCTCCTGCGCGGCACCAAGCGCGAGGACGTCGAGCGCGGCCAGGTCGTGTGCAAGCCCGGCTCGGTCAAGCCCCACACCAAGTTCAAGGCCGAAGCCTACATCCTCACCAAGGAGGAGGGCGGTCGCCACACCCCGTTCTTCACCAACTACCGGCCCCAGTTCTACTTCCGCACCACCGACGTGACCGGTGTCTGCGAACTGCCCGAGGGCACCGAGATGGTGATGCCCGGTGACAGCGTCACCATGGACGTCACCCTCATCGTCCCCGTCGCCATGGAAGAGAAGCTCCGCTTCGCCATCCGTGAAGGCGGTCGCACCGTCGGCGCAGGCGTCGTCGCAGCCATCAACGATTAAGTTCGGTACGCTCAGTCTGCTGGGATCGACAGAGGGGCGGGTCCTCGCGCCCGCCCCTTCTTAAGTCCCGCCAAGGTTTCAGGTCATGAACGGTCAGAATATCCGCATTCGCCTCAAGGCGTTCGATCATCGCATCCTCGATGCCTCGACCCGCGAGATCGTGTCGACGGCCAAGCGCACCGGCGCGACCATTCGTGGTCCGATCCCGCTTCCGACGCATATCGAGAAGTTCACCGTCAACCGCTCGCCGCACATCGACAAGAAGTCGCGCGAGCAGTTCGAGATGCGCACCCACAAGCGCGTCCTCGATATCGTCGATCCGACGCCGCAGACCGTGGACGCGCTGATGAAGCTCGACCTCGCCGCCGGCGTGGACGTGGAGATCAAGCTCTAAGTCCCGCGGGGATTTAGAGCTTACCGTAGAATCGCGCGAGGGAGACACCTATGCGCTCAGGCGTCATTGCACAGAAGGTCGGCATGACCCGCATCTTTACGGATGCTGGCGAACATGTACCCGTGACAGTGCTTAAAATCGATCAATGCCAGGTGGTCGCCCACCGTACCGTCGAGAAGAACGGCTACGTCGCCCTTCAGGTCGGCGTCGGCAAGGCCAAGGTGAAGAACGTGTCGGCTGCCGAGCGCGGCCGGTTCGCGGTCGCCAAGGTCGAGCCCAAGCAGAAGCTCGCCGAGTTCCGCGTGTCCGAGGACGCGCTGATCCCGGTCGGTGCCGAAATCACCGCCGACCACTTCATCCCCGGCCAGTTCGTCGACGTGACGGGCACGACCACGGGTAAGGGCTTCGCCGGCGGTATGAAGCGCTGGAACTTCGGCGGTCTGCGCGCCACCCACGGCGTGTCCATCTCGCACCGTTCGATCGGTTCGACCGGTGGCCGCCAGGACCCGGGCAAGACCTTCAAGAACAAGAAGATGCCCGGTCACATGGGCGTCGACCGGGTCACGACCCAGAACCTGCGCGTCGTGCGCACGGATCCCGAGCGTGGCCTCATCCTCGTCGAAGGCGCCGTTCCCGGTGTCGCCGGCGGCTGGATCCAGATCCGCGACGCGGTGAAGCGCAAGCTCCCCGCCGACGTGCCGCAGCCGGGCAAGTTCCGTGAAAACGGTTCTTCCGCTGCTCCCGCCACCGAAGCTCCGGCTCCCGAGGCTCCCGCTTCCGAGGAGAACGCGTGATGAAGCTCGATATCACCACTCTCGACGGCGACGGCGCCGGGTCCATCGACCTGGACGAGACCATCTTCGGTCTCGAGCCCCGCGCCGACCTTCTCCAGCGTATGGTGCGCTGGCAGCTCGCCAAGCGTCAGGCCGGCACCCATGCGGTCAAGAACCGCTCGGACGTCAACCGCACGCGCAAGAAGCTGTACAAGCAGAAGGGCACCGGTAACGCTCGTCACGGCGCAGCCTCCGCTCCGCAGTTCCGCGGCGGTGGACGTGCCTTCGGTCCGGTCGTGCGCAGCCATGCTCACGACCTGCCCAAGAAGGTCCGCGCCCTGGCTCTCCGTCACGCCCTGTCCGCCAAAGTGAAGGCCGAGACCCTCATCATCGTGGACGACGTGACGCTCGCCGACGGCAAGACCCGTAACCTGGTCGAGCGCTTCGAAAAGATGGGCCTGTCCAGCGCGCTAATCATCAGCGGTGCCGAGGTCGACGTGAACTTCGGTCGCGCCGCCCGCAACATCCCGCAGATCGACGTCCTGCCGGTCCAGGGCATCAACGTCTACGACATCCTGCGTCGCGACAAGCTCGTGCTGACGCGCGCAGCGATCGATGCGCTGGAGGCGCGATTCAAATGAGTGCCGATCCGCGCCACTACGACATCATCGTCTCCCCGGTCATCACCGAGAAGGCGACGAACCTCACCGAGCAGAACAAGGTCGTCTTCCGGGTCTCTCCGAAGGCTACCAAGCCGCAGATCAAAGAGGCGGTCGAGAAGCTGTTCGACGTCAAGGTCACGGGCGTGAACACGCTCGTCACCAAGGGCAAGAAGAAGATTTTCCGCGGGCTTCGCGGACAGCGTTCGGACGTGAAGAAAGCGATCGTGACCCTCGCCGAGGGTGAAACGATCGACGTCACGACCGGGCTCTGACACGAAAAGCGTTAGGATCAAGCCGATGGCCTTGAAGACATTCAAACCGGTCACGCCGAGCCTTCGCCAGCTCGTGCTCGTCGACCGCCGTGAGCTCTACAAGGGCAAGCCGGTCAAGAAACTCACCGAGGGCAAGTCGTCGTCCGGCGGCCGCAACAACCTCGGTCGCATCACCGTCCGCTTCCGCGGCGGTGGTCACAAGCGCACCCTGCGCAACGTCGATTTCAAGCGTCGCGAGCAGCTCGGCGTGGCCGCCACCGTGGAGCGGATCGAGTACGATCCCAACCGCACGGCGTTCATCGCGCTGATCACGTTCCCCGACGGCGTGCAGAGCTACATCCTGGCTCCCCAGCGTCTGTCGCCGGGCGACAAGGTGATCGCCGCCGAGCAGGTCGACATCAAGCCGGGCAATGCCGGCCCGGTCGGCAACATGCCGGTGGGCACGATCGTCCACAATGTCGAGCTGAAGATCGGTAAGGGCGGCGCGATCGCCCGCTCCGCCGGGAACTACGCCCAGATCGTCGGGCGCGACCAGGGATACGTCACCCTGCGTCTAAACTCGGGTGAGCAGCGCCTGGTCCACGGCAATTGCTTCGCCAGTGTCGGTGCGGTGTCGAACCCGGACCACATGAACATCTCGCTCGGCAAGGCCGGCCGCAATCGCTGGCTCGGCAAGCGCCCGCACGTTCGCGGCGTTGCCATGAACCCGGTCGATCACCCGCACGGCGGCGGTGAGGGTCGTACCTCGGGCGGCCGTAACCCGGTCACGCCCTGGGGCGTGCCCACCAAGGGGAAGAAGACCCGCTCGAACAAGCGGACCGATGTCTTCATCCTCGCCAGCCGTCACAACCGCAAGAAGTAACCCTCATGGCACGCTCGCTCTGGAAGGGGCCGTTCATCGACGGCTACCTCCTCAAGAAGGCTGAGACCGCTCGCGGATCCAGCCGCAACGAAGTCATCAAGATCTGGAGCCGTCGCTCCACGATCCTGCCGCAGTTCGTCGGGCTCACCTTCGGTGTGCACAACGGACAGAAGCATATCCCGGTCTACGTGTCCGAGGAGATGGTCGGTCATAAGTTCGGCGAGTTCTCGCCGACCCGTACCTTCCACGGCCACGCAGCCGACAAGAAGGCGAAGAGGCGCTGAGATGGGCAAGCAAGCCACCCCCCGCGCGCTCCCCGAGAACGAGGCGAAGGCCGTCGCGCGCATGCTGCGCGTGAGCCCTCAGAAGCTCAATCTCGTTGCGCAACTCATCCGCGGTAAGAAGGTCGAGTCGGCTCTGGCCGACCTGGAATTCTCCCGCAAGCGGATCGCCCGCGAGGTCAAGAAGTGCCTCGAGAGCGCCATCGCCAATGCCGAGAACAACCATGACCTCGATGTCGACGATCTCGTCGTCTCCGAGGCCTTCGTCGGCAAGGCCCTCGTGCTCAAGCGTTTCCACGCTCGTGCCCGTGGCCGCGGCGCCCGCATCCTGAAGCCCTTCGCGAACCTCACCATCGTGGTGCGCGAAGTCCCGACCGCCGAAGCGGCGTGAGGAGGACCTGATGGGCCAGAAAGTCAATCCGATCGGTCTGCGGCTCGGTATCAACCGAACCTGGGACTCCCGCTGGTTCGCCCAGAAGGGTGAATACGCGAAACTCATGCACGAGGACGTCGCCATCCGCGCCGCCCTCATGAAGCAGCTGAAGCAGGCTGCCGTGTCCAAGATCGTCATCGAGCGTCCGCACCGGAAGTGCCGCGTCACCATCCACTCGGGCCGTCCGGGCGTGGTGATCGGCAAGAAGGGCGCGGATATCGAGAAGCTGCGCAAGCTCGTCGGCACCCTGACCAAGGCCGACGTGACGATCAACATCGTCGAGGTGCGCAAGCCCGAGATCGATGCCACCCTGGTGGCCGATTCGATCGCCCAGCAGCTCGAGCGTCGTGTCGCCTTCCGTCGTGCCATGAAGCGCGCCGTGCAGTCGGCCATGCGTCTCGGTGCCGAAGGCATCCGGATCAATTGCTCGGGTCGCCTCGGCGGCGCTGAGATCGCTCGTCAGGAATGGTACCGCGAAGGTCGCGTCCCACTGCATACCCTGCGCGCGGATGTCGATTACGGCGTGGCGACCGCCTTCACGACCTACGGGACGTGCGGAATCAAGGTGTGGGTGTTCAAGGGCGAAATCCTCGAGCACGACCCGATGGCGCAGGACAAGCGCGCTCAGGAAGAAGGCGGCCGTTCGGGCGGACGTCGCGAGCGCGATGGCGAGGGTGGCCGCGAGCGCGGCCGGCGCGAACACGCCTGAGGCGTGATCGCGTACGCCCGTTAGCCATAGAAGGTGTTGAGAGGCTGCCATGTTGCAACCCAAGAAGACCAGGTTCCGTAAGCAGTTCAAGGGTCGCATCCACGGTGCGGCCAAGGGCGGCTTCGACCTCAATTTCGGGACGTTTGGCCTGAAGGCCATCGAGCCCGAGCGCATCACCGCACGTCAGATCGAGGCGGCCCGCCGCGCGATCACCCGTGAGATGAAGCGCCAGGGCCGTGTCTGGATCCGGATCTTCCCGGACGTTCCGGTCACGGCGAAGCCCACCGAAGTCCGCATGGGCTCCGGTAAGGGTGCACCCGAGTTCTGGGCTGCCCGCGTGCATCCCGGACGTATCATGTTCGAAGTCGACGGCGTCGCCGAGGACATCGCCAAAGAGGCCCTGCGCCTCGGTGCGGCGAAGCTCCCGATCCGCACGCGCGTCGTTCAGCGCATCGCTGACTAAGGGGAGGGGATCATGAAGTCGTCACAGAGACAGTCGGATCTGGCCGCCCTGTCGCCCGATCAGCTGAACGATGAGCTGCTGAACCTGAAGAAGGAGCAGTTCAACCTGCGCTTCCAGGGCGCCACCGGCCAGCTCGAGAACGTCGCCCGCGTCCGTGAGGTCCGCCGCGATATCGCCCGCGTTCGCACTCTCCAGCGTCAGAAGACGCTGAAGTCCGCGCAGGCCTGAGGAGTACACCATGCCGAAGCGCGTATTGCAGGGCGTCGTCGTCAGCGACAAGGGCGAGAAGACCATCGTCGTGAAGGTGGAGCGTCGCTTCACCCATCCGGTGATGAAGAAGACCGTCCGTCGTTCGAAGAACTATCACGCCCACGACGAGACCAACATTGCCAAGGTCGGCCAGACCGTGTCGATCGAGGAATGCCGTCCTTTCTCGAAGACCAAGACCTGGAAGCTCATCGAAGGTGGCGCAGCCGCCGTGGAAGCACCTTCCGCCGAAGCGTGAGACCGATGCAGTTTTGTTAAAGCGGGCGCAGCTTCTGCGCCCGCTTTTTTGCGTCTTGTGCCTAGCCGGGAAGAACGAGCGATTCGCCGAGGTGCATGACTTCTTGTCGGTCGCCCTATCCGACTGATCGAGCGTCACCGAATCAGATGGCTTCGACCGCGAACACTTGCTCAAATCCGCCGAGCATTCAGTTCCGCTCTCCCACGCTCGTCATCAACGGTGCGAATCAGGATGGCTCCCGGCGTCGGATACGACCGGTCGGGCCTTTCGATGAAGACCCGTCCTGGATTGCCGTCTGCAGCGCGGCTGCGCGTCTTTGCTCTTGCGCCGCGCTTCCCTCTCTAGTAATAGGCCGTCCTTCGCGACATGCAAAAGGGTGTTCGCACCCTGGACCGCGGTGACCGCGCCGGCGTTGAGAAACGCCGAATGCGCGGTCCTTCTATATGAGCCGGGGACATCAGATCCCCATCAGACGTCGTCCGCCGGACAATACCGTCCGTGTGCGGAAACCCGTCTGAAACAAGGAAAGGTCACTCTCGTGATCCAGATGCAGACGAATCTGGACGTCGCCGACAATTCTGGTGCGCGTCGCGTGATGTGCATCAAGGTTCTCGGCGGGTCGAAGCGCAAGTATGCCGGTGTCGGCGATATCATCGTCGTCTCGGTGAAGGAGGCCATTCCCCGCGGCCGCGTGAAGAAGGGCGACGTCATGAAAGCCGTCGTCGTTCGCACCGCCAAGGAAGTGAAGCGCGCCGACGGATCCGTGATCCGGTTCGACAAGAACGCCGCTGTCCTGATCAACAATCAGAAAGAGCCGATCGGCACCCGTATCTTCGGACCCGTGCCGCGCGAGTTGCGCGCCCGGAACCACATGAAGATCATCTCGCTCGCTCCGGAGGTGCTGTGATGGCTGCCAAAGTCAAGAAGGGCGACAAGGTCGTCATTCTCACCGGACGCGACAAGGGTCGCTCCGGCGAGGTCATCCAGGTGATGCCGAAGGAAGACCGTGCGCTCGTGCGCGGGGTCAATCTGGTCAAGAAGCACCAGAAGCAGACGCAGAACCAGGAAGGCGGCATCATCTCCAAGGAAGCCGCGATTCATCTGTCCAACATCGCGATCGCCGACCCCAAGGACGGTCAGCCGACGCGCGTTGGTTTCCGCATTCTCGACGACGGCCGCAAGGTCCGGTTCGCCAAGCGCTCGGGGGATCTGATCGATGGCTGAGAAGAACAACGACGCGTACACCCCTCGTCTGCGCAAGCATTACGATGAGGTCGTCCGCCAGAAGCTGATCGAAGAGTTCGGCTACAAGAACCCCATGCAGGTTCCGGTCATCGAGAAGATCGTGATCAACATGGGCGTCGGCGAGTCCACCGCCGATTCCAAGAAGGCCACCGTCGCCGCCGGCGACCTTGCTCTGATCGCCGGCCAGAAGCCGGTCATCACCAAGGCCCGCAAGGCCATCGCGACCTTCAAGGTCCGCGAAGGCATGCCGATCGGCTGCAAGGTCACCCTGCGCAAGCACCGGATGTACGAGTTCATGGACCGCCTGATCACCATCGCGCTCCCGCGCGTTCGTGACTTCCGCGGCCTGAACCCCCGTTCGTTCGACGGCAACGGCAACTACGCGTTGGGCCTCAAGGAGCACCTGGTGTTCCCGGAGATCTCCTACGACAAGGCCGATGCCACCTGGGGCATGGACATCGTGATCCAGACGTCGGCTCGCACCGATGCCGAGGCACGCGCGCTCCTCTCGCAATTCCGATTCCCGTTCCGGCAGTAAGTGCTGAAAAGCGCTTAGACGCGGACACTGGAGAGAGACATGGCAAAGAAAAGCTCAGTCGAGAAGAACAACCACCGCAAGGAACTCGTGAAGCGGTTCGCCGCCAAGCGTAAGGCCCTCCTTGCCACGGCCAACAACGAAGGCCTCGAGATGGAGGAGCGCTTCGAGGCGCGCCTCAAGCTCGCGGAACTGCCCCGCAACTCGTCGGCGACCCGGGTCCGCAACCGTTGCGGCATCACGGGACGTCCCCGCGCTTTCTACCGCAAGATGGGCATCTCGCGCGTGGCGCTTCGGGAACTTGGCAATCGGGGTCTCATCCCCGGTCTGGTCAAGTCCAGCTGGTAAGGAGCAGACACCATGGTCAACGATCCCGTGGGTGATATGCTCACCCGCATCCGCAACGGTCAGATGCGCCGCCGCAACGTCGTTCAGACGCCCGGCTCGCGTCTCCGTGCGAGCGTTCTCGACGTCCTCAAGGCCGAGGGCTACATCCGCGATTACGCCACGACCGATTTCGGCAACGGCCGCACCGAGTTCTCGATCGAGCTCAAGTACTATGACGGCCAGCCCGTCATCCGCTCGATCCAGCGCGTCTCGAAGCCCGGCCGCCGTGTCTATTCGGCCGTGACCGAACTTCCCCGCGTCGCCGATGGTCTCGGCGTCACCATCGTGTCCACCCCGCAGGGCGTCATGGCCGACCACGAGGCGCGTGAGCGCAACGTCGGCGGCGAAGTGCTCTGCAAGGTGTTCTGATCTCGGACTTGGAGGAAAGGCAATGTCTCGCGTAGGCAAGAAGCCCGTTCCCGTCCCGTCCGGTGTGACGGCCACGGTGACCGGTCAGACGGTAACGATGAAGGGCTCCAAGGGTGAGCTCAAATATGTCGTCCCCAATGTGGTGGACGTGAAGTTCGAGGACGGCGCCGTCTCGGTGCTGCCCAAGAACCAGACCAAGGAGGCCCGCTCGCTGTGGGGCACCTCCCGGGCTCAGGTGGCGAACCTCGTCGAGGGCGTCTCCAAGGGGTTCGAGAAGAAGCTCGAGATCACCGGCGTCGGCTATCGTGCCGCCATGGCCGGCAAGGCCCTCAAGCTCTCCCTCGGCTACAGCCACGACATCGAGTACGAGATCCCGGTCGGGATCACGATCGCGGTGCCCAAGCCCACCGAGATCGTCATCTCCGGCATCGACCGGCAGGTGGTGGGACAGGTGGCAGCCGAGATTCGCGATTATCGCGGTCCCGAGCCCTACAAGGGCAAGGGCGTGCGGTACGCGGGTGAGTTCATCTTCCGCAAGGAAGGCAAGAAGAAGTAAGGGCCGGCCATCATGTCACGCAAAATCGATGCACTCGACCGCCGCAAGGCGCGTGTGCGCCGCGCGCTGCGGGCGGCGGCGAATGGACGGCCCCGGCTCTCGGTGTTCCGTTCCTCCAAGCAGATCTACGTTCAGGTCATCGACGACGCCGAGGGCAAGACCCTCGCCGCCGCCTCGACCCTCGACAAGGATCTCCGCTCGGGCCTGAAGACCGGTGCCGATACGGCAGCGGCCGCGGCAGTCGGCAAGCTCGTCGCCGAGCGCGCCAAGGCCGCCGGAGTCACCAGGGTGATCTTCGACCGTTCGGGCTACATCTATCACGGGCGCGTCAAGGCGCTCGCCGACGCCGCCCGTGAGGGTGGCCTCGAGTTCTAAGACCAGGCGGGGAGGGGCGGCACAGGCCGTCCCTCGGACAAGCTATCAAGCGAGCGGGCTCCGCCGCCCGCGTCAGTGAGACAGGATTCAAACATGGCACGTGAACGGGAAGGCGGTGGCCGCGGCCGCCGCGATGAGCGCGAGGAGCGCGACAGCGAATTCGTGGACAAGCTCGTCCACATCAACCGCGTCGCCAAGGTGGTGAAGGGTGGCCGTCGCTTCGGTTTCGCCGCCCTCGTCGTCGTTGGCGATCAGAAAGGTCGCGTCGGCTTCGGCCACGGCAAGGCACGTGAAGTGCCGGAAGCCATCCGCAAGGCCACGGAAGCCGCCAAGCGCGGTCTCGTCCGTGTCGCCCTGCGCGAGGGCCGCACCCTCCATCACGACGTCTACGGACGTCACGGCGCCGGCAAGGTCATCCTGCGCGCCGCCCCCCAGGGTACCGGCATCATCGCCGGCGGCCCGATGCGCGCCGTCTTCGAGACGCTGGGCATGCAGGACGTCGTGGCCAAGTCGCTCGGCTCGTCGAACCCCTACAACCTCGTCCGCGCCACCTTCGAGGCGCTGAAGAACGAGGACAGCCCGCGCGCCGTCGCGGCCCGTCGGGGTCTCAAGGTGTCGACGCTTCAGGCTCGCCGCCGCGATGCCGATCCGTCCGACCTGTCCGAAGCCGCAGTCGCTTAAGGGGAGGGTGCAATGGCAACGAAGACTCTCCGCGTCGAGCAGATCGGCTCGCCGATCCGCCGCGAGGGCGACCAGCGTGCGACGCTGATCGGCCTCAAGCTCAACAAGCTGCACCGGGTGGCCACGCTGGAGGATACTCCCTCCGTGCGCGGAATGATCCGCAAGGTGCACCACCTCGTGCGCGTCCTCGACGACGCGGCCTGAGGGAGGGCATCATGAAACTGAACGAAATCCACGATAACGACGGCGCGACCAAGAACCGGATGCGCGTCGGCCGGGGCATCGGCTCCGGCAAGGGCAAGACCGCTGGTCGCGGCGTCAAGGGTCAGAAGGCCCGTACCGGCGTCTCGATCAAGGGCTTCGAGGGCGGCCAGATGCCGCTTCACCGTCGCCTGCCCAAGCGCGGCTTCAACAATCTGTATTCCACGGACCTGAACGAGGTGAACCTCGGTCGCGTCCAGCAGGCTGTCGATGCCGGCCGTCTCGATGCTTCGGCGGTCGTCACGGTTGAGTCCCTCGTCACCGCCGGAATCATCGCCCGTCCCCGTGACGGCGTGAAGCTGCTCGGCGTCGGCGAATTGACCGCGAAGCTCTCCTTCGAGGTCACCCGCGCGTCGAAGTCGGCGGTCGAGGCTGTCGAGAAGATCGGCGGCACGGTCAACGTCGCTTACGGTGCCGGCATCTCCACCCGCGGCAAGCCTGCCGCGGAATAAGTCTTCCGACGCCGCTGTTGCGTAGCGTCGGGGCAGACTTTAAGTCGAAGCTCTGAGCGGCGGCCCGTGCGACCTGCGCGTGGCCGCCGTTTCAGTTTGTTCGGGGGTGCTTCAACCCCCAATCTGGATCTATCTCAGGAACGGGTGCCATGGCCTCAGCCGCCGAGCAGCTTGCCGCGAACCTCAATTTCGGGGCCATCGCCAAGGCCGACGAGCTCAAGAAGCGCATCTGGTTCACGCTGGGTGCGCTCGTGGTGTTCCGCCTCGGCACCTACATCCCGATTCCCGGCATCGACCCAGAGCAGTTCGCGCGGAACTTCCAGCAGCAGGCCGGCGGCGTCCTCGGGCTGTTCAACATGTTCTCCGGCGGTGCCGTCGAGCGCATGGCGATCTTCGCCCTCAACATCATGCCGTACATCTCGGCCTCCATCATCATTCAGCTTCTCACCTCGGTGATCCCGAGCCTGGAGACGCTGAAGAAGGAGGGGGAATCCGGTCGGAAGGTCATCAACCAGTATACCCGTTATCTCACGGTGGTGCTGGCGCTGGTCCAGAGCTGGGGCATCGCCTTCGGCCTCCAGAGTTCGAGCGCCGCGATCGATCCCGGCCCGTTCTTCATCCTGTCCACCGTCATCACGCTCACGGGCGGAACCCTGTTCCTGATGTGGATCGGCGAGCAGATCACGTCGCGCGGCATCGGCAACGGCTCCTCCCTCATCATCTTCGCCGGCATCGTCGCCCATCTGCCCACCGCCATCGTGGGTGCGCTCGAACTGAGCCGGACCGGTGCGCTGTCCGCCGCCGTGATCCTCGGCGTCGGCCTGGCGGCCATCGTCCTCGTCTACTTCATCGTGTTCATGGAGCGGGCCCAGCGCCGGCTTCTCATCAACTACCCCAAGCGCCAGGTCGGCAACCGCATGTACGAGGGTCAGACCTCGTTCCTGCCGCTGAAGCTGAACACCGCCGGCGTCATCCCGCCGATCTTCGCCTCGTCGCTGCTCCTGCTGCCCGCCACCGTGGCGAGCTTCTCGGCCAATAACGGCGGCACCGGGGTGCTGGCCACCATCACGACCTATCTCGGCCATGGCCGGCCGCTCTACATGGTTCTCTACGCGGCGCTGATCATCTTCTTCGCGTTCTTCTACACGGCGGTCGTCTTCAATCCGCAGGAGACGGCGGACAACCTGAAGAAGCAGGGCGGCTTCATTCCCGGCATCCGTCCGGGCGAGCGGACCGCCACCTTCATCGACAAGGTGCTGACGCGCATCACGCTGATCGGCGCCCTGTATTTGACTTTCGTCTGCCTTGTGCCGGAGATCCTGGCCTCCTACGCATCGGCGAGCCTCGGATTCGGCGGCACCTCGCTTCTCATCGTCGTATCGGTGACGATGGATACGGTGGCCCAGGTGCATGGACATCTGATGGCCCACCAGTATGAGGGCCTCGTGAAGAAGGCGAAGCTGCGCGGCGCCACCCGGCGCCGCTGAGGCGCCCCAGACGACGCCGATCGACCAGGACGATGCCGGCAGGCATCGTCTTCTCCGTGCCCTGAACGCCAGAACCCCAACGCCCGACGCGGCTACCGGACGAGGACAACGACGCTATGCGGATAATTCTGCTCGGACCACCTGGAGCCGGTAAGGGAACCCAGTCGGCCCGGATCGTCGAGCGTTTCGGCATTCCGCAGCTTTCCACGGGTGACATGCTGCGCGCGGCCGTGGCCGCCGGTACCCCCGTCGGCCTCGAAGCGAAGTCGATCATGGAGAGCGGTGGACTGGTTCCGGATTCCGTCGTGGTCGGAATCGTGGCCGACCGGATCGAAGAGGCGGATGCCCGCCCCGGCTTTATCCTCGACGGGTTCCCCCGCACGGTGGAGCAGGCTGCGGCCCTGGACAGGATGCTGGCCGAGAAGAACCTGCAGCTGGATACGGTCGTCGAGTTCGCTGTGAACGAGGAGATCCTCGTCGGGCGCATCGCCAAGCGCGCCGCCGAGACCGCCGCACGCGGGGAACCCGTCCGCAAGGACGACACGCCCGAAGTGTTCAAGACGCGCCTTTCCGCCTTCCGCGCGCAGACGGCGCCGCTCTCGGCCTATTATGCGAGCCTCGGCATGCTTCGGACCGTCGACGGCATGAAGCCGGTGGACGAGGTGACGAACGAGGTGATGGCTCTCCTCGAACCTCTGGCCAGCACCACCGCATCCTGAAATCGTCGACTCGGTGGTCGTTGACAATATCGTCGGGTCGCGCTAGCAGGCCCCTATTCGTCCATGCGTGATGGGTCTGGAGTGCCTTCGTTAAAGAGGCGCTGCGGGCCGATTTGTCGTTATGGGCGGCGCGCAGGGGCCGGCCTCCACCGGACGCGCGTGACACAGCAGGGCCGGACCGCAGCGTCCGAGCGCCCAATGGAGTGAGACCTTGGCCCGTATCGCAGGCGTCAACATCCCGACCAACAAGCGCGTCGTCATCGCGCTCCAGTACATCCACGGCATCGGCGCGAAGAAGGCCGAAGAGATCACCGGCAAGGTGGGCATCCCCGCCGAGCGCCGCGTGAACCAGCTGACCGACGCCGAAGTGCTGTCGATCCGCGAGACGATCGACCGCGACTACATCGTCGAGGGCGATCTGCGCCGTGAAGTGTCGATGAACATCAAGCGTCTGATGGATCTCGGCTGCTACCGTGGCCTGCGTCACCGCCGCAATCTGCCCGTCCGTGGTCAGCGTACGCATACCAATGCGCGCACCCGCAAGGGCAAGTCGAAGCCGATCGCCGGCAAGAAGAAGTAATTTTATAAGATTGGGAGGCAGCTTTTCGCTCCGCCTCCCGTCTGTCGCGCCGGGTGGCCCGCTATCGGCAGCCCGTATGGCGGCTCGGTCATCCAGATCCGCGCCGCCGATACCGCAAAAATCCCGAGCGCCTGGAATGACGGGCGCGCCTGAAGGACGAGACGAGAGACAATGGCCAAGGAAGCAACCCGCATTCGCCGCCGCGAACGCAAGAACATCGTGTCGGGCGTCGCCCATGTGAACGCCTCGTTCAACAACACGATGATCACCATCACCGATGCGCAGGGCAACACCATCTCCTGGTCGTCCGCCGGCGCCATGGGCTTCAAGGGCTCGCGCAAGTCGACCCCTTACGCCGCCCAGGTCGCCGCCGAGGACGCGGCCCGCAAGGCTTCCGAGCACGGCATGCGCACCCTCGAGGTCGAGGTGTCCGGTCCCGGTTCGGGCCGTGAATCGGCGCTCCGCGCGCTGCAGGCGGCCGGCTTCACCGTGACCTCCATCCGCGACGTGACGTCGATTCCGCATAACGGCTGCCGTCCGCGCAAGCGTCGTCGCGTCTGATACCGGTTCGTTGCCCGGCCCCTTGGTGTGAAAGCGGAGAAACGTGTGCCCGATGCCGTGAAGGCGCTCCCCGGCGTTCTACGCTGGAGCCTTGGCGATCTGACCGTCACCGTTCTGAATGACGGTTACCTTCAAGGCTCCCTCGATCTCGTCACCGGGATCGGGTCGGACGAGGCCGGTTCGCTTCAGGCGGCCGGCTTTCGTGCGCAGGCTCCTCGGATCACGCTCAACGCCTTCCTGATCGAGGCGCCCGGCCGGAAGCCGATCCTCATCGATTCGGGCATGGGTCATTTCGGTGGCGACACGCTCGGTTACATTCCGGCAGCACTCGCGGCGACCGGGGTCAGCCCGAGCGATATCGAGACGGTGCTGCTCACGCATCTCCATCCCGATCATGCCGGTGGCTTGATTCATAAGGACGGTTCGGCCGCCTATCCCAATGCCGAACTCGTCCTGCATCAGGCCGAGACCGCTCACTGGCTGGCGGACGACGCGATCTCACGGGCTCCCGAGGGAGCCCGGCCGTATTTCCAGAACGCGCAGAAGGCGGTGGCCCCCTATGCCGGCCGCGTGCGGACGATGACCGATGGTGAGGTCCTTCCGGGCATCACGGCGGTTCCCTTGCCGGGGCATACGCCGGGTCATACCGGCTTTCGCATCGTGTCGGGCTCGGCGTCCCTCCTGATGTGGGCGGATATCGTCCATCTGCCAGCGATCCAGTTCAAGCGACCGGAGGCCACGATGGTCTTCGACGTGGATCCGGATCGGGCGAGAGCGGTGCGCAAGCGGATGCTGGATGAGGTCTCGAGCGAGAGAACCTTCGTCACCGGCGGCCATCTGGAATTTCCGGCGCTCGGCTACGTGGCGCGGGACGGCGGGGCCTACAGCTTCGTCCCGGAACTCTGGGTCGCGGCCCACTAACCGCCCGCCACTTCGCGGGCACATGATTTTCGAGACCGAGCCGTGCAAGGCGATGCGCGGGAAGGGCTCAAGGACCGACCACTGCAGTGGCTCGTGTCGGAAGTGCGAGAGGTAGGACCGTGGTCATACAGAAGAACTGGCAAGAGCTCATCAAGCCGAACAAGCTCCAGGTTTCGACCGGGCATGACCCCAAGCGGGTCGCCACCGTCGTCGCCGAGCCCCTCGAGCGCGGCTTCGGCACCACCCTCGGCAACTCCCTGCGCCGGGTTCTCCTGTCGTCGCTCCAGGGCGCGGCCGTGACCTCGGTCCAGATCGACGGCGTGCTGCACGAGTTCTCGTCGATCCCCGGCGTGCGTGAGGACGTCACCGACATCGTCCTCAACATCAAGACCATCGCGATCCGGTCGCAGACCGAAGCGCCCAAGCGCCTCACCCTGCGCAAGACCGGTCCGGGCACCGTCACCGCCGGCGACATCGCAGCCGTCGGCGATATCCAGATTCTCAATCCCGAACTCGTCATCTGTACCCTCGACGACGGCGCCGAAATCCGGATGGAATTCACCGTCGCCACCGGCAAGGGCTACGTCCCGGCCGAGCGCAACCGCCCCGAGGACGCGCCGATCGGCCTGATCCCGGTGGACGCCCTGTTCTCGCCGGTCACCAAGGTGTCCTACCGCATCGAGACCACCCGCGAGGGCCAGGATCTCGACAAGGACAAGCTGACGATGACGATCGAGACCAACGGCGCCGTGTCGCCGGAGGACGCGCTGGCCTACGCCGCGCGCATCCTCCAGGACCAGCTCCAGGTGTTCGTGAACTTCGAGGAGCCCCGCAAGGAAGAGGCGCAGCCGCTCGCGCCGCAGCTCCCCTTCAATCCGGCCCTGCTCAAGAAGGTCGACGAGCTCGAACTGTCGGTCCGTTCGGCGAATTGCCTGAAGAACGACAACATCGTCTATATCGGCGACCTCATCCAGAAGTCGGAGGGCGAAATGCTGCGCACCCCGAACTTCGGCCGCAAGTCGCTCAACGAGATCAAGGAAGTCCTGGCCGCGATGGGTCTCCATCTCGGCATGGACATCCCCGGCTGGCCGCCGGAGAACATCGAAGATCTCGCCAAGCGCTTCGAAGAGCACTACTGAGGCGGAGGCGAAGCCGCCTCGGGCCGAACCTTACGGGCGCATCCCGGCGCCGTTTGTTTGGCCGACACGTCGGGGGTTCGTGCGAACGCGAACTCCCGAAGAATCCCGCCGCGGGGTCATGCGGAATGAACAGTCCCAATCATGGGGCGCTCGGCCGTACCGTGGCACGGCGGCCAGATAAGCAAGGAACAGCCAGATGCGTCATGGATTTCGCGGTCGTCGCTTCAACCGCACCACCGAACACCGCAAGGCGATGTTCGCCAACATGTCCGCCGCGCTGATCAAGCACGAGCAGATCATCACCACGCTGCCGAAGGCCAAGGATCTGCGTCCGGTCATCGAGAAGCTCATCACCCTGGGCAAGATCGACAGCCTGCACACGCGCCGCCTCGCCATGTCGCAGATCCGCGACGAGGCCATGGTCCGCAAGCTCTTCGCCGTCCTCGGCCCGCGCTACAACGCCCGTCCGGGTGGTTATTGCCGCATCATGAAGGCCGGTTTCCGCTACGGCGACAACGCGCCGCTCGCCGTGATCGAGTTCGTCGACCGCGACGTGGATGCCCGCGGCCTGGATTCGGGTCCGTCGCAGGTCTCCGACGCGGCGTAAGCCTCGGCTCCCCCTATCCGACGGCAGAAAGGCGGCCCCTGGGCCGCCTTTTTTCTTGCCCGCGTCACCCGGACCATCGGTTCGGTCCCCCGCACGAAACGTTCCGAGCGGAGGCACGGGGGCTCACGTTGCGGAGACGAGCATCCCCGACACAAGAGCGGCGAGATCGGCCGATTCGAAGGGCTTGCGCAGAACCGGCAGGTCCTCGGGGATCGGGATCGCCTCGGCATGGCCGGTCACGATGAGGATCGGGACGGTCGACCAGCGCCGCCGCACGATCTCCGCGAGTTCGACGCCCGTCATTCCGGGCATGGCGAGGTCCGCCACGATGAGGTCGAAGGAGGAGCGCTCCAACAGGGCCACCGCCGCCGCCCCGTCCGCCGCTTCGGTCTCGGTGTAGCCGAAGGTGTTGAGGAAGGAGGCGGTGACGTGCCGGACTTCGGCATCGTCGTCCACCACGAGGATACGCGCCGGACTCACGGCGCGTGGCGCCGTCGCGGCGGCGAGCGGCGGTCTCTCCTCGGCGAGGTCCGCGCGGGGGAGAAACAGCTCGACCGTCGTGCCCTTCTCGACTTCGCTCGTAATGCGCAGCTTGCCCTGCGACTGCTGGGTGAGGCCGAACACCATGGCGAGGCCGAGGCCGGTGCCCTGGCCCACCGACTTGGTGGTGAAGAACGGCTCGCAGACCCGCGCCAGGATCTCGGGCGGGATGCCCATGCCCGAATCGGTGATCGTCACGGTGACGTAGTCTCCGGCCGTCAGGTCGGGATCGTCGGTCACCGTCACCGCGCCCGTGGCGATGGCGATCGATCCGCCGTCCGGCATGGCGTCACGCGCATTGATGCAGAGGTTGAGGATGGCGAGTTCCAGCTGGTCGGGATCGACCCGGGCCGCCGGATGGGCGGCGTCGAGGTCGGTGGTCACGCTGACGAGCCCGCCGAGGCTCCCGCCGAGCAGCACGTCCATCCCGGCGACGAGGGCATTCACGTCCACCGATCGGGGCCGCAGGTCGCGCGCCCGGCTGAAGCTGAGGAGGCGCTTCGTCAAAGACGCGCCGCGCTGCGCGGCCTGCGTCGCGTTGGTGACCAGGCGCTGGACCCGCGGCTGATCGACGATCTTGGGGCCGACGAGTTCGAGGCTGCCCAGGATCGCGGTGAGAAGGTTGTTGAAGTCGTGGGCGATTCCGCCCGCGAGGGTGCCCAGAGCCTGCATCTTGTCCGACTGGCGCAGGCGCGCCTCCAGGTTCTTCTGCTCGGTGACGTCCCGCTCGATGGTGGCGAGGTGGGTGATGGCGCCGGCGGCACCGCGAATCGGCACGCGGGTGACATGGCTCCAGCGCTCGGCGCCGACAGGTCCCTCGGCGGACACCGTCTCGGAGATGCTTCCGCTCGCGATCGCGGCGCGGTCGGCTTCGCGCGCGGCGCTCTCCCCACTCGGCCTGCCCTCGATCTCCTCCCTGGTGCGTCCGAGGCACTCGGCGACGGTGTGGCCGAGTCGTCCGGCCTTGCGCGCGTTGAGGCGGACGAAGCGGCCCTCCTTGTCCTTGAACGCGATGGCGTCTTCCGCATTGTCGAGGAGCCCGAGGAGCAGAGCGCGCTCGGTGGCGAGCTCGCGGGCGAGGCTGTGGCGCTCGAAGGCCTGACGGACGGTGGAGCGCAGCAGGACGGGGTCCCACGGCTTGGTGACGTAGCCGGTGATGCCACCCCGGTTGAGAGCGGCGACGACGGCGCTCATATCGGCATAGCCGGTGAGCAGGATCGTCTGCGCGTCGTGGAACGCCCGGGCCTCGGCCAGCATGACGTCGCCGGTCATGCCGGGCATCCGCTGATCGGAGAGGATGACGGCGATGTCCGGGCTCGCCCTGAGGATCTCGAGGGCCTCGGACGGCTTCGTCGTGGTGATGACCGTGTAATCGTCCTCGAACAGGTCTTCGAGGGCGATCAGGATGTCCGGCTCGTCATCGACGGCGAGGATCGTGCCTTTGACCATGTCTACGCTGCCTGCCGCGGAATGCCGATCACGAAACAGGCTCCCCCCCCTTCGGCCGTCTCCACGCTGAGCGAGCCGCTATGCGCCTGTACCACGCTGTATGCAATCGCCAGCCCGAGACCCGTTCCCGCGCCCACGGGCTTCGTGGTGAAGAAGGGCTCGAATATCTTTTCCCGCAGGGTCTCGGGAATGCCGGGTCCGGTATCGCTGATACGGATCACGTCCGTCTCGGGCAATTCCTGGGTGACGATGGAGATGGTGCCGGATTCCGGCATGGCATCGGCGGCATTGCCGAGGATGTTCATGACGACCTGATTGAGAAGGGCGGGGGTGCAGTGGATCTCGGGCCGGCCCGAGAAGTCGCGTTCGACGGTAATCCGCGTCCCGAGCTTGTGCTGGATCAGGGCGAGCACCGTCTCGATCGATTCGGGAACGTTGACGAGGGTGCGCTCGCCTTCGTCGAGGCGCGAGAACTTGCGCAGGTTCAGCACGAGATCCTGGATGCGCGTGAGGCCCATCCGCATGGAACCCACGCGGTCGCGGCATTTGGCGAGCGACCGGTGCGAGGCGAGTTCCGCCTCGGATTCCGCGATCTCGCCGAGCAGGCGCTCGACCGTGCCCTGATGCGCCAAGATGAAGGCGAGGGGATTGTTGATCTCATGGGCGATGCCGGCAACGAGTTCGCCGAGGGACGCCATCTTGGCGGCCTGGACCAGCTTGGCCTGGGCATCCGTGAGCTTGCGGTTGGCGGTGGCGAGATCCCGGTTGGCCTGTTCGAGGGCACCGGCCAGGGCGGCACGCGCCTCGGCCGCCTCGGCCTCGGCGCGCGCGCGTTCGAGCGCTCGCTCGCGGGCGCCGAACTCGCCGGCGATGCGGCGGTCGTCTTCTTCCAGCAGCTTGCGCCGGACGAGGCCCCTGACGCGGATGACGAGGACTTCGCCGTCGGCCTTCGAGACCACGTCGTCGGCCCCGGCCGCATAGGCTTCGACCAGGAAATCCTTGGCCGGGGCGCTGCCGGCGATGCCGACGAGGTGGAAGGTCGGCGCTCCCGCCTCCCGTGCCTCGATCCCCGCCGCGCGGCGCCGGTCGATGGCCCTGCACAACGCGAGGCCGTCATAGGCGGGGCCGAGGAGGTCGATGGTCACGCAATCGAAGGCGGCATCGGCCTCGTCGAGGGCGGCGAGGGCGGCGTCGTGGGTGGCGGCGGTACGGACCTCGTGGCCCTCATGGGCAAGAAGGCCGGCAAGGAAGGTCCGATAGGTAGCGCTGCCGTCGACCACGAGGACGCGGCCGCGCCGAAACGCCGAGACGCCCGGACCGTCGCCGGAGGCAGCGCCCCCCTGGCGCTCACGCAGGAGGGCGCGGATGCGCAGGATCAGGATATCCCGGTCGGCGGATTTCGCCACATAGGCGTCGGCGCCGCTCTCCAGCCCCTGGCGTTCGCCGTCGCGGGCGCCGGTGAGCATCAGCAGGGGCAAAGCGCGGGTGCGCAGGGACAGGCGAAGCTGGCGGGTGAACTCGTCGCCGTTCATACCCGGCAGGTGGTGATCGGCCACGACGAGGTCGGGCAGGCGGGTGTTGAGATGGTCGAGGGCCATCTCCGCCGTTGGGCAGCGCTCCACCGAGAAACCGTGGCTCTCCAGGAGCAGGCGCAGTTCCAGCGCCTGCGTCTCGGAATCCTCGACGAGCAGGATCCGGGGCCGGGGGAGGGTACCGTCGGGACTGCCGATCCCGCTCATGCGAAGGGGTCCTTCGCCGCGAGGCCGGGCAAGGCGAGGCGGACGAGATGGGGAGCGACCTGGTCGAGGGGGAGGATCGCGGAGGCTCCCGAGAGGCGAATCGCTGCCGCCGGCATGCCGAACACGACGGCGGTACTCTCGTGTTCGGCCACGGTCTGGGCACCGGCCTGGCGCATGGCGAGGAGGCCCGTGGCGCCATCCTCGCCCATGCCGGTGAGAAGGACGCCGATGCCGCGCGCCCCGGCATGGCGGGCCACCGAGGAGAACAGGACGGTGGCGGCCGGGCGCTGGCCGCCGACGGGCGCCGCATCGAGGAGGCGCAGGTGCCCTCCGGGCGCCCATTCGAGGTGCCGGTCGCCCGGCGCCACGTAGACATGTCCGGCCTCGGCCCGCTCGCCATCGGCGGCGAGCCTGACCGGGAGGGAGACGACTCCGTTCAGCCAGGAGGCGAATCCCTCCATGAAGGCCGGCCCCATATGCTGGACCACGAGGACGGGAAGCGGGAACCCGTCGGGCAACCCTCCGATGACGCGGGCGAGGGCAGGCGGGCCGCCGGTGGAGGCGGCGATCGCCAGGACGCTGGCGGCGTTCGAGGCGGCCGGGGGCGCGGCGAGGTCTGACGGCGACAGGGGTGCACCCCGGCGCCCGGCCCATTCCGACCCGATCGGCCGACGCCGGATCACCGGCACCTCGGCCATGATGCGCAGCTGCGTGCAGATTTCTGAAGAGACGGCATCGTAGCCGGCATGCGTCGTCGCCACCGGCTTTTCCACCACGGAGAGTGCGCCGGCGCGTAGCGCGTTCATGGAGATGCGCAGGGAGGAATCCTCCACCGAATCCGCGATGACGACGATGGGCGTCGGCTGCTCGGCCATGATCCGGCGCGTGGTCTCCAGCCCGTCGATGCCGGGGAGACGGATATCCATCGAGATGACGTCGGGACGGGTATTGGGGAGCACCGCGAGGGCTTCCTCGCCGGACGCGACGGCGGCCACCACTTCGAGGCGCGGGTCGCGGCCGACGATATGGCGCAGGAGCTCACGGACCACGAGGGAATCCTCCACCAGCATCACGCGCACGGGGGGGCCCCGCCTCGCCGCCGGAGGGGTCTCGATCGGTGTCTGCTCGGCGTCACTCACAACAATTGCCCGATCGTATCGAGAAGCTGGCGCTGGTCGAACGTCTGTTTCGTCAGATAGGCGTCGGCGCCGAGAGAGAGCCCCCGTGCGACATCGTCGGCATCCCCCCGTGAGGTCATCAGGATCAGGGGAAGGCGGGCGAAGGCCTCGTCCGCCCGCAGGGCCTTCAGCAGCCCGAACCCGTCGAGGCGCGGCATCTCCACGTCGGCCACGACCAGATCCACCCGTTCGATGCCGGCGCGCAGGCGGTCGAGGGCGTCCTGCCCGTCGACGCAGACGACGACGCGGTAGCCCGCCGATTCCAAGATGCCCTTCTCCAAGGTTCGCGTGGTGATGGAATCGTCGACCACCAGGATCGTCGAACGTCGCGGGAGCGCGGCTGTTCCGGAGGGTTCGTCGATGGGCTCCGGCGCCGCGTGGCTCGTCTCGCCCGCCCGGGCGGCCAGACCGTCGGGATCGAGGACGAGGACCGGCGTATCGCCCCCCAGGACGACGGTGCCCGAGATCAGGCGCGGATCGGCGCCGATGGGCGGTGCCGGCAGGACGAGAAGGTTGCGGACATCGCGCAGGGCATCGATCCGCATCGCCCAGGACCGGCCGCCCGCGCGCATCAGCACCGCCGTCACCGGGCGGCCCTCGCTCGGGCGGTTGTCCTCGCTCGCCACCCCGATGAGGCCCGCCAGATCCACCAGGGGCAGGGACAGATCCTCGCCGCCCTCCCTCGGCAGACGGACCATGGTCCGGCCCATCACAGAGGAGAGGCTCGACCGGTCGAGGCGCAGGAGGCGCTCCACGCTGGCGCTCGGCAGGGCGAAGATCGCGGCGCCGACATCCACCAGCAGCAGGGTCCGCCGCGCCGCCGACAGCGGGAGATGCATGATCAGCGACGTCCCGGCCGGGACACGCGGTTCGAGCCGGACACTGCCGCCGAGACGCCGGACCGTGTCGGCGACGACGGACAGGCCGATGCCCCGCCCGGACAGGGTGTCGATGGCGGAGGCGGTGGAGAAGCCGGGTTCGAACACCAGGGCGAGGAAGGAATCGGGATCGCCGTCGACGCCACCGATCAGGCCGCGCGCCCGCGCCGTCGCCTCGATGGCGCGCAGGTCAGGCCCGCGCCCGTCGTCATGGATGCCGATGACCAAGCGGCCGCCGCGCACGGCGACGTCGAGGGTGATCGAGAGTTCGGGCGGCTTGCCCCGGCGCTCACGCTGCTCGGGCGGCTCCGCGCCATGGCTCAGGGCATTGCGCAGGGCGTGGAGGACCGGGTCCTTCAGCGATTGAAGCATGGCGCGGTCGACGGGGAGGTCGAGACCGCGCGTCACGACGTCGATCTCCCGGCCGGCCTCGCGCGCCATGTCGCGCAGCGCCCGGGGAAACGCGCCGAACACGGTCTCCGCCGGCACGAGGGCCAGTCGCTCGGCCTCCCGTCCGATCCGGGCGGCGGCGGCGTCCGCCGCGGCGATGGCGCCGGTGCGGATACGGCCGAGCAGCGCGGCATCGCGGGCGAGGGCGAGGAGCGCCGTCTCGAAACCGCGCAACTCCGCCCTGATGGCGTCGAGGCCGGACGCGTCCGCTCCGGGCTCGGATCGGCCCTTGCCGCTACGGGCTTCGCCGCCGCGAAGGGTTTCGGCCCGGCGGCCGAGGGCGGCGGCGTCCCGCTGGAGCTTCGCCAGCCCCTCCGCCACAACGGATTCCGCGCCGAGCGCACTGGTCAGCTCATGCGAGGCCCGCGTCATCGCCTCCACCGCGTCGGCGGGCACGCGCAGGAGCGCGCCCGCATCGACGGTGGGTTCGGCCGGGATCGGTGGAGGCTTCTGCGGCGGCGATGGCGCCGGGATACCGACCGCAGGCGAATCCGGCCGGGCCGGCGGCGGCTCGGCGGGAACCGGGGACGGGCCGGCGAGGCAGCGATCGAGGGACGCGAGCGCATCGGCCGGCATGGCCGGGTCCGCTTCGCCCTTGAGGGCCGCGACATAGGCCTCGATCCGGTCCAGGGCGAGGTGGACGGCCCCCGTCGCCTCACGGTCGAGGGCGGCGTCGCCGGCGACGATCCGCTCGAACAGGGTCTCGAGCCGATGGGCCACGGCCTCGACCTTCGGCAGGTCCACCGCCCGCGAGGCGCCCTTCAGGCTGTGCGCCCGGCGGAAGACGTCGTTCCAGTCGGGAGGGACGTTCCCGACCGCACCGGCCAAGGAAACGTGGGTCAAGGAGACATGGGCCAAGGATACATGGGCCAAGGCGGCGCGGATCGCATCGATATGCTCGCGATGTTCGACCTCGAAGGCCGCGAGGAGCTGCTGGCGGATATCCATCGGTCGGTTGCGCCCGGCCTCTCCCGTCAGTGCCGGTATCGGTCGGCGAGGGTCAGGAGCGCCTGGGCGAGTTCGGTGAGATTGGCGGAGGCCGCCTCGACCTCGCGGGTCCCGGCGGCGGTCTGCTGGCTCGCCTGCCGGATGTTCTGGAGGGCGCCCATCACCTGCTCGATGCCGAGCTGCTGCTGGTTGGTGGAGGCGACGATCTGCTGGAAGGTCTGGACGCTCTCCTCGACCTTGGCGGTGATCTCCTCGATGGTCCGCTGGGTCGTGTCCGAGCGGGCCTTGCCGGTCATGGTGCGCTTGACCGCCTCCTCGGTGAGCATGACCGAGGTGTTGATGCCCCGCTGGATCTCCGAGAGGATGGTGCGCACCTGCGCGGTGGCCGCCTTGGCCTGATCGGCGAGCAGCTTCATCTCCGAGGCGACGACGGCGAAGCTCCGGCCGCTCTCGCCCGCCGCCGCCGCCTCGATCGCCGCGTTGAGCGCCAGCAGGTGGGTGCGCTCCGAGATGTCGTTGACGGTGGTGATGATCTCGCCGATCGCCTGGGTCTTCTCGCTCAGCGAGACGATGTTGCCGGCCACCGCCTCCGCCTGCTCGCGGATGGCGTCCATGGCCTTGGCCGTATCGGCCACCGCCCGCAGGCCGGCCCGCGAGATCTGCGCGGTGGATTGGGCGGTGGCGATCACCTCGCTCGCCCGCTTGCCGATCTGGGCGCCGGAATGGGTGATCTCGTCGACCGTGGCGGCGGTCTCCTGCACGGCCGCGAACTGCTCCTCGACGCTGGCCGCCTGTTCCTGGGCGGAAGCGCGGATCTCGGCGGCGGCGGCATTGAGGTCGGAGGTGGCCGCCCGGTTGGTGCGGGCGAGGTCGGCGAGGCCGGAGACCATGGTGTTCAGGGTCGATGCCAGGCGGCCGATCTCGTCGGAGCCGGTGCGCCCGAGCGTCCGCGTCAGGTCGCCTGACCCCACATGCTCGGCGAAGGCCATGACCTCTTCGAGGGGCTTGACCACGCCCCGGCGGATGAGGCCCGTGACCACGATGCTCAGGACGACGCAGAGCGCGAGGATGAGGCCGATGGAGACGAGGCTGCGCTCGTAGATGTCGCTGGAGCGGCGCTGGCCCGCATCGATTCCCTGGTCGAGCAGGTCGCGGGTGCGGTCGAGATCGCGCAGGAACTCGTCCTGGATGCGGTTGAGATCGTCGTTGCGGGCTTCCACCCCCTCGACGTCCTTGGCCAGGATGGCGGCGAGCTGCACCTCGCTGGCGGTGCGCAGCTTCCGGAAATCCGCCGCGGCGGCGCTGGCGGCCTCGCCGAGCCGCTTCCAGATCGCCGAGCGCTCGGGAGAGGGGGCCGTGGCGCCATAGCCGTCGGCGGTGCGGACGGTGTCGACGAGGATCGCCTCCGCCTCGGACGCCACGCGGCGCCAGGTATCGACGTTCGCGGCGATCTCGCCATCGGGGCGGTTGCGCATCAAAGCCGCGATGACGCCGTTGCGGCGAAGGCTGCCGAGGTCGCGCGACTTGTTGCCGAGATCGTCGAGCTTGCGCGCGATGGTGAGGTCGCGCGTGACGATCGTCGCGGTATTGTCGCGGACGGCTCCGATCTGGCCCAGCGCGTAGACGCCGAGCCCCACCATCACCAGGGTGATGGCGACGAAGCCGATGAGGATCCGTTTTCCGATCGAGATCGACACGCTGGGCGACGCTCCGAAACCGCTCGACGGGAAAGGCTCCGGGGGAGCCTTGCCGTCAGCCTTGAGGCAGGTATCGCCGCAGGAGACGCGGCAGATCGATGACGACGAAGCCGGCCTCTCCGCCCTGATGGGCGGCCTCCGGGCCGGGAGCCGGTGCATAGCCCGAAACCGCATCCGCACCAAAGCCGCCCGTGAGAACCGGTTCGGTCGTGAGCGCGCCGTCCACGTCCGCGACGGCGAGAACCCGGTCGACGGCGAGGGCCACGGGGGCGATGCCGCCGCGCAGGACGAGGATGTGGCCCGTCGCCGTCGAGGACTCGGCCCGCGAAGAATCCGCCCGCGAGGGAAGCGGACGCGAGAGGGCGCCCGCGAGGCTGAGCACGCTGACGACGCGGCCGGAGAGGGCGATCAGGCCGAGGAGTTCCGGGGGCGCCCCCGGAACGGGCGTGTAGGTCCGCGCCGGCACCACCTGGACGACGGAGTCCAGGTGGTGCCGGCGCG